>DATCOJ010000068.1:0-15617 GCA_036564785.1 Rhizomicrobium sp. | reverse complement strand
GGCTGGCCTATTCCCAGGGCGTACAGCATGGGCGCGAAGTCGCTCCCCGCGTCGTCGCCGGTGGCGAGGCGCCGACCAAAAACGGCGAGATTCCATTCAAGGGTCTGAAAATCTATCAGCAGCCGGCGCCGGCCGACGAGGGCGCGGCCGATGAGGATACCGCACCGCCGCCGCCAAGCATGGTGCCGCAAAAGAAGCCCAGCGTTCTCTCGCCGTCCCAGAAGGCGGCCGGTGTTCCTCTGGCCCATGTCCCGTTTGCCGTGGGCCTCAAGGCGCGGACTGGGACGCTGAGGCCGACAGCGCCGTCTTCCGAGCCAGCACCCGAGCTGCCGGCACAGCAGACGGAGGTGCAGCCTCCGGCGTCTATGCCAGCGGCCACTTCGGCACCGCGCGTACTGGTGCCTCCCAAGGCAACGACTGAGGCTCCCTCGGCCGCGCCGAAGAAGGTTGCCGCCGTTTCCGCACCGGCTGAATCCACAGTGCCGACGCATAGCAAAGCCGCAGGCGGCTTTGTGCTGCAGGTCGGAGCCTACAAATCGGATGCGGAGGCGCGTGCGGCTTGGCGCGCCTACGAAGCAAGGCATCCGCTGGTCGGCGGCTATGAGCCGGATATCAGGCGCGTGGAATTGGCGGGCAAGGGAACCTGGTACCGGCTCCGGATCGGCGCCTTCGCAAATTCCGCCGAGTCGGCGGCGCTGTGCGAAAAGTTGAAGGCCGACGGGGCAACCTGTTTCCCCGCCAAGCGCTGATTGGGGCTGAACGCTGAGATGCCCACACGTTCGCGCGCAATCTATGGCTGCTCCGGAACGGAGCTGACTGCGGATGAGCGCGCCTTCTTTCGCGATGCCCATCCTTGGGGGTTCATCCTTTTCGCCCGCAACATCGGTGACCGCGATCAGGTTCGCCGTCTGGTGCGGTCCATGCGGGAGATTGTCCCCGATGCGCCGGTTCTGGTGGATCAGGAGGGTGGCCGGGTGGCCCGCCTGAAGCCCCCGCAATGGCGGGCGAGGCCGGCGGCGCGCCGCTTCGGCGACCTCTTCGCATCGCATCCGGAAGAGGCCCGCGAAGCGGCTTACCTCAATGCTCGGCTGATCGCGCATGATCTGATCGAAGTCGGCATCTCGGTCGATTGCGTGCCGGTCCTTGATGTGCCCGTAGGAGGCGCCAGCGATGTGATCGGTGACCGCGCCTTTTCCAGCGAACCGGCGGCGGTCATCGATCTGGGACGGGCGGTGATCGAGGGCATGCTGGAGGGTGGCATTTTGCCCGTGATGAAACACATGCCGGGACACGGCCGTGCCGGGGCCGACACGCATTTCTCGTTGCCGCGCGTGCCAGCCACGGCGGAACTGCTCAGCGGCAGCGATTTCGTCACGTTCCGAAGCCTCAATTTCTGCCCGTTGGGCATGACGGCGCACGTCGTCTACGAGGCGATCGACGCGCAGCGCCCCGCCACCATCAGCCCCAAAGTCATCCGCGACGTCGTCCGCGGCGAAATCGGTTTCGAGGGGTTGCTTCTGACCGACGACATTTCCATGCAGGCGCTGTCGGGCTCGATCGGTGCTCGGACCAGGGCGGCTTTGTTTGCCGGCTGCGATATCGTGGTCCATTGCAACGGCAGGATGGAGGAGATGAAGGAAGTTGCAGCGGAGGCCAAGCCGCTGGACGGCGCGTCGCTCAAGCGGGCCGAAACGGCGCTCTCGCACGTTCAGCCCGTGGAAGACTTCGATTCGGATGCGGCCGAAGCGCGCTTGGCGAAGCTCATGGGAGCTATGGCATGAGCGAGATGGAAGACAATTTTGGTGCCGTCGAGGCCGTGCTGGTCCGGCCCGAAGAGGCCTTCGTGGTAACTGTGGACGGCTTCGAGGGGCCGCTGGACCTTTTGCTTGCGCTGGCGCGCGACCAGAAGGTCGATCTGGCGAAAATCTCCATCCTGAGACTTGCAGATCAGTATCTCGAATTCGTCGAATCGGCGCGGCGGCGAAACCTGGAGCTGGCTGCCGACTATCTGGTGATGGCAGCTTGGCTCGCCTATCTGAAATCGCGTCTGCTTCTGCCGCAGCCGCCTTCCCTCGATGGTGAGCCCACGGCGTTAGAGCTGGCGGCACGGCTGCGCTGGCGGCTGCAGCGGCTGGAGGCGATGCGCGAGGCGGCGGCGCGGCTGATGGCGCGCGACCGTCTCGGGCGCGAGGTCTTCGCCCGTGGCGACCCGGAGCCGGTGACGGTGGTCAAGCTCCGCACTCATACCGATACGATTTATGACCTTCTATCCGCCTATTCGGCGCAGCGCTTGAAGCGAGTCCGAGGCAACACCTACCGTCCGCCGCACGCGCCGGTGCTTCTCATCGAGGAGGCCCGCGCGCGGCTGGAGCGCATGCTGGGCCGAATCGGCAATTGGAGTGGCCTTGTCAGCCTCCTGCCGGCCGACTGGTCCTACGGCGCAAAGCGCCGTTCCGCTCTTGCGAGCACCTTGCTGGCATGCCTAGAACTGGCGCGTGACGGCCGCATCGAGATTCGCCAGTTGAAGGCCTTCGACGAGGTGTATGTGAAGGATCGCGCCGGGCCCGCGGCGCCGGAGGTTGCGGCATGAATCGGGTGCTTCGCCTGGCCGAAATCGCCGGAGACACGGAGGCAGTCGACATGCCCGCCGGCGCCCCGCCGCAGATCAATCCCGAGCATCTGAGGATGGTCGAGGCCCTGCTGTTCGCAGCCTCCGAACCGCTGAGCGCCGAATCGCTTTCCGGCTCGCTTCCCGAAGGCGCGGACATCGCCGCGCTGCTATCCGAGCTTCAACAGCTATATGAGGGCCGCGGCGTAAGCCTTTCGCAGGTCGCGGGAAAATGGCAGTTCCGCACGGCGCCGGACCTCGCCTTCCTGCTGCGCAAAGAGAAGCCGGAGCAGCGTCGGCTCTCCCGCGCCGCCATCGAGACATTGGCGATCGTGGCTTACCACCAGCCGGTTACGCGGGCCGAGATCGAGGACATCCGCGGCGTGGCGCTGTCCAAAGGCACGATCGACGTCCTGATGGAAGTGGGTTGGGTGAAGATACGGGGGCGCAAGCGCACCCCGGGGCGCCCGGTCACCTATGGCACCACGGAGGCCTTCCTCCTGCAGTTCGGGCTGGAGAGCGTGAGCCATCTGCCTGGAATGGACGAGTTGCGGGCGGCGGGTTTTCTCGAGGCCGTGCCGCCATCGGGTTTCGATATCCCAAGCCCGAGCGACGAGCTTGCCCCCGACGAGGATCCGTACGAACCCGGCGACGACCTGACGGACGAGGCGCCGGATCCGATTTCTTAGCGGCGGCGGCGGAGTAGCTCACGGACGACCGGCGCCGTTCGTTTCCTCGTCCTCGAGTTCGACAACGACGGCCTTGCCCCTTTCGATCGCCACGGCGAGCTTGCCCTCGCGCAGGGCAATGGCATCTCGGCCGAAGACGTCGGCCCGCCAGCCATGCAGCGCATTGACCCCCTCATCTTCATGCGCGGCGAGCCGTTCGATGTCGTCGGCATTGGCGATCATCCGCGGAGCCACGCGGGCCTCCTCCGCGCGCAGGTTGAGCAGGGTCTTCAGCAGATCGACGGCGGAAGGCGATGGATCGCGCCGGCGGCGCGGCTTTTCCTGTTCCAGCGGCGCAGGCGGCGGCGTGTCGGCCGCGCCTTCGATTGCCTCGACCAAGGACTTTCCCATGCGCGAGGTGGCGAAGCCCTTGGGAACGGCGCGGATGCGTTCCAGCCCCTCGGCGCTGTCCGGCGGATGGGCGGCGATCTCCAGCAGGGCTTCGTCGCGCAGGATGCGATTGCGGGGCACGTCGCGCGTCTGCGCCTCGCGCTCGCGCCAGGCGGCGATGGCAGCGAGGATGGCAAGAAACCGCTTGTTCGCCGTCCGCGGTTTCAGCCGCTTCCAGGCATTGATGGGATCGAGTTCATACAAATCCTGCTGCTTGAGGGCCTCGATCTCCTCCACCACCCAACCTTCGCGACCGCTTCGCCTTAACTCTTTCTCCAGCGCCTCGTAGATGACGCAAAGATGCGTGACGTCCGCCAGCGCGTATTCCAGCTGGCGCTTGGTCAGCGGCCTGCGGCTCCAGTCGGTGAACCGGGCTGACTTGTCGATCTCCGCTTTGGCGAGCCGCCGCGCCAGAGTTTCGTAAGAGGCGGATTCGCCGAACCCGCAGACCATGCCGGCGATCTGGGTATCGAACAGCGGATCGGGAATGACGCCACCCTGGTGCCAGAAGATCTCGATGTCCTGACGCGCGGCATGCAGAACCTTGACGATGCCGGGTGACGCCATCAACCGATAGAAGGGCGCCAGGTCCATGCCCGGCGCGATGGGATCGATGATGGCTGCGATGCCGCCGGGCGCCGCGACCTGCATCAGGCACAGCTTCGGCCAGTAGGTCTGGTCGCGCATGAACTCCGTGTCGAGCGCGAGATAGGGCGCGCCTTCCAGCTGGCCGACCAGCGCCTTTAAGTCCTCGACGGTCTCCACGATCCGCATGGAAGCGCTATAGCGGATTCGGGTGCCCTTCGTCGCCGGGTTTGATGCGCCGGAGGAGGCGCTAGTGCGTGGTCAGCCCGACGGTCCGACCGGGGAAGCCCGCGGCGTCGAAATAGCGTGTGCTGCCCACCTGCTGATAATTGAGGACGGTTTTGAGCCCGCCGGGGCCCGGTTGCGAAGTCTGCCAGCCGCGGCTGACCGTCACCCGTTTGCCGCCCGGCAATGCCTCGCCGATGACCCGGCCGGTCAGGCCGCCCTTCGGCACGATCGCAAGCCCAAGGATGCGGGCCAGTGTCGGCGCGATGTCCGCGTTGCCGGTGGGGGCCGAATCCACAAAACGGCGTTTGAAATCGGGCCCGCCCGCCGCCATGAAGTTCCTGGTGTCGGCCCGGCTGAAGGTGCCGTGCATGCCTTGGCCGGTGGCCAGCGATGTATCGGCCACCTCTGCCGCACACAGCAGCACGGGTTTGCAGCCAGGCGCTACGAAGGAGCGGAAGTTGACCAGCATCAATGGCTGCGGCGTCAATGCCGTGCCCCGAAGGTTGATCGCGCTCATCGGCAAGGTCCCCGGAATGTCGCCCAGGGCGTCGTTCACGAAGATGCCGCTGACGTAATCCTCATTAGCAAGGATGCCGACGATCTGTCTGGCCAGCGCCGCCGCATTGGCGCCAGGTATGTAGATGTGATCCGAGCCGCCATTGGTGACCACCATGACGTCCGGCTTGGTCTCGTCGGTGCCAATTAACCCGTCTCCGTAGGACGGTTTCTCGCCATTGGCGAAGGCGACTTGCTTGTGTGTGTGCGGGTCGAACAGCGGAAGCTTCAGCGCATCGGCGAGATCGATGGCGAGGAAGCCGGGCCGCAGATCGCGCTGGTCCGGGGGCGGCATGGCGTTCTGCGCGCCGGCAGCGTTCGGCGCATTGCCGACGTCGTAGCGCGCCGACGCGCTCGTCTTGCTGCGCTTGGCGATAGTGGAAAAGCCGTGATCGGCGGTGACGAAAATGTCGGTGGTCTTTTCGACGCCGTTGTCCTTGAGCCCCGCGATCAGCGCGGCAAGAGTGTCGTCCGCATCCTTGATGCCGGCCAGGCTGGTCGGACCGTTGATGCCGGGCGAGAGCTTGCCCAGGCTGTCCTTCTGGGAGTGCTGGGTGGCGTCCGGATCGCGCGACCAGAACACCATCACGACGTCGCGTCCGCCGTTCAGCAGCTTTGGCAACACGACCTTTGTCGCGATCTGAGCGAGATATTTTTCCTGATCGACGTTGGGTACGCTCGTTTTCGGCGCGGTGGCCGGCAACCCAGCCGCCTTGATCGCCTCGGCAATCTCCGGCGAGAGCGGAATCCCCCCGGACAGGCCCACCGTGTCGTCGATCACGATGGTGCCTTTGCCGTCGCGCTGGGTGACGTCCTGGATCGGCGCGGCGCCCACCTTGCCGATGGCCGCCGTCGCCAGGCCGGCCTTGCGCGCCACGGCCAGCAGCGACTCTTCGTTGAGGTAGTTGCCGCTGAAATGATCGTTGAGCTCGCCGAGGCTGGCGTCATTCTCCATCACGGCGATGGGCGCGTTGCCGGTGAAGGCGCTCGGGTAACCCGAATAGATCGCATTGCCGAAATTGCCCGTATCGCCCGGATAATGCCCGGTGGCGATGGCCGAGGCATTGACCGTGGTGATCGTGGGATAGATCGAATGACTGTTGGTCAGGTCGACGCCCTCGTGCTTCAGCTTCCACATGGTGGGTGCCGATTTGGGCGTCACGCTGTCATAGCGCAGCCCGTCGGCCACGAAGATCAGCACGATCTTTCTGACCTTGTCCGCGAGGACAACGTTCTTTCCAGGCGGCAGTTTCGCCGTGAGAGCAGGCGGGGCAAATGCAAGAGCGGCGAGGACGGCGGCGGCGAGGAGAGCGACTTTCATGTGGGGTTCCTTCGGAGCGGACGAAGATTAAGCCGACACGGGCGGGATTGAACACGGCACCTTGGCGCCCTTGACTTGGGCCGACCCCGCCCGCCACATACCGCCCTTTTTCGCGAGGAATCCGCCTTGTCCCACGCCCATCCCTATCGTTCGCGCAATGCCAAGGGCGCGATGGACACTTGCGGCAACCTGCGGGCCGGCGATGTCGGCCGCCGCGTGACCATCTCCGGCTGGGTCAACCGCCGGCGCGATCACGGCGGCCTTCTGTTCCTCGACCTGCGCGATCACTACGGCATAACCCAATGCGTGGTCGAGCCGGATTCGTCCTCCTTCGCCGAGGCCGACAAGTGCCGCTCGGAATGGGTCGTGACGGTGACCGGGCCGGTCGTGTCGCGCCCGCCCGAGACGGTCAACAGCGAATTGCCGACCGGCGAGACCGAAATCCGGATCGAGGAGATCAAGGTTCAGTCGGTGGCGCAGGAGCTGCCGCTGCCCGTCTTCACCGACATCGAATATCCGGAGGAGACGCGGCTCAAATACCGCTTCCTCGATCTGCGTCGCGAGCGCCTGCACAACAACATCATGCTGCGTTCCAACATCATTCGCAGCTTGCGCGACCGCATGCACGGCCAGGGATTCACCGAGTTCCAGACGCCGATCCTGACCGCGTCCTCGCCCGAGGGCGCACGGGACTTCCTGGTGCCGAGCCGACGCTATCCCGGGCAATTCTATGCGCTGCCCCAGGCGCCGCAGCAGTTCAAGCAGCTCATCCAGGTGGCTGGCTTTGACCGCTATTTCCAGATCGCGCCCTGCTTCCGCGACGAGGATGGCCGCGCCGACCGTTCGCCGGGTGAGTTCTACCAGCTCGACGTGGAGATGAGCTTCGTCACCCAGGACGACGTGTTCGCCGCCATCGAGCCGGTGCTGCAGGGCGTCTTCGAGCAGTTTGCCAACGGCCGCAAGGTCGACCAGGCGCCCTATCCGCGTATCGGCTACGACGAGTGCCTGTTGAAATTCGGCACCGACAAGCCCGACCTGCGCAATCCGCTTCGCATCGCCGACGTGTCGGACGTGTTCGGGCGCGGCGATGTGGAGTTCAAGGCGTTCAAGAACAAGACGGTGCGGGCAATTCCGGCGCCGGGCGCGGCGGCGCAGCCGCGCTCCTTCTTCGACAAGCTCAACGAATGGGCGCGCGGCGAGGGCGCCGGCGGGCTCGGGTATGTGATCTTCGAGGGCGACGGCGGCAAAGGACCTATCGCGAAGTTTCTGCCGGCGGAGGCGCTGGCCGAACTCGCGAAGCGCTGCAACGTCAGGGCAGGCGATGCGCTGTTCTTTTCAGCCGATGCCAAGGCCGATCGCGCGGCCAGGATCGCGGGGCTCGCGCGCATCAAGCTCGGCCAGGAGCTCAAGCTGATCGAGGAGGGCACCTTCCGCTTCTGCTGGGTGGTAGACTATCCGATGTACGAATGGAACGAGGACGACAAGAGGATCGACTTCTCGCACAACCCGTTCTCCATGCCACAATACGACCGTGAGAAGTTCCTCGCCTTCAGCTCGGCCGACAAGGACGAGATCCTGGCGCTCAAGGTGTTCCAGTACGACATCGTCTGCAACGGCTACGAGATGCTTTCCGGCGCCATCCGCAACCGCGATCCCGAAGTGATGCTCAAGGCTTTCGAAATTGCGGGCCATGCGCACGAAGACACGGAGGCGCGCTTCGGCGGCATGCTCAATGCTTTCCGCTTCGGCGCTCCGCCGCATGGCGGCTTGGCCGTGGGGCTCGAGCGCGTGGTGATGCTGCTCGCGGGCGAGGAGAACATCCGCGAAGTTACGATGTTCCCGCTGACCCAGCAGGGCCAGGACCTGCTGATGGGCGCGCCGTCGGAAGTCTCACCCCGCCAGCTCAAGGAGCTGCACATCCGGATCGTGAAGCCGGAGTAAGCGGATCGTTACCCGCCAAGCGGCAGCGATAGCCCGACCTTCACGCGATCCAGCACCACGTGCGTTTCATAGCGCAGCAGCTGGTGGCTCAATTCGAGATGGTCGCGGACGAAGGCGCCGTACTCCTCCATGCTCGCCGCCGTCACTACGAGAATCAGATCGCTGCTGCCGGTGACGTGATAACACTGCTGCACCGGTGGCAGGGAGCGCAGCTGCCGCTTGAAGCGGTCGAGTTCCGAGGGCGGCGCTTTCACCGCCAGGGTCACGATGCAGGTGATGGGCACGCCCAGCCGGGCGCCATCCAGCACCGCGACTTCCGCACGGATGGCGCCAATTTCGCGCAGGCGCTTCAGCCGGCGCTGCACAGCCGCCGCCGAAAGCCCGACGCTCTCGCCGATGGATTCGGCGATGCGCCGTGTGTCCTCCTGGTAGAGGGCGAGGATTTTGCGGTCGATGCGGTCCATGCCCCCTCCAGCTTGCAAATGCGGCGAAACCGCAAACTAGCCCCACACAACGCCGCCACAAAGCCTGACGGCGCGGCTAGCCTGCGCCGGCTCAAAGGAGACCGGACCATGCGTTTTGCCTTTCTGCTCGCCGGAGCTGCGGCTCTCTGGACCACAGGCGCCATCGCCTTCGATCCCGCGCCGCTGGCCGGCCTTCCGGCCGCTATCGCGAAAGGCGATTACGCAAAGACCACCAGCGTCGTGGTGGCGCAGAACGGAAAGATCCTCTTCGAGCAGTATTTCGGCGAAGGCTCGCCCGAGAAGCTCAACAACACCCGTTCGGCCACCAAGATATTCGCCGCTATCGCGCTTGGCCTCGCGATCCGCGACGGCGCGGTTCCGTCGGAACAGGCGAGGGCGTTTGCGTATTTCTCCGACCTCAAGCCGTTCCGGAACGACACGCCGGACAAGGAAGACATCCGGCTGCAGGACATGCTGACCATGTCGTCGGCGCTCGATTGCGACGACAGCGACGACAACAGCGCCGGCAACGAAGACGAATTGCACGAACAGCGGAACTGGACGCGCTGGGCCGTCGATCTCTCCACCATGCATGGCTACGCGCGCGACGCATCCGGGTTTGGGCCGTGGCGATATTGCACCGTGAATGCCTTTCTGGTGGGACAGGCGGTGCAGCGCGCCGTTCACACCTCCGTCGACCAGTATGTCGATGAGAAGGTGATGAAGCCGCTCGGCATCGCGCAACGCTCGTGGTCCTATTCGCCGTCGCACGAGACGATGACCGGAGGCGGCCTAGAGCTGCGCAGCCGCGACTGGACGAAGATAGCGACCATGCTGGCCGATGGCGGCGTGTGGGAGGGCAAGCAGATTCTGCCGCGCACGTGGGTAAAGGCGATGTTCACTGTGCGCCGCGCCTCGCGGCCGGATCAGAACTACGGCTACTTCGCCTTCGAAGCGAACTACAAGACGCCGTGCGGACCGAGGCCCGTGTGGTTCGTGGCCGGCAATGGCGGCAGCCAGATCCTGTTTCTGCCGGATATCCGTGCCGCCGTTGTTGTGACGCGCGAAAACTACAACGTCCGCGGATCGAGCTACCAGACGCAGGAGTTGCTGGAGAAATACGTGCTGCCTTCGCTGCCCTGCAAATAGCTTCAGCGGAAAAGCCGGGCCATGAACGATCGTGTGGGAGGGAGAAACCGAGTCGCCGTTAGTTCAGCTTGCTCGCCAGGTCCTTGATGCTGCCTTCGACCAGCGCGCGGCTCTTGGAGTCATCCAGATGCGCCGCGATCAGCTTCTCGGCGGCGGCGGCGGCGGCATTGGCGGCAGTGGCGCGGATCTCGGCCATGGCGCGGGCTTCGGCCTGTGCGATCTGCTGCTCAGCCAGTTCGGCGCGGCGCTTGAGCTGCGCGTCGAGTTGCGCCCGGGCTTCCACTGCGTACCGCTCGGCCTCGGCCTTGGTTTCCCGGAGAATGTGCTCTGCCTCGGACTTTGCCGCCGTCGCCTTCTGACGATATTCGATCAGAACCTGCTCGGCTTCCTTCCGGATCTGGCTTGCCTGCTCGAGCTCCTTGGCGATGGCCTCGGCGCGGCGATCGAGGGCGGCGGCCAGAAAGGCCGGCACCCGCCACCACAGGAAGAAGGCAATGACGATGAGAAGGCCGAGGCCTTCCCAGAAGTCCTCCTGCTTCAGAATGTGGGTGATGAATTCCATCGCTTTGGTGCCTTCAGGCCTTGACCGCGTCGCGCACGGCAGCTGCCGCTTCTTCACGGGAGATCTTGTCGCCGGTCAGTTTCGACACAATTTCAACGACTGCGTCCTCCGCGGCTTGTGCCACGTGACGCCGCGCCTCGGCCTGCATGGCCGCGATGCGCGTTTGGGCTTCGGTCGTCTTGCGCTGGACCTCGACGTCGGCGGTGGCTTTTGCTTGCTCGAATTCGCGCGCCACTTCGGTGCGAGTCGCCTCGGACTGAGCCCTGGCCCGCTCGCGTGCTTCCAGGATCGGGGCCTGATAGGCCGCGGCCGCGCGCTCGGCATCTTTACGGCTCTCTTCCGCCTCGGCGAGTTCGCTCTGGATGCGGCCCTTGCGCTCGGCGATGACCCCGCCGATGCGCGGCACTGTCACCCGCCACATCATGAGCAGAAGCGCGACGAAGGTTATCGTCAGCCAGAAAATCTGGCTCGGATACGTCTCCGTCTTGAACGGCGGAAAGCCGCCGCTGGCCGGGGCTTCTGTCGAGGTCTGAGTCTCAGCCATCGCCGTCTTACGTGAAGAGCAGAATGAGCGCGATCAGAAGGCCGAACAATCCCTGCAATTCGCACAGCGCGTAGCCGATATAGAGATTGGTGAATTGCGAGGCGGCCGCCCCGGGATTGCGCAGCGCGCCCGAGATATAGTTGCCGAACACCACCCCGATACCGATACCGGAGCCGACGAAGGCGATGGTGGCGAGGCCGGCGCCGATCTGTTTTGCTGCAACGACGTCCATTGTGACTGGTTCCTTCGCTTAGTGGTTGTCGTGGAGATGGAGAGCTTCGGAGAGGTAGATGCAGGAGAGTATGGCGAACACATAGGCCTGGAGGAACGCGACCAGGAATTCCAGCGCCGTGAGGCCGACGATGAGCGCTTCCGGCGCGGCGGCGAGTACGGTGTAGAGGCCGCCGGCGCTGCCCAGCGCAATCACGAAGCCCGCCATCACCTTCAGCATGGTGTGGCCCGCCAGCATGTTGGCGAACAGGCGCATCGACAGGCTGATCGGCCGCGCGCAGAAGGAGATGAACTCCAGCACCGCCATCGGGATCACGATGACGATCGGCGCCTTGATCACGAACAGCTTGAAGAAGCCCAGTCCGTGACGGACGAAGCCCGTAACGATGGCGGTCAGGATGATGATCGCCGTGAGCGCGAAGGTGATGGCGATCTGGCTGGTGACGGTGAAGGCGACCGGCAACAGGCCGAAGCCGTTGCAGAACAGCACGAACATGAAGATCGAAAAAATGAGCGGGAAGAATCGCATGCCTTCCGGGCCGGAGGTCATGTTGATCATGCCGGCGATGAATTCGTAGGACATTTCCGCCATCGACTGCGCGCGGGTCGGCACGATGCGGCCCTTGGAGACCGACAGCGTGAGGAAGAGCGAAATCGAGACGACGACCACCACCATCCACAGCGCCTGGTTGGTGAAGTAGATCGCACTATGGCCGATGTGAAACAGCGGCTGCGGCGCCCATGACACGGGCTTCACCTCGAACTGCTCCATGGGGGTGATCGCCATGGATCAACGCTCCTTCTCTTCTTCTTCGGCGGCCCGCGCTGCTGCGGAAGTCCGCTCGGTGATCTCTTTCGAGGCGCGCACCACGTTGCGGATGCCCGCGCCCGCGCCCAACAGGAACAACACGACGGTCAGGATCGGCCGTGTCCCCAACAGCCAGTCCAACCCCCAACCGATGGCGGCGCCCACGACGACCGCCGAGAGCAGTTCCGTGGCGAAACGGATGGCGATCTCGCCGGAGGTTGGCGCCACGGCTTGCTTCGGCGGCCGGTTCTGCCGCTTCAGTTCATCGAGTCGCTCGCCGAGAGAGCGCAGGTCGTCCGGTTCGGGAGCACTGTCGCTCATGGCTTCCCGGCCGCCCTTCGCCTCGTGGAGAATGACGCCTTCGCCGCACCCTGAAGGCGGCCGGACCATAGTGTCCGGATGAACTCACGTCAAGAATTCCGAAGCACCCTAAGTTATTGAAATCATTTGCAAAAATATTCCGCGTCGAAATCGCGCGCAAGTTTCTGTCGCGCTGGGAAGCGGCTATTCCGCAGCGGCGACTTGCTGGGCCTCGGCGAGCTTGACCGAGACGAGTTGGCTCACCCCGCGCTCGGCCATGGTCACACCGAACAGGCGGTGCATGCGCGACATGGTGAGCGCGTGGTGGGTGATGACCAGGAAGCGGGTGTCGGTCAGCCGGGTCATTTCGTCGAGCAGGTCGCAGAAGCGCTCCACATTGGCGTCGTCGAGCGGGGCGTCCACTTCGTCGAGCACGCAGACGGGAGCCGGATTGACCAAAAACACGCCGAAGATCAGCGCCAGCGCCGTCAAGGCCTGCTCGCCGCCGGAAAGCAGCGACAGGGATTGCAGTCGCTTGCCTGGCGGCCGCGCGAAAATCTCAAGGCCGGCCTCCAGCGGATCTTCGGATTCGGTGAAGGACAGCCGTGCTTCTCCGCCCTGGAACAGCTTGGCAAAAAGCGTCTGGAAATTGCGGTTCACCTTGTCGAACGCTTCGACCAGCCGTTCGCGGCCCTCGCGGTTGAGGCTCTGGATGCCGCGGCGCAGGCGCTGGATGGCGCCGTCGAGATCGGCGCGATCGTCGGTCATCGTCTGCAGGCGCTGTTCGTGCTCGGCGGCTTCTTCTTCGGCGCGCAGATTGACGCCGCCCAGTTGTTCGCGCTCGCGCTTCAGCCGCTCGACCTTGGCGTCGGCATATTCGAGCGTCGGCAGTTCTTGGCCTTCGCGAATGTCTGCCTGTTCAGGCAGTGCCTCCGGCGCGCAGTCGATCTCGTCGCGGATGCGGAGGCGCAATTCGTCTACGCGGGTGAGCGCCGCTTCCAGCAAGGCCTGCGTTCGCGCCCGTTCCTCGCGGGCAGAGGAGAGGACCGCATCGGCGGCTTTGACGGCCTTGTCGGCTTCGGCGAGACGCCCTTCGGCTTCGGCGCGCGCATCGCCCGCCTCGTTGCGCTGAGCCTCGGCCGTCCCAATCGTGTCGAGCAGCGCATTGCGTTTGACGGCGATCTGCGTCGGCACCGCCTCAACGCCGGTCAACTCTTCGCGGAGGCGCTCTTGGCGGCGCAGATGCTCGGCCATCTGCTCGCTCGCGCTGGCGCGCCTCAATTCCCAGCGTGTCCGATCCGTCGCCACTGCCGCGAGACGCTGAGCCCGCGCCTCCGCTTCATGCGCCAGACTTGCGACCTTCGCGCACGCGGCGCTGTCGGCAGACCGGGCCTCGGCAGCGCCCGTGCGGGCTTCCGCCGCCGCATTGGCCAGGGGGACGCCGTCGCCCAGCGCCGTCAGTGCCTCCGCGGCCTGGCGCGCGGACTCGCGCGCCGTGTCGCGCGTCTGCGTCAGCCGCCGGCACTCGGCTTCCAACGAAGCCAGTTGCGAGGCGCGCTCGGCAACGGCCCGGGCGACATTCGCCGTTTCGGTTTGTGCTGTCAGCAAGGCCTGGCCGGCGCGTTGCTGCGCCGCCTCGGCCTCTGTCATCGCCTGGCGCGCATTGGCGAGCTGTTGTCGCGCAGACGCGTGATGTGCGCTGAGCGCCGCACAAGCATCTTTCGCCTGCGCCAATTCCTGCTCGAGCGTAGCGAGGCGATTGCGCTGGGAAAGGCGCACCGCCGCAGCCGAGGGCGCATCGGCAGAGGCCACATAGCCGTCCCAGCGCCACAGATCGCCGCGCCGCGAAACCAGCCGCTGGCCGGGCGACAGCAGCTTCTGCAGCGAGGCGCCCTCCGACTCTTCGACGATGCCGGTCATCGAAAGCCGCCGGGCCAGCGCGGCGGGGGCGTCCACGAATTGCAGCAAGGTCAGTGCGGCGGACGGCAATCGCGCTGTTGGGACCAGCGAGCCCAGATCGCGCCAATGATGCGGAGCGGCTTCGTCTGCCGGCGCGTCGATATCGTCACCCATGGCGGCCGCGAAAGCGGCCTCGTATCCGGCTTCAACCCTCACCGCGTCGATCAGCGGCGGCCACAAGTCGGAGCTTCGGTCCAGCAGCAGTTCAGCCAGCGCCTTCGCCTCGGCGGAGAGCCGCTGCACTTCGCGTTCGGCATTCTCGAGCGGTGCACGAGCTTCGGCCTCGGCCCGCTCAGCCGCGTCCAACGCCGCACGGGCTTCCCCGTGCCGGCTTCGGAGCATATCCGCCTGGCGGCCTGCAGCGGCGGCGACGGCTTCGACGGCCGCGACATCGGGAGAGCCGGCCGCTCCGGCCAGGGCCTGCTCCATGCGTGTTTCAGCCGCCTTGAGCTGCTGTTCGCTGGTCTCAGCCAGCGCTTCGGCCACTTCGCACGTGCGCTCATGGCCATGCTTCTGCGCATGCCACTCAGCCAGATCCGAAGTGAGCCTCTCCAGTGCGCGCTCGCGCTCGGCGAGGGCATCACCGAGTTCCGCCGCGGCCGACTGCGCCGCGGCGAGTTCTGCCGCCGCGCCGGCAGCCGCTACCTCGAGCTCGACGAACTCGGCGGCAAGCGCTTCGAGCGCGGCCGCGGCATCGGCATCGAGCGCCCTTTCGCGCGCCAGATCCTGCTCGGTCTGGGAAATGCGCTGACGCAACCGTTGCGCCTCTTCGCGGGCGCGGTTCTCTTCCGCGTCCAGCGCTTCGCGCTCCATGACAAGACGGTGCAGCGCTGCAGCCCGTTCGGCCTCGCGCTGCCGCAACGGCGGAAGCTCCGCGGCGGCCGCAGCTTGGGCCGTGGAAGCGACAGCGGCCCTGTCGGTGCAGTCGGCGACCGCGCCGCTCGCCTTGGTCAGAGCCTGCTCGGCTGCGTATACCTGCGCCTGCCCGGACGACCACCGCAGATAAAGCGCCAGCGCTTCCGCCTTGCGAATCAGTCCGGAGAGATTGCGGTAGCGCGAGGCCTGGCGTGCCTGGCGCTTCAGGCTCTGGAATGCCGTTTCAATCTCGCGGATGACGTCATCCAGACGCGCCATGTTGGTCTCGGCGGCGCGCAGACGCAGTTCGGCCTCGTGGCGGCGCTGATGCAGTCCGGCGATGCCGGCGGCTTCCTCCAGGATGGCGCGGCGGGCCAGCGGCTTCTGGC
>DATCOJ010000067.1:0-13704 GCA_036564785.1 Rhizomicrobium sp. | reverse complement strand
CTCCCATTCGACGCAGGCTGCGCCTGCGCCGAATGCCCTCCCCCGCAAGGGGGGAGGGGAGGCGTCGTCAGACGGCCGCCTCCTCGCCTCGCCGCTGGCCAAGCGCATGGCGGCGCAGTCCGGCATCGATCTCGCAGCCCTGAACGGCTCCGGTCCACGCGGGCGAATCGTGAAGGCCGACGTCGAGGCGGCTGCGAAATCCGGCGCCGCGAAACCTCCAGTCAAACCCTCCGCGCAACCAGCGACCCCATCGGCACCAAGCTCGTCAATTGCGGGGATCACCCCGCTTCCCGATGCCCGCCTGTTCTACAAGCCCACGGACTACGACGAGATCCCGCACGACTCGATGCGCAAGACCATCGCCAAGCGGCTGACCTCGGCGAAGACGCTCATCCCGCACTATTATCTGACCATCGACTGCAACATCGACGAGCTGATGGCGGTGCGCGCCAAGCTCAACGACAAAAGTCCGAAAGGCGATGGCGCTTACAAGCTTTCCGTCAACGATTTCGTGGTGAAGGCGTCGGCGCTCGCGTTGATGCGCGTGCCCGAGGTCAACGCCAGTTGGACCGACACCGCCATCCTGCGCCACAAACACGCCGATGTGGGCGTCGCGGTGGCGCTCGATTTCGGCCTCATCACCCCAATCGTGTTCCGGGCCGAGGAGAAGGGCTTGGCTGTCCTTTCCAACGAGGTGAAGGCGCTGGCCGAGCGGGCGCGCACCAAGAAACTCAAGCCCCAGGAATATGAAGGCGGCGGATTCTCGGTCTCCAATCTCGGCATGTTCGGCATCAAGGACTTCACCGCGGTGATCAATCCGCCGCAATCGGCGATCCTGGCGGTGGGCGCGGGCGAGCAGCGGGCAGTCGTCCGCGATGGCATCCTCAAGACCGCGACCATCATGACCGTGACCATGTCCTGCGATCACCGCGTCATCGACGGCGCCACCGGGGCCCGCTTCCTTTCGGCCTTCAAGGGCTACATCGAAGAACCGGCCTCGATGCTGCTATAGTCGTCCAGCAATGAGCGACTTCGAAGCAATTCTTGAGACGGGCGGCGCGGCCGCGGTCGAGCTTGCGGCCTCGGCGCTGGCCGAGCGCGGCGGGAAGGTGGTGGCCTGCCCCAATTGCGGCGCGCCGATCATCGCACGCTATTGCGCGGTGTGCGGCCAGGAGCGCGACACCCATCGCCGCTCCGTGCTGGGCCTCGCCCATGATTTGTTCGAGGACATCGCCAGTTTCGACAGCCGCGTGCTGCGCACGGCCACGGCGCTGTTCGCCAAGCCGGGCGAGATTCCGCTCGCCTTCCGCCAGGGCCGCACCCGGCGCTACATGCCGGCGGTCAGGCTTTATCTGTTCGTCTCGCTGATCTTCTTCCTGGTGCTGAGCGCCACGGGGCTGGCGCTGCTTCAGCTGGAGGTCGTCGCCACGCCTGCCAAGGTCTTCCGCGACGCCAAGGGCAACACCTTCATCATCAATCGCGACTACGTGCCCAGCGATCCGGATATGCCGCGCCTCATTCCGATATCCAAAGCGAAAGCGAACCAGCCGGGCGGCCCCTACACCTTCAACACCAAGGTCCATTTCTTCTCGGTCATCGGCGCCTATCATTCCACCCTGCCGGCCGGCGCGCGCGAGCGCCTCGCCAAGGCCAATTTCGATTTCGAAGACAATGGCGCGAAAGGGAAGCGAAAGCCTACGCCGGAGGAGAAGGACTGGGCCGCCAAGCACATTTTCGGCGGCATCCAGCGGCTGTCGGCCGATCCCGCCGCGATGAACGGACCGCTGACCACCTGGATTCCCCGCGCGCTGTTTCTGCTGATGCCGCTCTACGCCCTGCTGCTCGCGGCGTTCTATTGGCGGCAGCGCAAGGACTTCTATTTCGTCGATCACCTGGTGTTCTCGCTGAACATCCACACCGTTGGCTTTGTGCTGCTGATGCTGGCGGCCGGCGCGGCGCAGATTTTTTCGGGCGGGCTGGTGGTGTGGGGGACGCTGCTGGTGGCCACCGTCTATGGCGTGCTGGCGTTCAAGACGTTCTATGCGCAAAGTTGGTTCTGGACCGGGCTCAAATTCACCACCGTGTCGTTCTTCTATGTGCTGTTCTGCGTGCTGCCGGCGGTGGGCCTGGTGGTGGCGGTCAGTTTCTTGAACGTGTGAGGGCTTCATGGCGGACAGCTACGACGTCATCGTGATCGGATCGGGACCGGCGGGCTATGTCTGCGCCATCCGCGCGGCCCAGCTCGGGCTCAAGACCGCCATCGTGGAGCGCGACCGGCTGGGCGGCATCTGCCTCAACTGGGGCTGCATCCCCACCAAGGCGCTGCTGCGCTCCTCCGAGATCTGGCATCTGTTGCATCGCCTGGGCGAGTTCGGCTTCAGCGCCGACAATCTCAAATTCGATCTCGCGAAGATCGTCGAGCGCTCGCGGAAAGTGTCGCAGCAGCTCTCCAACGGCGTCGCCTTCCTGATGAAGAAGCACAAGATCGCGGTGATCTCCGGCGAAGCCAAGCTGTTGGATAGAGGCGTGATCGCCGTCACGCGCGAAGGAAAGCAGAGCGAGTATCGTGCGGCCAACATCGTGCTCGCCACGGGAGCCAGGGCGCGTTCGCTGCCGGGCCTCGAGCCCGACGGCAAGCTCGTCTGGACCTATCGCGAGGCGATGGTGCCGGAGATGTTCCCCAAGTCGCTGCTGGTGGTGGGCTCGGGCGCCATCGGCATCGAGTTCGCCAGCTTCTATCGCAACATGGGCGCTGAGGTGACGGTGGTGGAGGTGCTGGATCGCGTGCTGCCGGTGGAGGATGAGGAGATTTCCCAGCTGGCGCACAAAGCCTTCGCCAAGCAGGGCATGAAAATTCGCACCGGAACCACGGTCGAGAAGCTGGAGAAGGGCAAGGACAACGTCACCGCCACATTGAAAGCGAAGGACGGCAAGAGCGAGACCATGACCGTCGATCGCGTCATCCTCGCCGTCGGCATCGTCGGCAATGTGGAGAACAACGGCTACGAGCAGGCGGGCGTCAAGATCGAGAAGACCCATGTCGTCATCGACCAATGGGGCGCCACCGGCGTCCCCGGCATCTGGGCCATCGGCGATCTGGTCGGCCCGCCCTGGCTCGCGCACAAGGGTATGCACGAGGCCGTGATCGTGGCGGAACGCATCGCCGGCGTGAAAGGCGTCCATCCGCTCGACACGACGAAAGTGCCCGGCTGTACCTATTGCTGGCCGCAAATCGCGAGCGTGGGTCTCACCGAGGCTGCGGCAAAGGCCAAGGGCCGCAAGGTGAAGGTCGGCCGCTTTCCCTTCATCGGCAACGGCAAGGCCATCGCGCTGGGCGAGCCGGAGGGCCTGGTCAAGACCGTGTTCGATGCCGAGACCGGCGAGCTTTTGGGCGCGCACATGATCGGCGCGGAAGTGACCGAGTTGATCCAGGGCTATGCCATCGCCATGACGGGCGAGCTGACTGACGCGGAGCTGGCGCACACCATCTTCCCGCATCCGACGCTCAGCGAGATGATGCACGAATCCGTGCTCGACGCCGACAAACGCGCGCTGCATATCTAATAAAATTCCCTCGTCCCCGCTTTAGCAGGGGAGAGGGTCAGGGTGAGGGGGTGTCAGAACTTAGAAATCAGAAGTCAGAAATTAGAAACGCGCTGTATCGGCATCCTCTTCTGGTTTCTGAGTTCTGATTCTGCCAGCCCCCTCACCCTAGCCCTCTCCCCCAACGTTCGTGGGGGAGAGGGAATTCGAGGTTACGAATCGCTGCGGAGCAATCGCGCGATGTCCCCGGCAATCGCCGCTGTATCGTCCGTACTCGTGGTCACGAGGCGTGCGTGCCCCTCGCGATCGAAGAAGAACGTCGAACTCGCGTGCATGACTTCGACGCCGCCGGACGGAGTCTGCGTCACCCGATAGAGCACGCGATAGCGGCGGGCCAGCGACGCGACCTCGTCGTCCGTCCCGCGCAAGCCGTCGATCTCCGGCGCGAAGCTCGCCACATAGGCTTTGAGGATCGGCAGCGTATCGCGCGCGGGATCCACGGTGACGAACAGCACGCGCACCTGCTTTGCTTGCGACCCAAGCGTCTGCAGAACGGTCGCAAGATTGGCGAGCGTGGTGGGGCAGGCGTCGGGGCAATGCGTGTAGCCGAAATAGAGCAGCACGACCTTGCCGCGATAGTCATCGGCGCTCACCGCCACGCCGTCGTTCGCGCGGACCATGCTGAAGGACAGATCGGGCATTGCGCCAGTGATGTCGCTGGTACCCGGCCGCACTTCGCCGCGACCGCAGGCGGCAAGGGCGAGCGCCAGAAGCAGCATTGCGAAACGCACAGATTTCATGCCGTGTGCTTATCACGAGAGCGCGAAGCCGCAAGGCTGCGGCCAATCGCCTCGCGGCCGGGTCCGCCACCTCGCCTATAAAGCCCGAATGTCGACAGTGGCAATCGAGAGTAATGCGCGCGGGCCTCGCGAATGGCTCGGCTTCCTCGCGCTCCTGCTCGCAGGCAGCGCGCTCTGGTTCGTCTGCCGAACCTATCCCGCCGAGCTGCCGTTCTTTCTGCCCTGGGAATTCTCCTGGCCGGTGTTTCTCGGCACCGGCTTGGCGCTCGCCTGGTTCTTTGTCGGCTTGAAGCGCCTGCCCCGCGCGGAGCATCCGCCGCTGTGGCGCAACCTCTGCTTCGTTCTCGGAATCGCCTCGCTCTACGCCATGCTGCAGACCCATGTCGACTACTACGCGCAGCACATGTTCTTCATCCACCGCGCGCAGCATTTCGTGCTGCATCACATCGGCGCCTTCCTGGTGGCGCTGGGCGCGTCGGGTTCGGTGCTGTGGGCGGGCATGCCGGAGTTTCTCAAGCCGATATTCGACTCAAAACCCGCGCGCGCCGCAATGAGGATGATCATGAACCCCATTGTCGCGCCGCTCGTCTTCGTCGGCATGATCTATCTGTGGCTGATCCCGGCGATCCACACCCGCGTGATGCTCGACAAAAACCTGTACGATCTGATGAACTGGACCATGGCGCTGGACGGCGTCGCCTTCTGGTGGCTGGTGCTCGATCCCCGGCCGCGCCCGCCGGCGCGCCTCGGCAGCGGCTGGCGCGCGCTGCTCGTCATCGCGGTGGAGCCGCCGCAGATGGTGCTGGGCGCCATTCTGTCGCTGTCGATGACCGACTACTATCCGGTCTACAAAATCTGCGGCCGCATGTTCGACATCCCGGCGCTCAGCGACCAGCACTATGGCGGCTTGATCATCTGGCTGCCGGGGACCCTGCTGAGCCTGCTTGCCATCATCATCGTGCTTGTCAATATGCGGCTCAACGAGGAGGCCGAACATGCGCATGCTTAGCTTGATTGTCGCCGTCGCGGCCGGCCTGTCCACGCCGCCGCCGACCAGCTCGCACGTCACCGTCGCCAATGGCTGGTTTCGCGCGCTGCCTGGGAACCTTCCGGCCGGCGGCTATTTCGAGCTGCGCAACACCGGCCGCTGGCTGGTCCTTCTCAAGGGCGCCGGCTCGCCGGCCTGCGGCATGCTGATGCTGCACAAGAGCGAGAGCAAGAACGGCGTCGGATCGATGGAGGATGTTTCGAGCCTCGAGATTCCTGCGGGTGGCACGTTGAAATTCGCGCCCGGCGGCTACCACCTGATGTGCATGGACCCGACGTCCGCTATGACGCCCGGCGCGACCGTCATCGTCACCCTGAAATTCGCCGACGGCACCAAGACCTCCGTCTCCTTCGCGGTGAAGAACGCCAAAGGTCAGTAGCGCAGTTTCCGAGAAGCTCAATACCGATCTTCGTCCCGCATCCTGCGGATGAATTCGCCGGCGCTCACCGGCTGCCAGGGAGATGATTCGGTGAAGCGCCGCAAAGCGTCGACATCGACGCGCTTTGCCGGCGTGCGCTTTTTTGCCCGAACAGTCACGGCGACGTTCAAATCGCGTCCCAGCTGCTTGGCGACCGTCATAAGGCGATCGACGGTGAAACGGTTCAGATCGGCATTGCGGATCCGAGAGAAGTCGGCCGCCGCGATGCCGGTGCGGCTTTGCGCCTTCCGAACGGTCAGTCCCTGCTCGTCGAGCGCACGGACGATTTCTGCTGCGAGCAAGGCCTTCAGCTGCAGCACGTCCGCATCCGGCTTACCAAGGTCACGGAATACGTTTCCACTACCTCTAACTGTTCCGATCTTTGTTGGCTTGCGATTGCTCATTGGATTGCTCTCGGGGGTCAATATCCCACCACTTCCCCGTCCTTGCGCATTTCGGAGGCGCCCCAATAGACGCCGTTCGCGCCCCGCATGATCGCCTGGTAGCCGCCGAAATTCCCCGTGCCCGGCACTATCTTGTAACCGCGCCTCTCCAGCTCCGCCTTCACCGCGGGATCGAAACCGGATTCCATCTCGACTGAGCCGATGCCTTGCGACGGCTCGCCGGTCGGCTCCGCATTGCCCGTATGCCGCCAGCGCGCCGCGTCGCCCGCCTCCTGCGGATTCATTCCGAAATCCACGATGTCGGTGACGATCTGAACGTGGCCTTGCGGCTGCATGTCGCCGCCCATCAGCCCGAAGGCCATGAACGGCTTGCCGTCCTTCATGACGAAGGCGGGAATGATGGTGTGGAACGGCCGCTTGCCCGCCGCATAAACGTTTGCCGCCTTGGGGTCGAGCGAATAGAGCTCGCCGCGATCCTGGAACATGAAGCCCAGACTATCCGCCACCAGCCCCGATCCCATGCCGCGATAATTCGATTGAATCAGCGATACCATCATGCCGTCCTTGTCGGCGGCGGTGAGGTAGATGGTGTCGCCGTCATGCAGCTTGGGATCGCCGGGCCCGATGTCCGGATTGGCCCGCGCCAGATCGATCAGCTTGCGCCGCTCGTCCGCATAGGTCTCCGACAGCAGCCCCTTCACCGGCACATGCGCGAAGGCCGGATCGGCATACCACTTCGCCAGATCCTCATAGGCGAGCCGCTTGGCCTCCAGCATCGCCGTCAGCGCATCGGCGGACCCCGCGCCCATCTTCTTCAGATCGTAGGCTTTCAGGATCTGCAGCATCTGCAGCACCGCCGCGCCCTGCCCGTTAGGCGGCAGCTCGTAGACGTCGTAGCCGCGATAGTTCACCGACAGCGGCTCGACCCAGTCGCCGTGATGCGCGGCGAAATCCTCGTAGCGCAGGTCGCCGCCGATGCGCTTGAAATAGGCGTCGATGGTGCGCGCGATGGCGCCTTTGTAGAAGGCGTCGCGCCCGCCCGCCGCGATCGACGACAACGTGTGCGCGAGATCTGGATTCTTGAAGATTTCGCCCTCCGCCGGCGCGTGCCCGCCATTGCCGTCCGGGATGAGATAGGTGTGGCGGGCGTTGTCCCGCTCCTCGATCAAGTCCTTGTTCTTCTCGAACGCCGCCATGTTGCCTTTCCAATAGGCAGCGATCAGCTGCGTCACCGGAAAGCCGATGGTGGCGTAGTGGATGGCGGGCGCCAGATCGTCGGCCATTTTCAGCCGACCGAACTTCTGATGCAGCGCGAACCAGGCATCGACCGTGCCCGGCACCGTGATCGGCAGCGAGCCGACCGAGGGAATATGCGCCTTGGCCGGCAGCCCGGCGCGCTTATAGGCGGTCTCGACCTCTGCCGTCATCCTGGCGAGATCGCGACCCATGGCCGAGCGGCCGGAGCCGTTATAGCCGTAAAGCTTATGCGTCTTCGGATCGTAGACGATGGCGAACAGGTCGCCGCCGATGCCGTTCAGCACCGGCTGCATCAGCCCGATCATGGCATTGGCGGCAATGGCCGCGTCGACCGCGCTGCCGCCGCGCTTCAGAATGTCGACCGCGGCCTCCGAGGCCAGCGGCTGCTCGCTCGCCACCATGCCGTGCTGCGCCAGCACCGGCGAGCGCGTCGCCCAGGGCGCGCCGGAATAGCGGTCGCCCCGGCTCATTTGTCCGTAGGCGGAATGTGTCACGAAACCGATCGCCATGAGCGCGGCCCCCAATCCTCTCGCCAATCTCATTGGTGCTCGAGCTCCGCATAGCTGACGTGGCAGGAGCCGCCATGCTTCGCGAAATAGCGCTGATGGTAGTCCTCCGCCGGCCAGAAGGTTTTCGCCGGCTCGATGACGGTGACGATGGGCCGCTTGTAGCGGCCCGAGGCCTTGGCCTTCTCCAGCTCCTCCTTGGCCACGCGCTCCTGTTCCGGCGAATGGGTGAAGATCACCGAGCGGTATTGCGTGCCGTAATCGGGCCCTTGCCGATTGAGCTGGGTGGGATCGTGCATCTTGAAGAACAGCTCGACCAGCTTGGCGTATGACACTTTCGCCGGATCGAACGTCACCTCCACCACTTCGGCGTGGCCGGTGCGGTCGCTGCACACCTCCTTGTAGGTCGGATGATCCACGGTGCCGCCGGCATAGCCGGAAACCGCGTCCGCAACGCCCGGCACTTCGCGGAAGAAGTGCTCGACGCCCCAGAAACATCCGGCCCCGAAAGTGGCTTTTTCCATGATTGTCTCCCTTGTGCTTGCGGCGGCTATTGTCCGGCGGAAGGTGGCTTGGCGTCCTGCTGCGCCCGACGGATCATATCGTAGACCTGCTGGGCATTCTCAATACCTTCAAATGCGGGCGCCGCATTTCGGCTGCTGCCGGGCCAACTACGGCCCCAGTTTCCAGCACCCACCGTGGGTCGTCCGAACGTGATCGTCCCTCGTCGGTTACTGCGTTCCTGCAGCTCCAGTTCCGTGAGTCCACCGAGAGCCAGCGATTGCAGCTTTCTGGTCGTCAAGCCGGACAGGATGAGGACTCGCCGATTGGTCACGGCATAGATGGTCCTGGCGCGGCTTATGGCGTCCACCGCAAAGCGCCCGAAGACAAAATACAGGCCGACGGCCACAAACCCACCGCCCCAGAGAAGAAAGAACGGCGGCGCCTTCGTGGAAGCGACGCTCACTTCCCAAAAGACGGCGAAGCCACACCAAGCAATGCTGAACGGAACGACAAAGATATCCTGCGGCCGGAACATCAATCCACGTTGAGGAAATCCGGTCCAAAGAACCCTTTCGCCGGGGTCCAGCGGCAGATCCAAGGACGCCGCTCCTTGTACCGGCCCGCTTGGCTCAAACACTGCTGGCATTTCGTCTTCACTCCGTTCGAGGATGACAGACTATGGCATTGGCAAGCAGGTGGTCTATTCTCGCCCACGTCGATTCCGACAGGGGAGAATCATGGCGGCAGGCGACCGAAAGATCGTAACAGGCGACGGCGTGCGCCTGCGGGCGGAGGCCTCGACGGCATCTCAGATTGTCGCGACCTGCGCCAAGGGGACCGTCGTCACGGTCATAACCGACGGCGCGGAGTGGACCAAGGTCCAGCTCTCGAACAGCCTCTCCGGCTTCATGGCCAGCGCGTTCCTGGCAGCGGCGCCGGCCGGTGACTATCTCAGCCGCGTCGCGCTGGCCAACGTCCTGCCCATGTTTCCCGGCACGCCGCAGAAGAATATCGTCGAGAATCTGCCGTTCGTCGAAGCGGGCCTGCGCCGCTGCGGCCTGGCGGACCGGCCGATGCTGCTGATGGCGCTCGGCACCATTCGCGCCGAGACGGCAGGCTTCGTGCCGATCCCGGAAGGCCAGAGCAAATTCAATACCGCGCCCGGCGGCGAGCCCTTCGGCCTCTACGGCCCAGGCACCTCCATCGGCAAGACCTTGGGCAACACCCAAGCCGGCGACGGCGCGCGCTTCAAGGGCCGCGGCTATGTCCAGCTGACCGGCCGCTCCAACTACACCCGCATCGGCAACCAGATCGGAATCGATCTCGTCGCTAGTCCGGACCTCGGTTGCGACGGCGCCACCGCCGGCCTCATTCTGGCGCAGTTCCTCAAGAATGCCGAAAGCCGCATCCGCAAGGCACTCGCCACCGACAATCTCGCGGACGCGCGCAAGGCGGTGAACGGCGGCTCGCACGGGCTCGATGCCTTCACCGCCGCCTACCAAGCCGGCGCAAAATCGCTGCCGCCCGAAACCTAGGATTTGACCGAAGCGGCGCCGCTCTCTAAGCGTCGCCGCGATGTTCGATGCCGCGATCCGCAGATTGATCGACCCGACGCTCGCCCGCATTGCCGCGCGCGTGGGGCCGGTCGCGCCGGGCGCCAATGCGGTCACCATTCTCGGATTCGCGCTTGGGCTGGGGGCCGCCGTCGCCATCGCGCGGCATTTCTATCTCACCGGCCTCGCGCTGTTCATCCTCAACCGGCTGTGCGATGGGCTCGACGGCGCGCTGGCACGGGCGGCCAAGCCGACCGACCTCGGTGCCTTTCTCGACATCGCGCTCGATTTCATCGTCTACGCCGCGATTCCCTTCGCCTTTGCGCTGGCCGATCCATCCCGCGCGCTTGCGGCTGCATTCCTGATCTTCAGCTTCATCGCCACCAGCGCGACGTTCCTGTCCTTCGCGATCTTCGCGGCGAAGCGCGGCCTCACCACCGATCTGCGGGGGCAGAAATCGCTCTACTATCTGGGCGGCCTGACCGAAGGCACTGAAACCTTTCTCGCCTTCGCCATCGCCTGCATCCGGCCCGATTGGTTCAGCATCGTCGCCTATGTCTTCGGCGCCCTCTGCTTCGTTACCGCCGGGACGCGCGTGGCCGCCGCGGTGCAACACTTCGGCGAGCCATGAAAATCGTCGTCATCGGCGGCGGCGTCTGCGGCCTCTCGATCGGCTGGCGGCTGGCGCAAGCCGGCGCCGAGGTGACGCTGCTCGAGCGCGCGCAGCCCGGCGCCGCCGCGACCTGGGCGGCCGCGGGCATGCTCTCCGCCACGGCGGAACACGGCAGCAGCGCCGCCGCCGAAACCCAATTCGCGCTGCGCTCGGCGGAGCTCTGGCCGGAATTCGCCGCGGAGATCGAAGCACAATCCGGCATTGCGCTCGGCTACGCGCGGAGCGGCACGCTGATGGTGGCGCAAAGCGACGTGGAACTGTCCGCGCTCGCGGCACGGTATGACGGCGCGGGGATTGCCCGATTGTCTGCGGCCGAAGTGCGCGCGCGCGAACCCATGCTGGGCCCAGACATCGCCGGCGCGTTATTCGATCCCGACGAAGCGCAGGTCGACAACCGCGCGCTGGGGCCGGCGCTGGCGCTCGCCTTCCGCCGCGCCGGCGGCAGGCTGCTCATCAACGAGCCGGTGATGCGCATCGAATCCGAGAACGGCCACGCCACCGGGGCCCGCACGCCGTTCGCGCTGCACCAAGCCGATGCGTTCATTGTCGCGGCCGGCGCCTGGAGCGGAGAAATCCTGGGGCTGCCGCCCATTCCCACCAAGCCGATGAAAGGCGAGATGATCGCGCTGGCGCCGCCCATGGGCGTGCCGCTTCCGACTCACATGCTTTGGGGCAACGAGGTCTATCTGGTCGCGCGCCACGGCCGTTTGCTGGTCGGCGCCACGGTCGAGGACAGAGGCTTCGACACAAGCCTGAGCGACGCCGCGCGCGAATGGCTGTCTGAGCACGCCACCGGTCTCATTCCCTCGCTTGAGCGCTGGGGTCTGGCCGAGCATTGGGCGGGCTTGCGGCCCGGCTCGCCCGACGGCCTGCCGCTCCTGGGCAAGACCGCGCTGGACGGCGTGTTCGTCGCCAGCGGCCAGTTCCGCAACGGCATCTTGTTTGCTCCGGCCATTGCGGATGCCATGCGCGGTCTCATATTGGGACAGCGGCCGCTCGCCCCGGAATTCGATTTGGGACGGTTTGCATAGCGGCCGCGAATTGCTGCCGCGAGAAGGCATTCGCTGCGGCCGCCGGGAAGCCCT
This sequence comes from Rhizomicrobium sp., assembly GCA_036564785.1. Lineage (GTDB taxonomy): Bacteria > Pseudomonadota > Alphaproteobacteria > Micropepsales > Micropepsaceae > Rhizomicrobium. The sequence continues at coordinate 1,913 of DATCOJ010000067.1, read as the reverse complement.
TTGAACGCGCTTGATTTCATCGCGGCAGGTGTGGTCCTGCTGGCCGTCGGCGGCGAAGCGGTCCTTCGCGGCGGCATCGGGCTGTGCCGCAGCCTGGGCGTTCCCGCTTTCTGGATCGGCCTGGTCACAATCCCGCTCGCATCGGCATTCCCGCTTCTGCTCGTTTCCTCCCAGGCGCTGGTGCATGGAGCGCCGGATGCAGCGCTGGGCAGCATCCTCGGTGCCGGCATTCTCGATGTCTTGGTGGTGCTGGGATTGGCCGCGGCGATCCATCCGCTTCCCGCTTCCGCCAAACTCGTTATTCGCGACGGCGGCGCACTCCTGGTTGCCTGCGCGGCCGTGCTGTCGATGGCACAATTGATCGGGTTTGGACGCATTGCCGGGCTGCTTCTGCTTGCGGGACTGTTCGCCTATTTCGTCCTCGCCTTCGCCACCGATTGGCGACGGCCGACGACGCTTTCGATTGCAGAGGCGCGCGGCCTTGCGCTCATCCCGCGGCGGCAGGCAAACGAAGGGCTGAGCGTTCTGCTCCTCGTGTTCGGACTGGCGAGCCTCTATTTCGGCTCCCGCTATTTCATCGGCGGCGGGCTTGCGGTCGCCGCAACGAGTCACATCGCGAAATCCGCCGCGGGCCTCACCGTCGCTGCCTTTGCGGCGTCGATTCCAGTCATGACGACGGCATGGCGGTTGACCGCGCGTGGACACGCCGAAGCGGTGCTCGGCTTCGTGCTTGCGGCTTGTCTCGTCGACCTGCTCGGTGTTCTGGGCCTGCTGGCCCTCGTTCAGCCGCTGCCGGTCACGCCGGAGCTGCGCGACTCCGGACTCTACGTTCTGGCCGGCTCGGCGGCGCTGCTTCTCGCACTACTATCGATGGGTTGGCGCTTGGCGCGCTGGCAGGGTTTCGTCCTGCTGCTCGGTTACGCAGCCTATCTCGGATGGCTGGCATGGCAGCAGGGATTGCATATCCCGGCGCTTTAGAAACCCGGCCCTTGCAGCACCGGATGCCGGTGGCGGCCCGCAAGGCGTCAAGCGCATCGCGGGCCGCTCAAGACTACGGCATCAGGCCGCCGACTTCGTCCTGGCTGCTGGTGCCCGTGCGGGTGTCCGGCCAGGCGGCGAACAGGTGCTTGGCGCCGGCGCCCCAGCCGCTGCCGGTGGACTCGCCAAGGAAGCTGCCGCCGAAACCGTCGTTGAACGGGTTGGAGGACACGGTCGAGAGCTGCAGGTCCTTGTATGAGGCGCCGCCATTGGTCGAGTAGGCGCTGAAGGCGTCGTAGTCGATGTTTGCCTGATCGTTGCGGCGATCCAGGAAGCTCACGCCGACGGTGCCGTTGTTGGCCACGTTGATCCAGGCGAAGAACTGATCGTGCGTATCGGAGCTCGGCGTCACCCGGATCGGGCTGCCCCACACGCTGCCGCCGTTGCTGGAGACCGTCACTTGCGTCTTCATGTAGAAGCCCCGCCAGGTATATTCGATCACGTAGAGGTTGCCGTGCGTGGGCGAGGCGCTGTTGTCGACCGCGATCACCGGAACGTTGCTCACCGGGACCGAAGTGTTGGGCAGGCAGCCATAGAAGGCGCCGCAATTGTCCGGCGCGAGGTCGACATCGTTGATCATCGTCGGAGCCGACCAGTTTGCGCCCTGGTTGATCGATTTGGAAAACCACATGGAGGCGGTGGTGCCGCCGCAATCGTTGGTCGGGCCGTTGGCGGTGCAGCGCATCCAGCTGACGTAGACCGTTCCGTCGTCGGCGACGGCAAGATCGCTGAACTGATCGACCTTGGGATAGATCTGCAGCGTATCGACGTTCACCAGATTCCAAGTCGCGCCGCCGTCGGTGGAGCGGCTGACGACGATGCGCGAGCTCTTGGTGCCAGTCACCTCCGTGGCCGACAGGTAGAGGGTGTTCATG
>DATCOJ010000066.1:0-7972 GCA_036564785.1 Rhizomicrobium sp. | reverse complement strand
CCCCTTGCGGGAGGGGGCGCGGAGCGAAGCGAGGCGGGGGAGGGGGTGTCGTCGCGATACCCCTCCCCCAATCCTCACTCGTTCCCGCTCGTTCGGATTGCCCCCTCCCGCAAAGGGAGGGGGGAGAATTTGGTCGCTACTTTTTCCGTTCCGCTGCATCCGAACTCACCTGTGGCAGGCCCGGGATCATGGGCACGAACACCACGGGGATGAGCGATTGCCTGCTCGTCCCCTCTTCCGTTCGGATAATCTTCACCAAGTATTGCGAAAAGCTTTCCAGCGACGGTTGTTTGCCGACGGGCGCAATAAGAATTCCGCCGGGCTTTAACTGTTCGATAAGACTTTCCGGCACTTCGGGCACCGCCGCGGTCAGCAGAATGCGGTCGAATGGCGCCTGTTCCGGCCAGCCGGCGAGCCCGTCGCCGTGGCGCGTGACGATGTTGTGCAGCTTGAGCGCCTTGAAGCGCGCCTGCGCCTGGACGAGCAGCGGCTTGTGCCGCTCGACCGTATAGACCATGCGGCAGAGCAGCGCGAGCACCGCTGCCTGGTAGCCGGAGCCGGTGCCGATCTCCAGCACGCGATGTCCCGGCTCGACCTCCAGCTCCTGCGTGGAATAGGCGACGATATAGGGCTGGCTGATGGTCTGGCCGCAGGCGATGGGCAGCGCGCTGTTGTCATAGGCGCTCGTCTCGAACGGCTTGTCGACGAACAGCTCTCGCGGCGTGCGCTCGATGGCGCCGAGCACCCGCTGGTCGGTGATACCCTGCCCCCGGAGCGCCATGATCAGCGCTATGGCCCGCGTGTCGGTCATGCTTCCCGCGTTGCTGTCATACTCGATCTTATAACGCCGCTCCGCCCGACCGGAAACCAACCGGCGAATCGGACGCTTCCCCTTGCCTTCCCTTGGAGGATCGCCTCCGGGGCAACAATTTCTCCGTATAGCGTCTTCGACAATATAGGATGGGTGGGCGGAAGGGAGCCTTCGCCATGAAGATCGATAGCCGGCCCCTATCGAATTGGCTCGTCAGCGGCGCGATCGTTCTCGCGTTCCTCGTTCTCGGCAGACCGCTGCTGGTACCGCTTGTCTTCGCGATCCTGTTGTGGGGCGTGTTGAATTCCCTGGTCGGCGTGTTGCAGCGATGGGGCTGTCCCATCTGGCTTGCCAGGACCGTTTCTGCCGTAGCGATCCTGGCCGCGCTCTATCTGGTGGCGCGAATCCTTGGGGAGGAAACCGCGGCGCTGGTGAGCCGTGGACCGGCCTACGCCGCCAGGTTCGGCGCACTCTTCTCGCAAGCCCTTGCCGCTCTGCACCTGCCCCCGACGCTTCGCGTTTCGGATCTCGTCAGCCGCGCCGATGTCGCCAGCGTCCTCACCGGCACCGCCGCCTCGGCGGGGGCATTTGGCTTCGCCCTCATCCTGGTCGGAATCTACGTGGCGTTTCTCCTCGCAGAACAAGGCTTGCTGACGGGCAAGCTTGCCCTGCTGGCCGCGGACGACACCAGCCGGGAAAAGGCCCGCGAGGCGGTACGCAAAATGACGAGCCAGATTCAAGCCTATCTCGGCGTTTGCACGCTGCTCAGTTCGGTGATGGCCGCCACGACCTATATCGTGCTTGCCCTGCTCGGCATCGATTTCGCGGGCTTCTGGGCGCTCTTCCTGTTCCTGATGACCTACATTCCCACCATCGGCGGAATCGCGGCCCTGCTGCCGGCCGCAATGGCGTTCCTGCAAACGGGATCGCTCGAGACCTGCCTGATCGTGGCGGCTGCGCTCAGCGCGATGCATTTCGTCCTGGCCAATGTGGTGCAGACGATGATGCTCGGCCGCTCCCTCAATCTCAGCTCGTTTGCGATCATTCTCTCGCTCAGCTTCTGGGGAATGATCTGGGGTGTGGCCGGGCTGTTTCTGGCGGTGCCGATGATGGCCGCCGCGGCAATCGTTTGCGAGCACATTGAAGGCCTCGCCTGGGTCGCGGTCGCACTGTCCGGCCCTCCCATGACGAATTCCCGGCGGCGCAAGCCGGCTTAGGGCTTCTCCGGTGTTCAACCGATCCCCATAGTGCCCCTTGTCAAATCATGGTAAACGTCCTTTGTTTTGAAGGGGGGGATTCCATGCTCTCGGTGCTGGTCCGCAATTGGTGGGCGTTCGTCGCGCGCGGTGTCTTCGCAGTGCTGTTCGGTCTCATCGCGCTGCTCATGCCCGGCGTCACCATGCTGTCGCTGGTTCTCGTTTTCGCCGCCTATGCCGTCGCCGACGGCGTCGTGGCGATCATCGGCGCCGTCAACGCGGCGAAGGAGGGCGAGAGGTGGAGCCTGCTTGCCTTCGAGGGTATTGCCGGGATCGTGATCGGAGCGGCGGCGGCCGCCTTCCCCGCGATCACCGTCGCGGTCTTCATTGCGCTGGTGGCCGCCTGGGCTCTCATCACCGGCGGGATCGAGCTGGCCGCCGGCTTCGAATTGGATGCCGATCATGGCCGCTGGTGGCTGGTCCTCGGCGGTGTGGTATCGATCGTCTACGGCGCGCTGCTGGTGCTCGCTCCGGTGATCGGAGCCGTGGTGCTCACCTGGTGGGTCGGCGCCTATGCGCTCGTCTTCGGCATCGCGATGCTTGCGGTTGCCTTTCACCTGCGTGCGAAGTTCAAGGCCAGCCCGCTGGGCCGCGCCGGCCAGTAGCGCCCTTTCGCGTGCAAATGCGGAGCGAACCCCGACCGGCATAGCGGCGGGGGTGCTGGGGCGCGGTCTCCAATTCACCTCTTGGTGAGAAGTTTAAGGCAATCTTAGCCTCTGTCTTGAGTCTTGCTTGAGGCCGGCCGCGGCTTCTGCCGAACTCGGCTCGCTTCGAGTCTTTGCTTTGCGAGGAACGCCATGCGCCTCGGCGATATTCTGGTGGGCCACGGCCTCGTCAGCCAGGCCGACGTTGCCCAAGCCATCGAGCAGCAGCGAACCCGCGGAGGCCGCCTGGGCGACATCCTGATCGCCGCCGGCAAGCTCAAGCAGTCCGATCTGGATGCGGTGATGCAGGAAGCCCCCGCTCCGCCGACCACCATCGCGGAGACCGGATTGTCGCTCTCCGACCTGCTGAACCTCGCCATCAAGGCCATGTACGTGGCCGGCGCCGAAACCGCATCAGCCATCGCCGACATGCTGAAGCTGCCAAACCGCATCGCGCAGGAACTGGTTCAGCAGGCGCAGGAGCGGAAGCTGCTGGACGTGCTGGGCGCGGCCGGTTTGCGCATCACCTCCGAACTTCGCTTTACGCTGACCGAGAAGGGCAAGCAGTGGGCGCAGGATGCGCTGCAGCAGAATCAATATCTCGGCCCCGCACCCATTCCGCTCGCGGAATACAGCGACCGCATCCGCCGCCAGCGCATCACCAACGAGCGCATCGACCGCGAATCCATCTCCGGCGCCTTCGCCAATCTGGTAATCGGAGACGCCTTCGTCCGGGAGCTGGGACCAGCGGTGAATTCCGGCCAATCGATCCTGCTCTACGGCCCGCCAGGCAACGGCAAGACCACGGTCGCCGAGAAGATCGGCCACATCTTCCGCAATGTGATCTACATTCCCTACTGCTTCGAAGTGGAAGGCCAGATCATCAAGGTCTTCGATCCCGGCGTGCACGAGCCGATCCAGACCGAGGGCGCGGGACGGACACCACCCTTGCGGCGCGACGATTTCGACCAGCGCTGGGTGGCATGCAAGCGGCCGTTCATCGTGGCGGGCGGCGAGCTGACTCTGGAGATGCTGGATCTGAGCTTCAATCCGCTCGCCAAATTCTACGAGGCGCCGCTCCACGTGAAGGCGCTGGGCGGCATTTTCATGATCGACGATTTCGGCCGCCAGCTGGTAAGCCCGGAAGCGCTGCTCAACCGCTGGATCGTGCCGCTGGAGCGCCGCGTCGATTATCTCAAGCTTCACACGGGCAAGAGCTTTTCGCTGCCCTTCGACGAATTGGTCATCTTCTCCACCAACCTGACGCCGCGCGATTTGATGGATCCCGCCTTCCTGCGCCGCATCCCCTACAAGCTCGAGGTGGCGGCACCTTCCCGCGAAGAATTCCGCCAGATCTTCCGGGCCATGGCCGAAGCCAGAGGGCTGGAGGCGCCGGACCAGATCATCGACGCCATCATGGCCGCGCTGTTCGGCCTCGGCGGCGCGTCGCTGGCGAGCTACCAGCCGAAGTTCATCGTCGAGCAGATCCTGGCGGCCTGCAAATTCGAGAACATTTCGCCGCGTTTCCGTCCGGACCTCATCGCCATGGCGATCGGCAACCTGTCGACCGAAAAGGCCCCACCCCCGGCCAAGGCCGCGTGAATTGCACCAATTGCTAAGCCGTCGCGGGCTTTTATCCTCGCAGGCGTGCGTTATTTGCCGAGCGCCGCGAAGAAAAAACCGTCCGCGGCGGAATAGTCATTGCGGGCGCCCGGTGCCCCCCACTAGTTTCGCGGCCACACAACTCTGGCTGAAGGGGCCATCATGAAATCGACCACGCTCGCGGCTGTTGCCGCGCTTGGCGTAGCCTTGTCCGGCTGCGCCACCGTCATCAAGGGCACAACGCAACCTGTGGCGCTATCCTCTCCGCCGGTCGAGGGCGCGAATTGTATGCTCTACAATTCCGAAGGCACGTGGTCGGCGGTGACGCCCTCCGTGGTGCGGGTAAACCGCACCAAGAATGACTTGAAGATCGTCTGCAAGAAGGACGGCTATCAGGATGCGACCAAGATCGTGGAGTCGCACTTCAACGGCGCCACCGCGGGCAACATCATCCTGGGCGGCGGCGTCGGAATCGTCGTCGATGCCGCAACCGGCGCGGACAACAGCTATCCGGAAGTGGTGGAAGTGCCGATGACGCCGGTCAACGTGACGCCGGCGGCCTCCGCAGCTCCGGCGGCCGCTCCGGCCGCAGCCAGCTCGCCGTCGAGCTAAAGCGCCAATCTTCGCGAAGTTACGCCCCCCTCCCCGCGCGGCCGTCTTCGCTGAAGCTCCGCCGGCCGAGTGAGTTTGTCCTTGCCCGGCGAAGCTTTGGCGTAGCCGGGGAGGGGGAGCCGGATTTTGACTCCGGCACGCGTCTGCGCCGCCGCAGTTTCGCCGCGCGGCGGATGGACTATGCTCTTTCGATCGGTCGAAGGAGGTTAGCGCCATGAAGTTCCACCTGTCCGGATTTGCCGTGTTGATCGCCGCCTGCGTCGTGTCGCTGCCGGCGCTGGCGCAATCCGCGCCGCAATCGTTGCCGCATCTGCTGGTGGTGAGCGGCACGGGCGAAGTGAAGGCCAAGCCCGATCAGGCGATGCTGTCGGCCGGGGTGGTGAGCGAGGCGCGCAGCGCGGCCGAGGCGCTTTCCGCCAACAGCCGCGACATGACCAACGTCTTCGCCACGCTGAAGCGGCTCGGCATCCCCGACAAATCGATCCGCACCTCGAACTTCCAGGTGACGCCTCAATATCCGCCCTACGACTCCAAGCAGCCGCACCGCATCACCGGCTACCAGGTCTCCAACACGGTGAGCGTGACGGTGGACGATCTCGACAAGGTTGGTCCCGCGCTCGACGCGCTGGTCGCATCGGGCGCCAACAATCTCGGCGACATCGCCTTCTCCATCCGCGACGACAAGACGCTGATGGCGGGGGCGCGCGAGGCGGCGGTCAAGGATGCCACCGCAAAGGCCGAGACGCTCGCCCGCGCCGCCGGCGTAAGCCTCGGACCCATCGTGGAGATCAGCGAGGGCGGTGGCTATCAGGCGCCGCAGCCGATGTATCGCATGGCGATGAGCGCGCCCGCCGCGCCGCCGCCTCCTGTCGCCGCCGGCGAAGAGACGGTCTCAGTCTCCGTGTCGATGAGCTGGGAGATCAGGTGATTCTGCACAACTCGAGGTTCGGTCGTTGGGGGAACGCATGCCGCATCGGCGTTTGGGGAGTCTTGCAATTCTGATCGTCGCGATGGCCTCGACGGCGCGAGGAGGCGAAGCGCCGCCGATCCGGCAATTCGACGTTCCAACGACCGTGATGCTCGGAATGCAGATGTACCGTCAGGACCAGGAAGCCTGGAAGGCAACCGACATCCTCCTCGCCAAGCACGGCGAAACGGAACTAAGAGCGGAGAAGAGTCATGGGTGGATCGTGGATTCGCTCGCGGATCGCGACATCGTTCGCTTCGTGCGCGATGGCGCAAACGGCCCGGAAATCTCCTACGATGTCGCCTTCGCCATTCACTCGGAACCGGTGCTGTCCGAGCCGCAGGACCGTACGCTCAGCGCCGACGAACTCTCCCAATACCGCGCGCGTCTTCTCGCGCTCGACAACGTGACGGAGCGTTGTTCCGACACCTACAACACCATCGCCTTGAAGGATCCGCAGAGCGACCGCTGGATCGTTTGGGCGCTGGCGGCGACCAAGACCGATCCGAAGCTGATTGTCATCGGCGGGCACTACCGCTTCACCATTTCCACCGATGGCAAGAGCATCGTGCAGAAGGACGCGCTATCGAAAACCTGCCTGCGATTCACCCAGGAAACGGGGCCCAACGGCGAGCCCGGCCAGATCTTCTTCGTTCATGTCGTAACCTTGACCCCGATCGAAACGCATGTCTTCGCAAGCTTCTCCTACGACATGCCGTTCCGCATCGGCACGCTGGATGGCAAGGCCTGGAAAGTGGATCGGGACAAGATCGCCAACATCGATATGGATATGCCGGGGGTGGACGGCGCGGGGGCGCGGGAATTGGCCGCCCTTGAGGAGAACTGCATCGCGACAGTGACCGATGCGAGCAGTCCCGGGGAAAAAGAGAAGACGGTCGCCGTCAAAAGCGTCATTGAAGCGACCGAGAATGCGCCAAAATACGTGCCCGACGTTCCGGCAGGGAAGAGGGCGACATTCGTCGCTTGCGGCCGCGACGATTTTCAACTTGCTCCCAACGACTACAAGGTCCTCTTCGGAGGCATCCCCTTCATGATCGTCGATCGCGGCGTCGGACATCTGAAAAATTCCGGAACGCTCTACATGAAGGGCGGCCGCTTTCTCTTCGAATGGGAGAAGGATTCTCAGCCGACTGAGGAGCAAAAGGCCCGCATCGGCGCGAGACTGGACCAGTTCCAGACAAAGCCCTGGCCCCAGCCCTGACCACTCATTGCTGGCAGCGGATGCTCTGGAATCCCGGGCGCGAACGGATAGATTGGCGGGCGAAAAGCAGTTCGCGGCGGGGGGCATTGGCATGCTGACGGTCGAGGATGTTCGAGCGGTGCCGCTATTCGCCTCGCTGGCGGCGCCGGAGCTCGAGCATCTGGCGCGCACCAGCGCCGACATTCATCTGGCCGCGGGCGAATTCGCCGTGCCCGAGGGCGGCGAGCGCGCGCTCTATGCCGTGCTGGCGGGCAAAATGGAGGTGCTCAAGACCATCGACGGGATCGAGCGCCGGCTGGGCTGGCGCCTGCCCGGCACCATCTTCGGCGAGGTTCCGCTGGTGTTGGGCACGCCGTTTCCCGGCGGCTATCGCGCCGTGGAGCCGTCGCGCGTGATGCGCGTGGAAGTGCGCCAATATTACAGCATCGCGTCGGCCTCGCCCGAGTTCGCCACCAGGATCGGCGCGCTGGCACGCGAGCGGCTTGGCGGACTGCAGGGCATCGCGGCCGAACCGCCCACGGCGCGCGTGACACTGGTGGGGCATCGTTGGGATGCCACTTCCACCGAATTGCGCCGCTTCCTGTCCCGCAACCAGATCAGCTTCGAATGGCTGACGCCCGATGCGCCAAATCTCGCTGCAGCATGGTCCGGGCCGTTGCCGGCGGACGAGGATTGTCCCGCGCTGAAGCTCACGGATGGCACGGTGGTGACCAAGCCCTCCATCGGCGACGTCGCGCGCCTGCTCGGCCTGCAGACCAAGGCGGCGGCCGCCGAATACGACGTCATGATCATCGGCGGCGGACCGGCGGGCCTGGCGGCCGCCGTCTACGGCGCTTCCGAAGGACTGCGCACCATCGT
>DATCOJ010000065.1:0-13761 GCA_036564785.1 Rhizomicrobium sp. | reverse complement strand
CACATAGCGAAGCGGTAGCGCATAGAAAGTGCGCGCGAAGAATTTGGGGGAGGGGTGACACCAGCTCTTTTTTGCCGCCAGCAGCTTCAGGGTCCGCGCCGCCGGATCGTCGGCGATGTGGCAGCCGCTGAACAGCACGATAAAGTGTCTCGGCGATCTTCTCGCCGCGTTCGACTCGGGCGTTCTGGGGACAGCGTCGCGCTAGGGCAGAGTCCCCGCGCGGGTGTATAACGTTGCCTCGATGCGGAGTGCGTGACGATGGCGGGGCTCATCTACGATCGCGAGGCGCACAGGCTGGGCCCGCTTCTGCGGGGGCATCTCCTGCTTTTCGACAAACGCGAAGCGCCGGCCTATCCGGCCGCGAGCGGTTGGGTGCTGCTCGTCGTGTTCGTGCTGTTCGAACTCGCAATCGGACCGCGCCTGGAGCATCTCGGCCTGCTGGGCATCGCGGTCCCGGACTCGGCCGTTCGCCTGCCGCTGCAGATCGCGGCGGTCCTCCTGATCGTGCGATTGGCCGCAGGCTTGCGCTGGCGGGAAATCGGCCTGCTGCCCTTCACGCGATGGACGGCCACGGAAGGCTTGTACGTTCTCCAGGTGGTGCTCGCGGCCGCGGCGATATTCTATTTCCTGTTTCTGCGCGGCGTGTCCATGACAGCAGGCCCGACGCGGCCCGCAATGCAGGCGGCCGGCCTGATCGTGTTCACGCAAATCCTCTGGGGTTTCTATCAGGAGCTGATGTATCGCGGATTGCTCCAGACCGAACTGACGCGGCGCTTCGGCGCGCTATGGGGAGCGCTTGTCGCCAACCTGGCGTTCACCTTCGGGCCGCTCCACTTCTACTACTTCCACTCCGCCATGACGGACATCGGCAAAGCGGTCATGTTTGCGATGATCTTCGCCATCGGCCTGTTCTTCGCCGTCATCTTCGCCCGCACGCGCAACCTGTGGATCGTGGGCGTCTTCCACGGCATCGGCAATCTTTTCATGAATGGTGGGCAGGAAATTCATTCGCTGTTGAGATGACACGACCTACGTCTTGTTCTTTGCCAGCAGCACGAGCGTCCACGCCACCGGATCGCCGGCGATGGTGCCGTGGCCGGGGATGGTGAGTGCCGGCGAAGGATAGCGGCGCTGCATGGCGCGGATGCTGGCGGGCCAGTCGGCCACGACGGAATCGGCAACGTTGCCGAGCCCGCCGCTGGTCGTCGATTTCAGCAGGCAGCCGCCGAACAGCACGCGCTGCTCCGCGAACCACGCCACGATATTGTCGCGCGTGTGGCCGGCGCCGGGAAAGAACAGCTCGCAGTCTTCGGCAAAGCGATAGGGCGCTCCTCCGAAGTCCTTGAGAGGTTCGGGAACCGGCAGGCCGTGCTCGGCTGCCAGCCGGCAGGTGAGGGGAGAGGCGAAAGTCGGCACGCCGAGCGCCTTCAATCCGTCGATGCCGCCGGTGCGGTCATTGTGAAAATGCGTGGCGACGGCGCGCACGATGGGCGCGATAAGCGCCGTCTTCGACCACGCGAGCAGCAGCGCGGCCTGCTCGGGCAGATAGCCGGTGTCGATCAGGATGCTGCCGTTGCCGCTTTCCAGAACGAGCCCGTTGGCCGGGAACACGACGCCGCCCGGAATGACTGCCGTCGTCGTATGCAGCCAGAGCCGCGGCGCGATGCGCGCGACCCACACGCTCTCGCCGAGTCGCGCCATCGGCTGGGTGCCCAGCTCCAGCATCGTTGGCAGACCTTTGGCGCCGAGCTCACCGGGCCCCGAGACGGTTGCCCGCGCGGGCACCAGTGCGCCGGCGCCGCAGCAGGCGCAGCCGGCCAGGAACGCGCGTTTGCTCAGATGACGATTCATCGCTCTACCGTCAGCAGTGTCGGGAGCGCGTTCTCTGCCTGCATTGTGCGAAATCTGTGGCGGTGACGGACGGCCCATCGTTCATAAGGCCCGCCCGCATTCAATCCGGCGGCAGGGCCAGCAGGTAGGGATAGCCGTTGTTGAGGCTGGGATCCTGTCCCCATGTCAGCGGATCGAAACCAGCCGGAAGGCCCGCCAGAAACTGCGCCGTCGTCAGCCCAGTGATCCCCGGATCGTTCGGCGGATCGCCGGCCGCCTGACTTTGCCCGCTCACGTCGACGTCCCAATACGACAGGCTGGCATGGCCGATATCCGTTCCCATGAAGCCACCCTGTCGGGTCCGGGCGCCAGCCGTCACCGCCGCCGCCGCGTAGGAGGCGGCAATCGAACCGCCCGTGTCGTAGCCGCCATTGGCGCCCAGCAGCCCCCCGACATAGGCAACCTTGTTGGCCGCGGCGCTTCCCAGCGCATAGGTTTCGGCGATCGTACCCACATCGAATCCGCCATTGGTTCTGTTGATTCCGGCGAGCGCGCCGGAATAGCAGCCCTTCGTGCAGGCGACGGTCGCGACGGCATAGGAGCGGGCGATCGTGCCCGAGTTGTCGCCTACCAGGCCACCCACGACCGAGCTGAAGCCTCCCTTGACCGTCGCGGAGGCAAACGACAGCGCCACCGTGCCGTTGCGATTGGTGCCCACCAGCCCGCCGGCCGCGCCGTGGCTCCCCTTCTCGTTGATCAGGGAATTGCCTCTGGTATAGGCGTGCACAACCGTGCCGTTCGCGTTGAAGCCCACGACGCCGCCGATGAACACGGCCACGCCCGTCGGTCCGGCGTAGTTCACGTCGACCATGCCGATATCGCGCACCACGGCACCCGAATGCATGACGCCGATCAGTCCGTAGGTATTGCCTCCCGCCGCACAGAACATCTTGAGGTTGGCCACCGTATTGCCGAGACCTTCGAAAATGCCGTCGAGCTGAGGGCCCGGTGCAGCGGTGTAAGTCCCGTCTCCTGCGGCGTCGTAGCGGTCGGCCAAGGCAAAATAGCCCGCTTGATTGGCGGTCATGGCGCTCGACAACTGGCTGAGATTGTTGACCAGCGTGTAGGGGTTGCCGTTGATCGTCAGGTTGCCCTGGGTGGCGCCCTCGACGACGTCGGTGAAGGCCACGTTGTTCCCGTCGTGACTCGCCGTGGCTCCGGTGAAGATCAGATCGCCGTCGGTGGCGGCATCGTTGTATTGCATCACCAGGCCGCCCGCGCCGCTGACGGTGACGGGCGCCGAAACGATGATGCTGTGATAGGCGTCGATGGTGAGCGTCGCGCCGGTGTTCCAATCGATGGGCGCGAGAATGACGATGTCGCCGGCGGGCGTCGGCGGAATTCCGCCGGCGGTCTCCGCCAGTCCCGTGTGCAGCACGACATTGCGGTTGTGCGCGAGTCTGTCGTTGATCCGGGCAGCCGCAGCTTCGTCGATGACGAGAGTCTTTATGCGCGGTGGCGGCGCTGCCGCTGCCGGCGCGGCGATCGCGACGGCCAGGGCGGCCGCCAGGATCGACGGCCAAGTTCGCTTCCGTTGCATGATGCCCCCCGGCTATGCCCCATGGCAGAGGCGCGACGCTAGCGGCGTTCGCATCGGCCGTAAAGCCGTGCCGATGTTGCCTGCTGTTCGCGGAAAGCTTGAGCCACGGCCGGTTATGAGTAGACTTGCAAGTCTTCAGCAGATGCTGGGATGCTTTCAACGCCCGCGGGCAAGATGACGGTATGAAATCGATCAAGCTGTTGCTCTCGCTCGCCGGCCTTGCGCTTGCCGGCTGCGAGACGCCGTGGGAAGCTGACCGCATCGCGCTGATCAACGACTCCAATCAGCAGATCGTGCTGACCGACGGCTACGTCACCGAAGTCGTGTTCAACAAGAAGATGACGGAGTTCGCCTATCCCAACCCGGACGGCATGAGCGGCGGCACCTTGATCGTGGAGACCTCGCAATGCCGCATCGAGTACCAGGTGCCCTACGTGACTCAGGATTATCCCTGGCGCGCCATCTCCAGGAACCGCCTGGTGCTGCAGCTGGAAAGCGACTTCAAGCTCTATGCCGTGCCGCCCAATACGACGGCGCCGGCGCGCTTCTCCGATTTTGCGCGGTTGCAGTCGGGCGACTTTCCCGTGGTGCATGACGAAATGCGCTGCCCGCACGGGGGCTGAGCGTCGGCCTACTCCGCGGCCATCGCTTCCTGCACCATGGCCTGGACCTGGGTGTAATCGGTCTTGCCGGTCCCCAGCACCGGCACGTCGCCGACGTGAATGATGCGGCGCGGCACCGCGAGCTCGGGCACGCCGTGATTGTGCGCCCAGCCCACCAGATCGTGGCGCGTGGCTTCCGCCGCCGTGGTCACCAGCACGATCTGCTCGCCCTTGCGCCCGTCGGGAATGGCGACCGCGGCGTGCGCGTGATCGGGCCACAGCGCCGAGGCGCAATTCTCCACCACCGCCAGCGACACCGACTCGCCGCCCACCTTGGCGAAGCGCTTGAGCCGTCCCTTGATGGCGATGAAGCCTTCCTCGTCGATGGCGACCACGTCGCCGGTATCGTGCCAGCCGTCCGGCGGCGGCACGATCACGCCCGGCGCCTCCGGCTTGATGTAGCCGAGCATGACGTTGGGGCCTTTGACGAACAGCCTTCCGGCATGGGCGATGCCTTCCACCGGCTCGAGCCTGGACGTCATGCCCTGCACCAGACGGCCCACGGTGCCGGGGCGATTGGCGCCGGGCTGGTTGGCTGCGACCACGGGCGATGCCTCGGTCACGCCGTAACCCTCCAGCAATTCGATCGCGTATTTCTTGCGGAACAGCTGGCGCGTTTCGTCGCGCAACCGCTCGGCGCCACACACCGCCAGCCGCAGTGAGTTCAGGTCGCCCTGCTCGCCGGCGCGGGCATATTGCGAGATGAAGGTGTCGGTGGAGAGCAGGATAGTGGAGCCCGTCGCCTTGATGCGGCGCACGATCTCGTGCGGCTGCAGGGGCGTGGGATGAAACACCGCCTTGATGCCCAGGAGCAGCGGCATCAGTGCGCCGACCGTCAGTCCGAAGCAGTGGAAGGTCGGCAGCGGATTGAACAGCACGTCGCTCGGATAGATGGCGATGTGCGAGCGCACCTGCTCGACATTGGAGAGCAGATTGAGATGCGACAGCGCCACGCCCTTGGGATCGCCTTCGGTGCCGGAGGTGAACAGGATCACCGCCGGCGTCTGGTGCAGCGGCCGCGCCGTCACCGCCCAGGGCGCGTATTGGCCGATCGCCGCGGCCAGCTTGTTCCGCAGCGACAGATTCTGCCGGACGTCTTCCAGATAGATGAGCTTGGCGGCCGGCTCGAGTTCGGCGACCAGATGATCGAGCTTGGCGAGATCGAGGAAACGGTGCGCCGTCACCACGCGCTTGATCTGCGCGGTGCGGATGGCGGATTTGAGCCCGCTGGCGCCGGACGTGAAGTTCAGCATCGCCGGCACCCGGCCGTAAGCCGAGACCGCGAGGAAGGCGATGACGGCGCCGGCCCCGGTCGGCAATAGGATACCGACAGATTCGCCCGGCCGCGTGCCCTTCTTCAGGGCATGGCCCAGCGCCAGCGAGGCCCGCACGATCTCGTCATAGGTCAGCACCCGCTCGTCGCCGTCGACGATGGCGGGCTTGGCGCCGCCATGTTCCGCGCGCGCCTCCATCAGGGCGCGGAACACCGGCTTCTGCGCCCGCAGCACGTCGAACGGCACGATTTCTTCGCCCGACGCGGCGGCAATGGTGGCGAGGCTCAAGGCGTTGCTCCCGGCGGGGGCCGCTCTTTTGCGGCGGCGGCCTTCAGCCCTCGACCCTACCGGAAGCCGCCCGGCTGGCAAGGTGCCTGACCTCCCCGAACGTAGGGAGGTAAAAATGACTGCTACGCCACGATCTAGGGTTTCTTTCAGGGTGAAATAAAATTAGTCTACAACCTGTACTTGTACTCCTCGGATGTTCCCGTTATATTCCAGGAACCCAAGCGAGGAGGCATTTGTGACAGAGCAGACCCCCAACCCCATCACGGCCGCCGAAGCCATCGACCGAGCCATTCCGACCGCGGCGGACATCGCCGCTCAACGGGCGGGCGCGATCCCTACTGCCGTTCCGGCCCCCGCCGAAACGTCGCTGGAATCCGGGCTCCAGCATGTGGACGGCGCCCTGGCCGCGCTGTTTGTCGAGGCAAGGGCCGTCACTTCCGCCGACGACCCTTACGGCCACGCCCGCAGCCGCGCCTATTCCGACGCCATCGGCCTGCTCAAGGCCAGCGCCAAGGTCGGCCACACCGTTGCCGAGCTACGGGGCGGCCGCCGCTTCGAGCACAACATCAATGTCCATCATTCGAACGAGGATGCCGCCGCGTCCGGCCGGCCCCGGCAGCAGCCGGTCCTGAAAGGCGATGACGAGGAGATTCCCGAGGGCTGGTACGATGCCAATGTCCGCTTGACCGACGGGCGGGTTTTCGTCCGGGGCAGGGGGTGGGTACACCCCCCTCAAGATTCCGGAGGTTCGAATACCCCGCCGCCGGCCCAGCCGGAACCTCGGGTGCGGACTCTCTGAATGACCCGGCCGGCGCAAGCGCAGGCCCCCCGCCCCATGCCGCCGGAATCCTCTCCGCCGCGGCGCCGCAGGGGCGGCCAGCCGGGCAACACCAATCGCCTGAAGCACGGCGGCTTCTCGCGATACGCGCGGGCGCGGCGGGAGGCCGTGCGCCGGCTCATCCGCTATTGCGATTTCCTGATCCTTCAGGCCAAGGCCTGGCACACGTGCGAAAAGTCGGGGGCTTTGGCGGCAGGAGCCTCACCCGAAAAGCCCACGCTGCGGCGCAGAATCCCGTTGCAGCGGGTGCTTTCTGCCAGGCCAGTGTCTATATCTCTGGCCCATGACCACCGTCATCGACACCGCGCGCGGCCCCCTCCGCCATCCGGAAAAGGCGCACCGGCCGGACACCGCAATCCTGCGCAAGCCCGATTGGATCCGGGTCAAGGCGCCGGTATCGCGCGAATACGCCGAAACCAAAGCCATCGTACGCGAGCATGGCCTGCACACGGTCTGCGAGGAAGCGGGCTGCCCCAATATCGGCGAGTGCTGGTCGCACCGCCACGCCACCATGATGATCATGGGCGACACCTGCACGCGGGCCTGCGCCTTCTGCAACGTGAAGACGGGATTGCCCGGTGCGCTCGATGCGGAGGAGCCCGCCCATGTCGGCGCGGCGGTGGCCAAGCTCGGCCTGAAGCACGTGGTGATCACCAGTGTCGATCGCGACGATCTGGCGGACGGGGGTGCTGCGCATTTCGCGCAGACAATTCGTGCCATCCGCGAATTCTCGCCCGGCACCAGTGTGGAAGTGCTGACGCCCGACTTTTTGCGCAAGCCCGGCGCCATTGAGGTGGTGATGGGGGCGCGGCCGGATGTCTTCAACCACAATCTGGAAACCGTGCCGCGGCTTTATCTGACCGTGCGTCCCGGCGCGCGCTATTTCGCTTCGCTGCAATTGCTTTCGCGCGCCAAGGAGATCGCGCCGGAGGGCTTCACCAAATCCGGATTGATGGTAGGCCTTGGCGAGAGCCGCGAAGAGATCATGCAGGTGATGGACGACCTGCGCGCGGCCGGCGTCGATTTCCTCACCATCGGCCAATATCTGCAGCCGACGAAAAAGCACGCCGCCATCGCCCGCTTCTGGACGCCGGACGAATTCCGCTCGCTGGAAGCCATCGCCCGCGCCAAAGGCTTTCTGATGGTCTCCGCCTCGCCGCTGACCCGCTCCTCCTATCATGCGGATTCCGACTTCGCGGCGATGCAGAAAGCCCGGGCCACCTGCGCCTAGACGAATCTTTGCCGCAATCCGATGCCATGATTGCTCGTCGTTGGGCAAATGGGGGAATTCAATGAGGAACCCTTTTCTTGGAGCAATGGTTCTGCTCTGCACAACGCTGGCAGCGCCACTGGCAAATCCTGCGTTCGCGGAGGATCGCACGATCACCGTCGAGGGTACGGCCCATCTGCGGGTGGCACCCGATCGCGCCGACATCGACATCGGCGTCGCTACGAACGGTAAGACCGTGGCCGATGCGCTGAGCAGGAATGCGCCGGTCATGCAGGCGGTGGTTCAGGCGATCGAGCGGGCCGGTGTATCGCCGAAGGATATCCGCACGAACTCATTCGAAGTTGCCCCCATCAATCCGCGCCTGCCCAACGGAGACACCGATTCCAGCCGCACAATCGGATACAGTGCCATCAACCAACTGAGCATCAGTGTGGTCGCGATGGATCGGATTGGCGAAGTCATCGATGCGGCCGCCCGCGCCGGCGCCACGGATACGGGGCGTATCTCGTATTCCCTTGCGAACGATGACGCGGTGTTGGCTCAAGTTCGGGCCGAGGCCATGCGCGATGCGCGACGGAAAGCGGAAGAGCTCGTAGCGCCGGAGCACAAGACGGTTGGGGAGCTTGTCGCGGTGGGCCGTGGGATCAGTGGCTTGGATGAGAATCTTCCGACGATGTTGGCCAATTTTAGCGGTCCCGTAACAGCAGAGCCTCAGGCCGAAATGAGGTTCGGCATTCAGATTGTTCCGGGAGAGATCACGATCTCGGCGACCGTGGTTGCGACGTTTGCGCTTCAGTGAGGCGGGAGAATTCGATGCGGCATTTTCTGTTTGGAACGGTGCTTGCGGTCTGCGCGGGGAGCGGGGCGAGCGCCGATACGCTCAATCTCGCGCACACCATCACAGTCGACGGCGAGGCGGCGATCTATGTCGATCCCGATCACGCCAGCCTGGATCTCGGCATCGTGACGAGCGCGCCGACGGTGGGCGAGGCACTGCGCGACAACAATGCCAAGATGAGCGGCGTGCTTGGAGCGGTACGCGCCCTCGGCGTCAAGGACAGCGAGCTCCAGACCGCGACCTTCTCGATTCAGCCGCAACATCCGGAGGACAAGGACGGACGAGTCGATTACGAGCGCATCTCGGGATATCAGGTGACGAACACGCTCGCCGTGACGGTGTCCGATCTCAAGAAAGTCGGCGACATCATCGACGCGGGTGCGAATGCCGGCGCCAACACCTCCAACAGCGTTTCGTTCGAGGTCAACAACCGCGAGGAGCTGCTGGACAAGGTCCGCATGCTGGCCATGAAGAACGCGAGGCACAAGGCCGATCTTCTCGCCACCGCGGTTGGCGCGAGCGTCGGCCCGCTCATCACCGTGGGCAACGGCATGGTGATGACGACGGAGCGGGAGTTCGCGCCGCCGCCGCCACCGCCACCGCCTCCGCCGGCCCCGCCGGGCACGGCGATCCTACCGGGCCAGCTAGCGATCACGGCGAACGTCACGGCGGTTTTTGCATTGAAGTAGCGGCGTTCCGGCCGGGACAGATGCTGCAGGGCGGTGACAATGGTGTGCCTTCTTCAAAGCGCACCGGTGCGGCCCATATTGGCGGTAGCGAAGTAGGAGAAGCTCATGTCTGCAGCCGCAGAGAAAACAATCGCCGTGCGAAATCGCACCATCGCGCGCAAGGTCAAGGGCATGCCCACAGAAGACGGCGCCGGGGTGAAGCTGACCCGGCTGGTCGGCTCGCCCTACCTGCCGGACGTCGATCCGTTTCTGATGCTCGACACCTTCCGCTCGGACAATCCGAAGGACTACATCGCGGGCTTTCCCGAGCATCCCCATCGCGGTTTCGAGACCGTGAGCTACATGATCAAGGGCAGCATCGCCCATCGCGACAATCACGGCGGCCAGGGCCTGGTGACCGACGGCGGCGTGCAGTGGATGACGGCGGGACGCGGCGTGGCGCATTCCGAGATGCCGGCGCAGACCGACGGCCAGATGTTCGGCTTCCAGCTGTGGATCAATCTTCAGGCGGCCGAGAAGATGCGCGAACCGTGGTACGCGGACATTCCCGCCGCCGCGATTCCGGAATTCCGGGTCGGCGCGGCGACGGTGAAGCTCGTCGCGGGCGAATGGAACGGCCACGCCGGACCGGCGCCGGATCGCAGCACCGAGCCGTTCCTCGCGGACATCCGTTTGGCCGCGAACGCTGGTGCGGACATTCCGCTGCCCGACGGTCACGCCGGGTTCATCTATGTCTTCGAAGGCGAGTTGCGGGTCGAGGGCGAACGTGTAGGCGCCGGCGAAGTCGGCGTTCTGTCCGATGGCGGTGCCTTGTCGGTGTCCGCGTTGGAAGCTGGTGCGCGATTCCTGGTGGTCGCCGGCAAGCCGATCGGCGAGCCCGTCGCCAAGTACGGACCCTTCGTGATGAACACACAGGACGAAATCCGCCGGGCGATCCACGACTATCAATCGGGGCGGTTCTGATGGGCGGTGGCGCGCTTGCTCCCGGTGCGGCGATTGGCATGTATAGTCGTGCAATGCCGACGCACTCCGAATCGCGCCGCGTTCCCTATGACGCCGATCTGATGTTCTCCGTGGTGGCGGAGGTCGAGCGCTATCCGGAATTCCTGCCCTGGGTGACGGGCCTCAAGGTGCTGTCGCGCGAGAAGAACGCGGGCAAGGAGATCGTGGTTGCCGAAATGACGGTCGGCTTTGCCGCGCTCCGCGAGCGTTATACGAGCCGGATCTTGCTGGATCCCCGGGCGCGCACCATCGACGTGACTCAGGCCGAGGGCGTGTTCCGCCATCTCGACACGCGTTGGCGCTTCACGCCCGAGGGCGCGGCGAACAAGTCGTGCCGCATCGACTTCTTCATCGAATATGCCTTCAGGAGCCGGCTGCTGAATCTTGTCGCCGGCACCGCTTTTCATCAAGTTGCGGGGCAAATGGTGCGCGCCTACGAGGCCCGGGCGCGCGCGTTGTCAGAGCAGTCGCCGCACTAGCTCAAGCGCCGCCTCGACCGACTTGAGGCGGATCTCGCTGCGGCCGATGTCGCCGAAGCGGTGGGCCTCGTGCAGGATCGAGCGGCCCTCGCGCGCGGCGGCGATGTGGACGAGGCCGACCGGCTTCATCGCGGTGCCGCCACCGGGCCCCGCGACGCCGGTCGCCGCGATCGCCATGTGTGCGTTGGAATTGGCCACGGCGCCTTCGGCCATGGCGCGGGCGACGGCTTCCGACACCGCGCCCATGTCGGCGATGAGATCGCCCGGCACGCCGAGCAGGTCGGACTTGGCGCGGTTGGAATAGACGACGAAGCCGCGGTCGAGCACGTCGGAGGAGCCGGGGATTTCGGTGAGCAGGCCGGCGATCAATCCGCCGGTGCAGCTCTCCGCGGTCGCCAGGCGCAGTTTCTTCTCGCGGGCTTCGGCGAGCACGACTTGAGCGAGCGCGAGAAGCGGGGAGGAGAACATGGCGTCACACTAGGTCCAGATGAGCAAGAACGGCAATGATTGCACCCGCCAGCAGCGCCGCCGCCACGTCGTCGAACATGATGCCGATACCGCCGTGCAGCCGCTCGATGCGGCGGATCGGCCAGGGTTTGGTGATGTCGAAGACTCGGAACAGGAGGAAGGCCAGGGCATAGGCCGGCAGCGAGAGCGGCGCGAAGGCGCAGGCGATCCATTGCCCCGCCAGTTCGTCGATCACGCATTCGGAGGGATCGCTGTTGTTGGTGTCCCGCGCATAGACTTCGGAGGCCCAGGCGCCGATGGCCAGCGCCGCGATGGCGGCGACCAGCAGCGACACCCGCCCTCCGAGCAGGGCGATTCCCCAGGCAAGCGGAAGGGCGGCGGCGCTGGCAACCGTTCCCGGTGCGTAGCGCGCGCGGCCGAGACCCCACAGCGTGGCAAGATTGGTCGCGAGATCGCTCACGGCGCCGGCAGCCGGATAGTGGCGACCGCTTGCGCCGCCAGGCCTTCGCCGCGGCCGGTGAAGCCCATGCCTTCGGTGGTGGTCGCCTTCACGCTGACTCGCGCGGCGTCGAGCGTGAGAATCTCGGCGATGCGCGCCCGCATGGCGGGAACATGCGGCGCGATCTTCGGCCGCTCGCAGATGAGGGTGATGTCGCAATGAAGAATCGCGCCGCCTGCTTCGCGCACCAGGTCCGCGGCATGTGCCAGAAAGGTGGAGGACGGCGTGCCGCGCCAACGTGAGTCACCCGAGGGAAAATGTTGCCCGATGTCGCCGGCGCCGAGCGCACCCAGCAGCGCGTCGGTCAGCGCGTGCAATCCGGCATCGGCGTCGGAATGGCCTTCCAGCGCGCGGTCATGTGCTATCCGAACGCCGCAGAGCCAGAGATGATCGCCGGGTACGAAGCGATGCGCATCGAAGCCGAGGCCGGTGAGTGTTTCACTGCCGCCGGCGATCAGCCGTTCGGCCAATGCGAAATCCGCCGCGGTCGTGATCTTCATGTTGATCTCTTCGCCGGGCACGGCAGTGATTTTCAGTCCGGCGAGTTCCGCCAGCGCGATGTCGTCCGTTGCCGCCTGACCGGCAAAGCGATGATGCGCGCTGCGGATCTGCTCGAAGCGGAAACCTTGCGGCGTCTGGGCGCGATGAATGCCCTCACGGGACACCGAAGCCCAGGAGCCGTTGGCGCTTTGCTGCTTCAGGGAATCGATCACCGGCAGGAGCGGAACCACAGCCTCGGCGCCGGCCCTCAATGCTTTCACCACACGTCCGATAAGCGACGGCGACACCAGCGGCCGCGCCGCGTCGTGAATCAGGACATGCTCCGGCCGATGGGGGGCCAGCGCCTCCAGGCCCAAGCGCACCGATTCCTGTCGGCTGCTTCCTCCCGAGACTGGAGGCAGCAGCTCCTGCCCGCCGGTGGCCACCGGATAGAAATCGTCCTGCTCCGCTCCAATCACCACCTGAACGAGCGGAATGCCGGAATGCCTGCGAAACACTTCGACCGCTCGCCGCAGCATCGGCCGGCCGGCCAACTCCCGGTACTGCTTCGGCGGCCCGTCTCCGGCGCGCGAGCCCGAGCCTCCGGCGACGATCAAGGCGGCTATCGACATGGCAGTCCTATAGCAGGCGACCGGGCTCCGCCCACAACTTTGCTCGGCCACCACAATTGCTCATTTCTTGGGCAGTTCCTACCGTCGCCCAATGTTTGCGCACGCTATCACAACAGGATTCGAGCCTGCTTCCAGCCTGGAATTTCGGCTGTTGGCTGCGCTGCCGGTTCCGGTCCTGCTGCTGGGTCCGGAGAGCGATGTTCTCTTCGTCAACCCGGCCGGGGAGCAATTCCTCGACGCCGGCGGCGAAACCCTGCTGCGGCAGAAGCTGCTGGACATCGTCCCGTTTGGAAGTCCATTGGCCCAGTTGCTTGGCCATGCGCGCGACCGGCACGCGACGATTCACGAACACGACCTCGCGCTTTCGCTTCCGGGGCGAGAATACATCGTCGACGTCACAGCGACTCCGATGGGCGAACCCGATGGCGCGATCCTGTTGAGCCTGCACGAACGCGGCATCGTACAGCGCCTGGAACGGCAATTGTCTCATCGCAACGCGACGCGCTCGCTTCACAGCATGGCCGCCGTGCTGGCGCACGAAATCAAGAACCCGCTTGCGGGAATTCGCGGAGCCGCGCAGCTGCTCGAGGATGTTGTTCCGGCCGCCGAACGGCCGTTGACGGAATTGATCTGCGCGGAGACCGATCGGGTCCGCGACCTGATCGACCGGATGGAGGCCTTCGACGAGCCGGGGCACGCATCTCACGCGCCCGTCAATATTCACGCGGTGCTCGATCGGGTGCGGCGCGCGGCGCAGGCGGGCTTCGCGCGCCATGTGGCATTCCGCGAGAGCTTCGATCCGTCACTGCCGGAGGTCATGGGCGACCGCGACCGGCTGATGCAGTTGTTTCTCAATCTGGTGCGCAATGCCAGCGAAGCGGTCGATCAAGTCGGTGGCGGGATCGCTCTCTCAACGGCTTATCGCCCGGGCCTATACATGACCACCGGTGG
>DATCOJ010000064.1:0-21712 GCA_036564785.1 Rhizomicrobium sp. | reverse complement strand
GTCGTGATCAGCGCGGTGGCCGACGCCATCGGCGTCGATCACATCGACATGCCCGCCACACCCGAACGCGTCTGGCGGGCGATGCAATCCGCGAACGGCTGAGACATCGAGTCTTCGCGATTGGGGTCCTGCGATCTCAATATTTTGCGTCACGCGAAGGATCTCCACCCATCCAGAGTGTGGTTGTTTTCACGGCGCCGGCGCCCCCCCGGGGGGCTGCCTCTTCTCCGGAAGCGCGGTGGACTCGCGCTCCATTTCGTCTCGCACAC
The DNA here is from genome assembly GCA_036564785.1 of Rhizomicrobium sp. Classification (GTDB taxonomy): domain Bacteria; phylum Pseudomonadota; class Alphaproteobacteria; order Micropepsales; family Micropepsaceae; genus Rhizomicrobium. The sequence continues at coordinate 21,443 of DATCOJ010000064.1, read as the reverse complement.
CCACAATATCCAGATGTCCTCATAGCGGTCTCCACCACGGCTTGATCTTCGTTTTCACGGGGGGCGTTACCCCCACCCACCCCCCGGAACGGATTCCCCCGGCTTGTTTCTCGTTCCGGTTTCTTCGCCAGCATCGGCGCGCAATTCCGCTCGCCACGAGCGCAACCCATCGACGACAGCGCATTGTAACCCAGGTTTGGGCCCAGGTTCATAGATTCGGCAGCAATGCTGCCGCGATTTCCGTCAACGGATTGAGTTGCAACAGATATTTGGGACAGAAATCAAACCACCGAGGGCGCCAAGAAAGAAGCGATCACGCGGAGACGCGGAGCCGCGGAGGAAACCAAAAGACAAGATCGTCATGGCCGGGTTGCCGGAGCGTAGCGGAGGCAAGCCCGGCCACCCATTCCCTCATTGCGAGTCGGTGTTCATGGGTCCCCGGGCCACGCTCCGCTTCGCTCCGCGCGCCCGAGGATGACGGAGATTTGGTTTATCTCCGCGGCTCCGCGTCTCCGCGTGTTTTCCTTTTTGACCAGCGCTTCTTCCCGAAGAGCAAATGCCGTTGCTTCAACTCCCAGCAGCTGGCGCGGCTTGTGGGGCCGCATCCGGCGCTGCGGTTGGAGCGGCCGACGCGGCGGGCGCAGGAGGCGCGTTCGCCGCCGTCTCGTAATCGGAGATCGCCTTCACCAGCGCGTCCTTCTCGTCGCAATCGCTGGGGCAGAGCCGCGTCAGTTCGTCCACCTGCGCGCGCGCCTGGCTCAGCTGATGGATCTTCAGATAGAGCTCGCCCAGATATTCATGGGCGCCCTTGTGATCGGGATCGCGCGCCAAGGCCCGCTGGTAGAAGTCGAGAGAGCCCGGATAGTCGCCCAGCATGCGATGGGTATAGCCCAGATAGTTGAGCACGTCGGCATTGCTGGGCTTCTGCTGCAGCGCGCGGTTCAGATAGGGAATGGCGTCGGCATATTTCTCGTGATGGATGAGCCGCACCGCGGTGGCGTAATCGTCGAAGCCGGCGGAGCTGCGCATTCCGCCGCCGCCCCCACCGCCGTAGCCGCCCATGCCGCCCATGCCGCCGCCCATGGCGAAAGCGGACGAGGAAAACCCGAGGATGGCCGCCGCGGCCAGAACGATCGTCTTGCGCATGAAGTGCTCCCGTGCCCGAAAGGTCCCTATTGTAGCAGACGGAAAGACAAACCGGGACATTCCCTCACGTTGACTTGAGCGGCCCGGCGGGAGGAATGTCGGCCATGGCGGCCAATTCTCCTTCCCCTGTGACGGAACCGGCGGACGACGTCCGCACCCCGCGGCGCAAGCCTGAAAGCCTGGCCAAGCTGAAGAAGGCGGCGCGCCGGCTGTTCGTCGAGCGCGGCTATCACGCCACTCGGCCGCAGGATATCGCCCGCGAGGCAGGTCTCGGCCACGGCACCTTCTATCTGCACTTCCCCGACAAGCGGGCCTGCTTTCTCTCCTTCGTGGAAGAGGCGCGCCAGGAACTCGACGACTACGTGCGCACCCGGCTCGAGCGCAACGACTCGCTGGAATCGCTGATCGCCACCACGCTGAACGGCATCTACGACTATGCGCACAGCCATCCCGGCGTGCTCAACGCAGCGATGGCGGACGAAGCCATCATCGACGCGGAGGGCGCGCAGGCCACGCCTCTCCTGCAGCGCTGGGGCGAGGATTGGTCCGAGGTCGTCCGCGCCATCGCCAAGACGGGCCGCGCGGTGGAGGACTACGATGCGGAGGTGGTGGGGCAGGCGATCGTCGGCGCCATTCACCAGGCGGCGCGCGAGGGCTTTCGCTCGGACCGCAGCCGGGAGGACGTCATCCGCAACCTGACGCGCTTCCTGGTGCGGGCCCTGAAGCCGTAGAACGCCGGCGCGATCCCACCATTGACAGGCGTGTCCAACTGACAAAAAATCAGTTCTGGTTCCTGGACACCGCTGACCATGCCGAAACTCACCTATACTCGCGAAGAGCTTCTCGCCAACCACCCGTTCGCTGAGCCCCATGTCGAAGCGGGCTATCGCCTGCATGGCGGTTTCGACGAAAGCGGGCACTACCTCTCGCCGCGAACTCTCAATCGTTGGCCGGCAATTCGCGCCTGGGGCGAAGCGCTGGAGGGCCGCGGCTTCGAATTGGTCGATGCCTCGCCGCAGCTGATGACTGAGGGCCACTATCCTTCCGCCGCGCAACAGAATCTGCTGCTCGATTCCGGCCTCGGCCAATCGCTGTGGGATTCATTGAGCGTCACCGGCGTGATCGAGGCGCGGGGAAGACGGCTCGCGGAAACCACCGCGCCGGAATTCCAGGCGATCGTCGCCGACGATATTTCCGCCACCGCCACCGGCCATCTCAACAAGGGTCTGCTCACCGCGCACGGCCTCGACGAAGGCGGCGATCCTTCGCGCGGCGAAGGCGGCCACGATTCCATGTGGTTCGCGGTGCGCGACATGCTGTTCGGCAAGCACGCCTATCCCCACGCCGTGGTGCCGGAGAGTCTGGCGCGGCCGGAGCTGGGCCGGCTGATGCCGCAAATCCCGCCCGACTACGGGAACTGGATACTTCTGCTGATGAACGTGCTGATGATCGAAATCCGCGCGGAAAATTTCTTTCGCTTCTGTACCGACGTGATGCGCGACCCCGGCAATTTCCGCGACCGCCGCGAAGTGGCGCTGCACGCCGCCGAGCTGGTGGACCGCATCCGCCAGGATGAGGCGCCGCATGTCGGCTATCTGGCGGTCGTCATCTCCGAGCTGCGCAGCTTCAGCTTCAAGACCGCGCAAGGCACGGTCAAAGGCACGGAGTTCATCGATCCGATCTGGCGCGGCATGGTGCAGTGGCATTCCGTCGCCAACGTCAATTTCCAGCGTGAGCAGACGCGCAAGGACCTCGCCGCGCGGCTCGCCAAGCAGCCGGACGGCCGCAACCTCATCCGGCGCTTCGATGCGCTCGAGCAAAAGCAGGCGGCATGACCATGGAGTTTCGCGGCAAGACGGCCTTCATCACCGGCGGCGCCAGCGGCATCGGGCTCGGCATGGCACGCGCCTTCGGCCGCGCCGGCATGAACGTGGCGATCGCGGACATCGATCTGAATGCGGCAAAGGCGGCGGCCGAGCGGCTGGCCACCGAGCAGATCAAGGCGGCGCCGGTCCTGTGCGACGTGGTGGATCGCGGTTCGGTGCGCGCCGCAGCGCTGGAAGCGGTCGCGGCCTTCGGCAAGATTCACGTGGTCTGCAACAATGCCGGCGTGGCGGTGGGCGGGGCACTGGGCACGGTCAGGGAACGCGACTGGGACTGGATCATCGACGTCAATCTCAAAGGCGTGGTCTATGGCGTCGAGACCTTCCTGCCGCTGATCCGCAGCCACGGCGAAGGCGGGCACATCGTCAACACCGCCTCGGTCGCCGGCATGATCAGCGGCCCGGGCATGGAGCCCTACGCCGCCACCAAATTCGCGGTGGTCGCCATGAGCGAGGGCTGGGCGGCGCAGCTGGCGCCGCTCGACATCGGCGTCTCCATCCTCTGTCCTGGCTATGTGCGCACCCGCATCTTCGAGAGCGGCCGCGCCCGGCAGGAAAAATACGGCGGCGTCGGCACCGTCGACCCGCTGGGCGCAGGCCCGAGCGAAACGGCGCGTATGGTGCAGAGCGGCATCGATCCGGACATCGTCGGCGCTCGCGTGCTCGAAGGTATGAGGAACGGCGAACTCTACATCTTCACCCATCCCAATCTGCGGCCGTTCATCGAGCTCCGGCTCGCCAATATCCGCGCCGGCCTCGATGCCATGGAGAAGAGCGAAGCGCTGAAGGCGGTGAAGGAATGGCCGCCCATCACCATGCCGCCGCCGGTCGTGCCACAATAGGAGTCCGCCATGAAGTTCGGAATTTTCTATGAGCACCAACTGCCGCGGCCCTGGTCGGACGGCGCCGAGCTGAAGCTGTTCCAGGAAGCGCTCGACCAGGTGGAGCTCGCCGACCGGATCGGCATCGACCACGCCTGGGAAGTCGAGCATCACTTCCTCGAGGAGTATTCGCATTCCTCCGCGCCGGAAGTCTTCCTTGCCGCCTGCTCGCAGCGCACCAAGAATATCCGCCTCGGCCACGGCATCGTGCTGATGCCGCCGGGCTACAACCATCCCGCCCGCGTGGCCGAGCGCATCGCCACCCTCGATCTCGTGTCCAACGGACGCGTGGAATTCGGCACCGGCGAATCCTCCGCCGCGCTGGAGCTGGGCGGCTATCGCGTGCCGGTGGAGAAGAAGCGCGAGATGTGGCGCGAGACCACCGAGCAGTGCCTCAACATGATGGCGATGGATCCCTATCCCGGATTCAAGGGCCAGTATTTCGAGATGCCCTGCCGCAACATCGTGCCCAAGCCGGTGCAGAAGCCGCATCCGCCGGTTTGGGTGGCCTGCTCCAACCGCGAGACCATCAAGCTCGCCGCGCGGCTCGGCATCGGCGCGCTCACCTTCGCCTTCGTCGATCCGCAGGAAGCCAAGCAGTGGGTCGACGACTACTATCGCATCTTCCGCGAGGAATGCGTGCCGATCGGCCACGCCGTCAATCCCAACATCTGCATGGTGACGGGCTTCTCCGTGCACAAGGACGGCGACGAGGCGCGGCGCCGCGGCCTCGACGGCTTCAAGTTCTTCGGCTACGCGCTCGGCCATCACTACATTTTCGGCGAGCACAAGCCCGGCCGCACCGACATCTGGCAGAACTTCGAAGCGGTGAAGGACGCGCTGCCGTCCAACGCGGGCGCCGCCGGCATCGGCACGCCGGACGAGATGCGCACACACCTGCGCAAGTTCGCGGAGAGCGGCGTCGACCAGGTCGCCTTCATCCAGCAGGGCGGGCGCAACAAGCACGAGCACATCTGCGAGGCGATGGACCTGTTCGGCCGCGAAGTGATGCCGGAATTCAAGGAGGCGGAAGCCGCGCGGCAGGAGCGCAAGCGCGACGAGCTCGCGCCCTATGTCGAGAAGGCCTTCGCGCGCAAGGAGCGCATGAAGGCGCTGGCGGACGACGAGATCCCGCTGGTCCTAGCGCTGGGCCGCCAGATCACCCAGCCGCCCACGGCCGCGGAGCAGGACGCCGCGCGCCGCTTCGCCGAAGCCGGCGCGGTGCCGCTGGAAGATCCCGCCAAGAAGCGGGCCGCGGCGGAATGAGTTTAGGAGCCATCGGATCCGCCGAACGAAGGATGGCGCCCGTGACCCTCTGCCTGAAGATTTGGTCGTCAACGCTTCCAAAAACCGGACGGGCTCGGCAAGAGACGTGGTTCAGATTCCCGTAAACAAGAGGTCGATGGCCGCAACGATGTGTTGGCGCTCGGCTTCGAGATTGGTCACCGGCTTGGTGAGGATTTTCACGGGAACGACACCCATATTCACAGGATCGATGACATAGGTGGTTCCGGCCACGGCGACCGTCGGCATCAGCCGTTCAAAGAATGGAATCCTCTTTGGCGGGATGAGCGGCGCGACGATGCGCGTGTTGAAGCCGGGAAGCAGGTCCGATTGCAGCACGATCAAATAGGGATGGGAGGCCGCGGTGGCTCGATCCGGATTGCGGTAGACATCGAACTGCTTCGGCGGACCATGGGGCACGGCATCACCACGAGCGATATTTCTCGCTCCAGATACCGTTTTCCTCGATGAAGCGATTGTGACTCGCCACGGCTTGCGCGTGACGGTTCCGGAAGTCCGCGGTCTCCCGCTCCCGGATCTGCTTTTTCAGCTCACGTTCCAGCGTCAGCGAAAGATTGATCTTCAGAGCCTTGGCGCGGGCAAGCACCGTTTCGTCGACCGTGAGATTGACCGCGCGCCGGCGCCTGGAAACACCGGCCGCACCGCGAAACGTCCTGTTCGATTCTCTAGATCCGTCGCGCATGCGCATAGAATATGCGCATTTGAACCGCGCATCAAGCGGCGGTGCCGCCGACGGTGAGGCCGTCGATGCGCAAGGTGGGCTGGCCGACGCCGACCGGCACGCTCTGTCCGTTCTTGCCGCAAGTGCCGACTCCGCTGTCGAGCTTCATGTCGTTGCCGATCATGCGGACGTCCTTCAACGCCACCGGTCCGTCGCCGATCAGGGTGGCGCCCTTGATCGCCGGGCCGAGCTTGCCGTTCTCGATCAAATAAGCCTCGGTGCAGGAGAACACGAACTTGCCGTTGGTGATGTCCACCTGGCCGCCGCCGAAATTCACCGCATAGATGCCGCGATCCACGCTGGCGAGAATCTCCGCCGGGTCCGTGCTGCCGCCCAGCATGTAGGTGTTGGTCATGCGCGGCATGATCGAGGAGGAGAAGGATTGGCGCCGCCCATTGCCGGTGGGCGCCATGCCCATCAGCCGCGCGTTCTGGCGGTCCTGCATGTAGCCCTTGAGGATGCCGTCCTCGATCAGCACGGTGCGCGACGTGGGCGTGCCCTCGTCGTCGATGGTGAGCGAGCCGCGGCGGTTGCCGATGGTGCCGTCGTCCACCACGGTGACGCCGGGCGCCGCCACCCGCTCGCCCAGCAACCCGGCGAAGGCGCTCGTCTTCTTGCGGTTGAAATCGCCTTCGAGCCCGTGCCCGATGGCCTCGTGCAGCAGGATGCCGGGCCAGCCCGGTCCAAGCACCACCGTCATCTCGCCGGCGGGCGCCGGCACGGAGGACAGGTTCACCAGCGCCTGGCGCAGCGCTTCGTCGATCGCGTCATGCCAATATTTGGGATCGAGATAGGTCTCGTAGCCCTCGCGGCCGCCGCCGCCGAAGCTGCCGGCTTCCTGGCGCCCGTTCTCTTCAACCACCACCGACACGTTCAGCCGCACCAGCGGGCGGATGTCGCGATAGATCTCGCCGCCGGCGCGCAGAATCTCCACCGTCTGCCATTCGCCCGCCAGCGAGCACGACACCTGCCGCACCCGCGAATCCTTGGCGCGGGCGTATTCGTTCATCTCGGCCAGCAGCTTCACCTTGGCTTCGAAATCCGCGCTGTGCAGCGGATCGATGTCGGAATAGAGCTTGCGGTTGGTGCGGGCAGGAGAGAGCGCCACGCTTCCGGAATGTCCCTTGGTCACGGCGCGCACGGTATCGGCGGCGCGCTGGATCGCCGCTTCGGAGAGTTCCGAAGCATGGGCATAGCCGGTGGCTTCGCCTGCCACCGCGCGCAGCCCGAAGCCCTGCATGGTGTCGAATGTCGCCGCCTTCAGGCGCCCGTCGTCGAAGGCGAACACCTCGCTCTGGCGGTATTCGAGGAACAGCTCGCCGTCGTCGGCGTCCTTCAGCGAGTCGTCGACCAGCCGCTGCACGCGGCCGCGATCGAGCCCGCTGTCGCCGAAGAAAATGTCGCTCGATGCCATGTCATGTGCTCCCGGCGTTGGCGCCTGCTATGGGGCATATTGCCCCTTGCGGCTCATATGGTCACGCGGCCGGGATTTTCCGCATTCCGCGTGGCATAAGGTCGCAATGACTTCAGGGGCTTAAGCCCTCTAAATCGGCCCCGGATTCTACCGGGGGCGGCCGTCCGATGCCGCGCTCGCCCGAAGACTCGCGAGGAGCGCCCGATGTTGCCGGCGAAATTTGGCTTGAGGACAATCGTGGCGGGCGCAGTCGCCGCCCTGGCGCTGGGCACGACGGGCGTGCTGGCCCGGCCGGTACCCTGGGAGATGAATTTCCAGCCCGCGGTCACGCCGGTGATGGAGAACATCGAGCAGTTCCACGTGCTGCTGCTCTGGATCATCACCGCCATCTCGCTCATCGTGCTGGCGCTGCTTCTGTGGATCATGATCCGCTACAACACGCGGTCCAATCCCACGCCCAGCAAGAACACGCACAACACGCCGCTGGAGGTGATCTGGACCGTGGTGCCGGTGATCATCCTGGTGATCATCGCCATTCCGTCCTTCAAGCTGCTCTATTACGAAGCCGACATGCCCAAGCCCGACGTGACGGTCGAGGCCGTGGGCAAGCAGTGGTTCTGGACCTACCAGTATCCCAAAGCCGGCAACTTCCAGTTCGATTCTCTCGGGCTCTCCGATGCGGACGCGGCCAAGCGCGACGAGCCGCGGCTCCTGGGCGTCGATAACGTCGTGGTGGTTCCGGTGAACAAGGTGGTCGAGGTTCTCACCACCGGCGCCGACGTGATTCATTCCTGGGCGGTGCCGCAGTTCGGCGTGAAGATGGACGCGGTGCCCGGCCGCATCAACTCGACCTGGTTCAAGGCCACCAAGCTCGGCACCTATTACGGCCAGTGCTCGGAACTCTGCGGAGCGCGGCACGCTTACATGCCGATTGAGGTCAAGGTGGTCAGCCAGGCCGAGTACGACAGCTGGCTCGCGGCAGCCAAGAAGAAGTACGCCGTTGCGGACGACGGCACCCGCCTCGCCGCGCTCGCGAAATAAGGATCGCCACCATGGCCGACATCGCCCACGCAGCCCATGACGACCACCCCCACGGCTGGCGCCGCTACGTCTATTCGACGAACCACAAGGACATCGGCACGATGTACCTGGTGTTCGCGATCTGTGCGGGATTGGTCGGCTTCACGCTCTCCATCTTCATGCGCATGGAGCTGATGTATCCGGGCCTGCAGATCTTCAAGGACCCGCACACCTTCAACGTCTTCGTCACCGGCCACGGGCTCATCATGGTGTTCTTCATGATCATGCCGGCGATGATCGGCGGTTTCGGCAACTGGCTGGTGCCGCTGATGATCGGTGCCCCGGACATGTCATTTCCGCGGCTCAACAACGTCTCGTTCTGGCTGCTGCCGTTCTCCTTCACGCTGCTGGTGCTGTCGATGTTCGTCGAGGGCGATTCCGGCGGCACCGGCGTGGGCGGCGGCTGGACCATCTACGCGCCGCTCTCGACCTACGGCTCGCCGGGCCCGGCGATGGACCTGGCGATCTTCTCGCTGCACATCGCGGGCGCCTCCTCGATCCTCAGCGCCATCAACTTCATCACCACCATCTTCAACATGCGCGCGCCGGGCATGACCTTGCACAAGATGCCGCTGTTCGTGTGGTCGATCCTGGTGACGGCGTTCCTGCTGCTGCTGTCGCTGCCGGTGCTGGCCGGCGCCATCACCATGCTGCTGGCCGACCGCCATTTCGGCACCTCGTTCTTCAATGCGGCGGGCGGCGGCGATCCCATCCTCTATCAGCACCTGTTCTGGTTCTTCGGCCATCCCGAGGTCTACATCCTGATCCTGCCGGGCTTCGGCATGATCAGCCACGTGATCTCGACCTTCTCGAAAAAGCCGGTGTTCGGCTATCTCGGCATGGCCTACGCGATGGTGGCGATCGGCTTCATCGGCTTCCTCGTGTGGGCGCACCACATGTACACGGTGGGCCTCACGGTCGACACCAAGGCCTATTTCGTGTTCGCCACCATGGTGATCGCGGTGCCGACCGGCATCAAGATCTTCTCCTGGATCGCGACCATGTGGGGCGGCAGCCTCGAGTTCAAGACGCCGATGCTGTGGGCCATGGGCTTCGTCTTCCTGTTCACCATCGGCGGCGTCACCGGCGTGGTGCTGGCCAACGCCGGCGTCGACGTCTCGCTGCAGGACACCTATTACGTGGTGGCGCACTTCCACTACGTGCTGTCGCTGGGTGCGGTGTTCACCATCTTCGCCGGCTGGTATTTCTGGTTCCCCAAGATCACCGGCTACATCTACAACGAGACGCTGGGGAAGCTGCACTTCTGGCTGATGTTCGTCGGCGTCAATCTCACCTTCTTTCCGCAGCACTTCCTCGGTCTCGCCGGCATGCCGCGCCGCATCGCCGACTACAACGACGCCTATGCGGGCTGGAATTTGGTCTCCTCAGTCGGCTCCTATATCTCCGCCGCCGGACTGCTCATGTTCCTGATCTGCATGGCGGAAGCCATGCTGCGCAAGCGCCTGGCGGGCGACAACCCCTGGGGCGTCGGCGCCACCACGTTAGAATGGACACTATCCTCGCCGCCGCCGTTCCACACTTACAACGAGCTGCCGCGCATCGCTCCCGGCGGAGTGCACTGATGCGTGGCGTCTACCGCACTTATCCTCCCCCGCTTGCGGGGGAGGTGGCTGCCGAGCACGGAGTGCGAAGGCAGACGGAAGGGGGATGCGCTGCGCAGTCCCCCCACCGCCTCGCTACGCTCGGCACCTCCCCCGCGCGCGGGGGAGGATACGTGGACCGAGCTGACTTCTTGGGAAAGGTGTCGTCGCTGTGACAACGGCCACGTACATCGAAGCAAGTCCGCGCGCCGCCACGGTCGGCGACTTCTTCGCGCTGTTGAAGCCGCGGGTGATGTCGCTGGTGGTGTTCACCGGGCTCGCGGGAATCGTGGTGGCGCCGGGGCCGGTGCATCCGATGGTCGCGTTCACCGCGCTGCTCTGCATTGCGGTCGGAGCCGGCGCTTCCGGCGCGCTCAACATGGCCTACGATTCCGACATCGACGCACTGATGACGCGAACCGCATTGCGGCCCATTCCGCTGGGACGTATCGCGCGCGAAGACGCGCTCGCCTTCGGCTGGTGGCTGGCGGTCGGCTCCGTCGCCATCATGGGGCTGCTGGTCAATCTCGTGGCCGGCGCGCTGCTCGCCTTCACCATCGGCTTCTACGTCTTCGTCTATACGCTCTGGCTGAAGCGCCGCACGGCGCAGAACATCGTGATCGGCGGGCTGGCCGGCGCCCTGCCGCCGGCCATCGGCTGGGCTGCGGTGACCGGAGGCCTGACACTGGCGCCGCTGGTGCTGGTTGCCATCACCTTTCTGTGGACGCCGCCGCATTTCTGGGCACTGGCGCTCTACCGCTCCGAGGATTACGCCCGCGCCGGCGTGCCGATGATGCCCGTGGTCAAAGGCAAAGCCGCCACGCGCAAGCAAATCCTCGCCTACGCGGCGCTGCTGTTCCCCGCAGGGCTGTTGCCGAGCGTCATCGGCCTGGCGGGGCCGCTCTATGCTGCCGTGGCCGCGCTGTTCGGCGGCTGGCTGGTGTTCGAAGCCATCGCCGTTTATCGCGAGCAAGACGAAGTGCGGGAGCCCGCGGCGCGGCGGCTGTTCGGCGTCTCGATCGTCTATCTCTTCGTGCTGTTCGCCGCCCTCATTCTCGAGCGTCTGACAGGCATCGCGCCGTTCGGCGCGCCCGCCTTCGGCGCCTGGATGTGAGGCGATGAACGATGACGAAAATGCGAGAGCGAGGCGGGTTCGGAACTACGCGCTGGGGCTGGTTCTGTTCGGAATCGTGGTGTTGTTCTTTGTGATGACGATCGTGCGGCTGGGCATCCGCTTCGGCCACTGACGCGGAACAGGTTGCGAGAGGGTTGAGGGTCATGGCGCATAGCGAAGTCAAGCACAGCTACCATCTGGTGACGCCCAGCGGCTGGCCCATCGTCGGCTCGGTGGCCGCCTTCACCATGCTGATCGGCGCCGTGTTCTGGATGAACAAGGACTACGCCGCCTTCCACGGCCTCAACGGCCAGCCCTGGATCTTCGCCATCGGGCTGGTGCTCATCCTCTACACCATGGCCGGCTGGTGGCGGGACGTGATCCGTGAATCCGTGGTGCTGGGCGACCACACGCCGGTGGTGAAGCTGGGCCTGCGCTTCGGCATGGTGCTGTTCATCGCCTCCGAAGTGATGTTCTTCGTGGCCTGGTTCTGGGCCTATTTCAATTTCAAGCTGTTCCCCAACGACGTCTCCATCGGCTCATGGCCGCCGGCGGGGATCGTCACGCTCGACCCCTGGCACTTTCCGCTGCTCAACACGCTGATCCTGCTGACCTCGGGAACCACCGTCACCTGGGCCCATCACGCCATTCAGACGGGCGACCGCAAGGGCGCCATTCAGGGCCTGCTGCTGACGGTCCTGCTGGGCGCTTCCTTCACCGCCGTGCAGGCTTACGAATACACCCACGCGCCGTTCACCTTCGGCTTCAATCACCTGGCCCTGGTGCCGTTCACCGATCCGGCACATATCAACCTGGCCGCCGGCTCCGGCAATTTCGACGCCATCTACGGCTCGACCTTCTTCATGGCGACCGGCTTCCATGGCCTGCACGTCATCATCGGCACCATCTTCCTCACCGTGTGCCTGTTCCGCGCCATCGCCGGACAATTCACCCCGGCGCGCCACTTCGGCTTCGAGGCCGCCGCCTGGTACTGGCACTTCGTCGACGTGGTGTGGCTGTTCCTGTTCTCCTGCATCTATGTCTGGGGCGCCGGCGCCATCACCCAGGCCTGAGGAATACTCGCTGCGCTAGGGCGAAAGCTCATACAGTTCGCCGCGGCCGTTGGGCCCGCCGTTCGTCGTGGTCCCATAGAGGTTGCCCGCGGCGTCCATGAACAGCCCGGAGTTCGGATTGGAGCCGTCGCTGCAATTGGCCTGGCCGCAAAAATCGTACAGCGTCTGAAGAGATCCGTTCAGCTGGAACACCGTGCCGCCATTCGAGCCCGTTGCATTGGCGCCCTGGGCAAAGGTCGTCCCCACGAGATTGCCGGTCGCATCCATCGTGAGATCGGTGTCCGGGTGAGCGCCGTCCTGCCCGACGAAGCTGTGCAGCACGGAATACTGCGAATTGGCGCCATTGGGGACGAGCTTGAACACCGCGCCCTGATTGTTCGTGCCGCCCACCTGCACCGTGCCGAAGAGATTCCCCACGCCGTCCAGCGTCAGGCTGCCCAGCGGAGCGGAGCCGTCCTGGCAATTCGGCGGCTGCTGGCAAAAGGCATGGAGGATGGTCTCGTTCCAGTGCCTATGGTGAGGCGTCAGCCCGAAGATGGCGCCGTCGAGGAACGGGGGCGAAATGCCGAAATCCAGCATGCCGTAAAGATTGCCCTGCGCGTCCATTGTCGGCGCCGAGGATGGCCAGGCGCCATCGGCGCAGCCGGCCTGGGCGCAGAAACTGTAGATCACGCTCTCGCTCCATTGCTGCCCATGGCGTTTGAGCTGAAAGACGCCGCCGTGTCCGTTGGCGCCTCCGCTCTCGGTCGTGCCATAGAGCGGAGAGGTGCCGTCGTACGGTGCACCGCTCGCCGCGCCGGCATAGGTCAGTCCCGTCTTCTGGGGGCCGCTTCCGTCGGCGCAGCCCGCGAGCGCGCAGAAGCTGTAGAGGATTTTCTCGCGCCAGCGGTGATGGCTACGCATCAACTCGAACACGACGCCCTTGCCGTCGTTTCCCCCGCTGCCATGCGCGCCGCCGCTGTTGGTCATCCCGTAGAGATTGCCGTTGACGTCCATGATCATCCTGCCCGGCTGCGGATTGGCTCCATCGGCGCAGCTCGGCTGGGAGCAGAAATCGTAGAGGACGGAGTAGTGGCCGGCGGCGGGATCGTAGGCGTAGATCAGCCCGTACCCTTGCTCCCCCGCCAGCCCGCCGGCCGCGGTGGCGCCGTAGAGGACGCCCGCCTGATCCATCGTGACATCCCACGGAATCCATCCGTCGGCGCAATTGTCTTCCGAGCAGAACGCATAGAGCGTCTTGATGGTATAGGCCGACGCGCCGTGGACCGAAGCGAGACCGAACATCGCCGCCAGGCAGGCGCAAACAAGCTTCGCCAAAACCGTTTTTGTCATCGCAGCCCCCATCCCCGTCGAAACGGTAGCCGGAGGCAATCCCCCTCACAAGTGCGCGACGGTGGGCGAGGGCGGCCTCCCGCGGGCGCCGCCCTCCAAGGCGATCAGGCGGCTTTGCGCGCGGCCTGCTTCGGCCACACCATCGGATGGATGGCATCGTCCAGCGCATCACCATCTTGTGTGCCCTCGCGATGCAGCGGCTGCGGCGGCGCGCCGGGCTTGTAGCGATAGCGCAACGCGGCATCGCAATAGCGCAGCGAGAAAGCCGGCCGCGCCGTGCGCCCGCGATTGCCTTCCGAGCCGTGCACCGTGAGGAAGTGGTGCACCAGCACGTCGCCCGGCTCGACGTCGAGATAGCGCACGCCGAAAGCTTCCGGATCCTTGTCGATAGCCGGCATGTCCACGCCCTGGCTGCCGGGGAAGGCCAGCGCGCTGACGAAGATGTTGGGCTTGAACACCTGCCCCCAGCGATGCGAGCCGGGGATGTAGCCCAGGCGGCCGCCGCCCGGCCCCACGGCCTCCAGCGGAATCCAGAACACGCAGCCGGCGCAGCCGTCGAGATGGAAGTAAGGCACATCCTGATGGAAGGCCGCGCGATCCACCGCGCCGGGCTCCTTCACGAACATCTGGTCGTCGTAGTAGCGCACGCCGCCCGCGCCCAACAGCGCGGACGAGATTTCCGGCAGCCTGCTGCCCAGCGCAAACGCCGCCAGCGCCGGAACGCGCCGCCACACGCTGGTGTCGAGAATGAATTTGCCGCGCGGGCCCTCGGGCGCGGCATCGACCAGCCGCGGCAACTCGGATTCGCGCACGGCTTTGGCGAGCGCCGCCAGATCGTGCTGCGTGGAGTCGTGGTTGTCGTTGGCGGCCTCTTCGGTCCAGAACGCATCCGCCGCGGCGGTCACATTGTAGGCGTTGGGGCTCTGCGACAGCGTCTCGAGCGCCCGGCCCATTGCGGCCCGCAGTCCCCGGATGTCCCGTGCGTTCAGTAGCTTCGGCAGCTTGACGAAGCCGAAATCCCGGAAATGGGCGACGTCGGTCTGCGAAATGATAGATGGATTCAAGGCATGGTTCTTCTGCATGGGGAATCCCTCCATTGACGAATTTTCGAAGAGTGGGGTGGCCTAGTTCAGCTTGCCGACGCTCATCATGTAACCGCGCCTGCCCAGGTATTCGTTGTCGTTGGCGGCGTAGGGCGGGGGCACCGGCGCGAAGGCCAGCACTGGGCCGTTGACGCCGCGCACCTCGCGCGTGCTGTCCGCCACCCTGTGCGACACCTCGAACAGGATGGCGATGCAGGTGCCTTCGTCGTATTGCGTAGGCAGGCCCAGCGGCTGCACCTTCCAGCGCATCTCCAGCGCCGTGTTGAGAAAGAAGGAATCGCACAACAGGCTGATATGCGTCAGCCCTTGAGCCAACCCGTATTCGAACATGGCCACCAGCAGCTCGCCGGCCGCCTGCCTCCGCTTCATGCGGTCGACCCGTTCGGGCACCACGAAATAGCGGGTGAACTCATAGATGTGCTCATCCACCGGTATGTCGCCGAAGGTGGCGGCATGCGGGAACACGGTGTCGATGAGATGCGGCTCGATGGTGGGGTTGAGCCTGAGGCCGGAGGTCACGTGGCCGTATTCGTCCAGGCCCAGGAGATAGACTGTGTCCTCGGTGTCGAACTGGTCGACATCGCGCCCGTCGGGCTTGGCGAGCGCCTTCCAGCCGCGCCTGCCGACATAGATGTCGTGCCGGATGCGGTACATTTCCTCGAGTTGCGCCTGATAGGCATCGCGATTGGTGCTGTCCACTACGTAGATCATCTGTCCGCCCCATATAGTGAATGACGGGGTAAGGATGCTCGCGCGCGCGTCCCGAGGCATGTCGGTGGGCCACCCACATGCCGGAAGGGAAGGCGCGTTCGGCTAGAAGTGGATGGCGCCGGAGCGCAGGCCGTGGATCAGGGCCTGTGCGCGGGTGGCCACGCGATATTTGCCTTTGATGCGCTCGAAATACGTGTTGGCGGATTTCTCGCTGATGTGAAGAATCGCGCTGATCTCCCAATCGGTCTTGCCCGCCGCGTACCATTGCAGGCATTCCTTCTCGCGCGGCGACAGCGGCGTTTCGAAAGCCACGGTCCGTTTGCGCCCCGAGAGCTGGCGGACGCGGGCATGCGTATAAATCGCCGCCAGCTGCAGACCCGCGCGCTCGCGCTGCGACAGTTCGGGCTTTGACCCGGCGATCGTCACCATGGCCGGGCCCAACCGCACGAAGCCGACGGGAACGATGAGCCCGGAGGTCATCTTGAACTCGGAAGCCTCGTCGACGATGCGGCGCTGGCGCTTCGTGTAGTGGGGAAAGCTCAGCATCTCGGCCCAGGTATAGGGCTCCTCGGCGCAATAGAGATGGAGATTGGCTGGGTCGTAGGCGATGTAGTTCTGCCCGAAATAGCGCTCCCGCCAGCCTTCCGGCCAGGCGAGGCACATGGTGGTGTCCTCTATTCGTTCGCCCGGGCCCGGCATGTCTGCCAGCCCGCCATGGGTGAAGCCGTAGCGTTTCGCGAACGCGAGAAACGCCAGCCAGGACTCCTCCACCGTAGGGAAGTCCTGGATTCTGTCGATAAAATCGAGGAGATCCGCCCCAACCATCCTCTATGCTCAAAAAGCGAGCCTCACCCCAGAGTACAACCCCTGGGTTGTTCCCTCAAATCCTTTTCTGTCGCGGGCGGCGGCGATCGCCGGTGCCGTACGGCCCGCTAAGGATACTAACAAATTAGTAATTCGATACTCTTGATATCTTGTCAGGTCTGCGCAATAGAAAAGCCCGAAGGGCGATTCTACTCTGGGAAAAGGACCACAATGGCTGAACAGACAAACGGCAATGCTGCGAGCAACGAGTCAATCCTGAAACTTTCCTCGTCTATCGTCGCGGCCTATGTGAGCAATAATCCGGTTCCGGCGAGCGAGTTGCCGGCCATGATCAAGAGTGTGCATGGCATGCTGGTCGGCATCGCCGCGGCGCCGAACGCCGATGCGCCGACGGCGCAGAAGCCGGCGGTGGCGATCCGCAAATCGGTGACGCCGGAATACGTGGTGTGCCTCGAGGATGGCAAGAAGCTCAAGATGCTGAAGCGCTATCTGCGCAGCAACTACGACATGACGCCGGAAGAGTACCGGGCGAAGTGGGGCCTGCCGGCCGACTATCCGATGGTGGCACCGAACTATGCCAAGCAGCGTTCGGAATTCGCCAAGCAGATCGGGCTGGGGCGCACCTCCTCTTCGAGCAAGCGCCGCAAGCGCGCCTAGCAGCCTCGTCGGTTGCTATTCGGGACGGCCAGCCTTACGCCTCTCATCGAGGCGTGAGGGCGGTCGGTCATGACTGAGAGCGAACCCGGCATCGTGCAAACTGCCGTGCTGGGCCGCTGTCCGCGCTGCGGCCGCGGCTCCTTGTTCGATGGCTATCTGACGGTGGGGCCGCGCTGCTCCGCCTGCGGGCTCGACTACGCGCATTTCGATCCCGGCGACGGGCCCGCGGTGTTCGTGATCTTGATCGTCGGCTTCTTGGTAGCGGGGAGTGCACTGCTCGTGGAAGTTGCATTCCAGCCGCCTTATTGGGTGCATGCCGTGATCTGGCTGCCGGCCATTCTGATCCTGGCCTTCGTTTTTCTTCGCCTGACCAAGTCTCTTCTGATGGTATTGCAATATAGACATCGGGCCGGCGAAGGAACACTGATGAAATAGTCAGTCTCCGGACAGTATTCGTCGCGCCGAGTGAACGAACCGCGGCTCCAGCGACTGAAGTTCGCAGAAGGCGATCAGCAATTCGTCGTCGGCCAGCAGGAAGTCCAGAACCGCGCCCAGGAAGTCGGGTTCGGCGGCCCGCTCCCGCAGGCTCTCCGGGCTCAGCCCCGAGGCCGCCACGAAGCGCGCCAAGCCATCCGGCGATTCGGCCAGAAACGCCAAAGCGTTGAGCGCCAGCGTTTCGGCGGCTTCCTTCTGGTCCGGAGTGCGCATCGTCAAGGGAGCGTTAAGACATCCAAACTAATACTAGCGACAGCCGGCGCCTGAGGAACGAGTCGTTTTCGCCACGGGCTGAACCGGGGCTCGGCGGGGCGGTCTTGGAGAACGATACCATGGATGCGAAGGCGAAGACGGTCCTGATCGTGGAGGACAATGAGCTCAACATGAAGCTCTTCCACGACCTGCTCGACGCCCACGGCTACAATATCCTGCAGACCAAGGACGGCATGGAGGCGCTCGACATCGCCCGCGAGCATCGCCCCGACCTGATCCTGATGGACATCCAGCTTCCCGAAGTCTCCGGCCTCGAAGTCACCAAGTGGCTCAAGGAGGACGACTCCCTGCGCTCGATCCCGGTGGTCGCGGTCACCGCCTTCGCCATGAAGGGCGACGAGGAGGTGATCCGCCAGGGCGGCTGCGAGGCCTATATCTCGAAGCCGATCTCGGTGACGAGCTTCCTGGACACTGTGCGTCGCTTCATCGGCTAGCCGCCATGACCGCGCGCGTCCTCGTCGTCGACGACATTCTCTCCAACGTCAAGCTGCTCGAGGCCAAGCTCACCGCCGAGTATTTCGAGGTGGTGACCGCCTATAACGGGCTGGAGGCGCTGGCCAGGATGGAGGAGCACGAGCCGGACATCGTGCTGCTCGACGTGATGATGCCGGGCATGGACGGCTTCGAGGTCTGCCGCCGCATCAAGCAGAATGCCAAATCCGCGCATGTGCCCGTGGTGATGGTCACCGCGCTCGACCAGCCCAGCGACCGGGTGGCGGGGCTCGAGGCCGGCGCCGACGATTTCCTCACCAAGCCGGTCGACGATTCGGCGCTGTTCGCCCGCGTCCGCAGCCTGGTACGGCTCAAGCTGATGACCGATGAGCTGCGCATGCGCGAGGCCACGGGGCAGAGCATGGGGCTGCTGGATCCGGCACAGACCCTGATCGACGCCTCGCCCACGGGACGCATCCTGGTGATCGAGGACCGGCCGGAATCGGTCGCCTGGTTCACGGCCGCGCTGCAGCCGCAGAACGAAGTGGCTGCGGTCGATAGTTTCGAGGAGGCGCTGATCCGGGTGCGCGGCGGCGACTACGATCTGATCGTGGTCAGCCTCGGCCTGCGCGGCTTCGACGGCCTCAGGCTGTGCTCGCAGCTGCGCTCGCTGCCCGAGGCGCGCAACGTGCCCATCCTGGTGCTGGTCAGCGACGGCGACCGCCGCAAGCTCGCCCAGGCGCTCGAGATGGGCGTCAACGACTATCTTACCCGTCCCGTCGACAAGAACGAATTGGTGGCGCGCGTCCGCACCCAATTGCGCAAGAAGCGCTATGCCGACCGCCTGCGCCACAACGTTCAGCTCAGCCTGGAAATGGCGATCACCGATCAGCTCACCGGGTTGCACAATCGCCGCTACATGAGCCGCCACCTCGACACGCTGATCGCCGGGGCGGACAAGTCGGGCAAGCCGATCGCCTTCCTGATCATGGACATCGACTACTTCAAGTCGGTCAACGACAATTACGGCCACGATATCGGCGACGAGGTGCTGCGCGAATTCGCCAGCCGCATCGCCGCCAATGTCCGCGGCATCGATCTGGCCTGCCGCTACGGCGGGGAGGAATTCGTGGTGGTGATGCCGGACACCGACATGGCCTTCGCCTATGCCGTGGCCGAGCGCCTGCGCAAGAGCGTGGAGACCACGCCGTTCGTCATCAGCCGCGAGCCCGGCCGGCTCAAGGTCACCATCAGCATCGGCATCGCCGGCTCGGAAGGGACGGGCGATTCCGCCGAGGCGCTGCTGCACCGCGCCGACCAGGCGCTCTACCGCGCCAAGCGCGATGGCCGCAACCGCGTGGTCGCCGACGCGGCCTGATCAGGCCCCTGCGCGCAATTCGGAGAGCAGCTCCGGCTTCTTCCGCAGGTAGCGGGCCGCGCCGAGCAGGTCGGCGTAAAGATGAGGCTTCAGCAGTTTCTTGAGCGGCTCCTCGTCCTCGCTGCGCAACGCGAGAAAGACCGCCAGTGCAAACACCCAATCTCGCTCGCGCAGATAACCGCTGCGCGAATATTGCCAGCCATGACCCAAGCCGTCGTGATGCTGGGAGAAATCGAAGGCGCGATTGGTGCCGAACAGGCCGAAGCCGAGATGGACCGTCATCATGTCGGTGGCGAATTCGTGCATCTCTTCCCCGCCGGGCACGTCCGCGCGTATCCGCGCCAGCAGATAATGCGCCAGTTCATGCGCCAGTGTCGCGACCAGGACCGCGGGATTGTCGACAAGCGCGGGATCGTAAGTGATCGTGACCTCGTTCTTGTCGGCCATGAAGGTGCCGAGCGGCAGATTGTTCTCGACCACCTTCAGGTGCACGTAATCCGCGACGTGGGTGCGGATGCGCTCAGGCTGAGCAAGCAAGGTGCATGGCCAATCGACCATTCCGGCCAGCCGCTTAACGCAGGCGAAGATGTGTTCGGCGCGGGCGTGGCCGGTGCATTCGGTGGGTGGAAAGAACTGGCGCGTGGCGTTCACCAAGGGTGACGACCGAAGCCTCGCCAAGCCGCCAAAGCTATCGAGCAGAAATTTCCAGGTGGCGAGGTGCCAGTCCTCGTCCTCCTCCTTCAGAAAACGCCGTCTCGCAAGCAAGCCGAGCATCGGGCGGCCCCCGTTCCGCCGGTCGAGCCTAGCGTGTTTACCGGCGCCTGATCCATCAGTAAGACTGCGCGGCCGACGCTACCAAATGAGGGGTTCCATGGGTCCTCTGCAAGGAATTCGCATCGTGGAGTTTGCCGGCATCGGGCCGGGGCCGTTCGCCGCGATGCTGTTGTCGGATATGGGCGCCGACGTGTTGCGCATCGACCGCAAGGGCGGCCGCGTACCGCAGAAATTCGAGATCTATCTGCGTGGACGCCGCACGGTGGCGCTCGATCTCAAGAAACCCGAAGCAGTCGAGGCGGCGCTCAAGCTGATCGACAAGTCCGACGCGCTGATCGAAGGCTTTCGTCCCGGCGTGATGGAACGCTTGGGCCTCGGTCCGGACGTCTGTCTCGCGCGCAATGGAAAGCTCGTCTATGGCCGCATGACCGGCTGGGGGCAGACGGGGCCGCTCGCCGAAGCCGCCGGCCACGACATCAACTACATCGCGCTGTCCGGCGCGCTGCATGCCATCGGCAATGCGGGGCAGAAGCCGGTACCGCCGCTCAACCTGGTCGGCGATTTCGGCGGCGGCGCGCTCTACCTCGCCTTCGGTTTGGTCTGCGGGCTGCTGGAAGCCAAACGCTCCGGGAAAGGGCAGGTGGTGGACACCGCGATGACCGACGGCGCCGCTTCGCTGATGACCATGTTCTACGGCATGAGCGCGGCCGGATTCTGGCGCGACCGGCGCGGCGTCAACATGCTCGACTCAGGCGCGCATTTCTACGACACCTACGAAACCAGCGACGGCAAATACATCTCGCTCGGTTCCATCGAGCCGCAATTCTATCGCGAGCTCAAGGAGAAGGCGGGACTCGACGATCCCGCTTTCGAGGCGCAGATGGATCGCGAAGCCTGGCCGGCGCTCAAGGAGAAGCTGGCCGCGATCGTCAAGCGCAAGACGCGGGACGAATGGGATGGCATCCTGTCCGGCTCGGATGTCTGCTACGCCCCGGTGCTGTCGCTGGCCGAGGCGCCCAAGCATCCGCACAATGCCGCTCGCCAGACCTTCATCGAGATCGACGGCGTCACCCAGCCGGCACCGGCGCCGCGCTTCTCCCGCACCTCGCCGGAAGTGCAATGGGCACCGCGTCCCGTCGACAATCCCGGCGCACTGGCCACCTGGGGATTCGCGGCCGGCGATATCGAGGCACTGCAGGCAAGCGGCGCGATCTGATGCACGCGCTTCCCGGCACCAGGTCGCGC
>DATCOJ010000063.1:0-30693 GCA_036564785.1 Rhizomicrobium sp. | reverse complement strand
CCCCACCCGCTCGCGCTCGCGCGCTCGCGACCTCCCCGCACGGGGGAGGTAAATTGTCCGCCAGCATTCTGCTCGTGGGGGCCGGCCGCATGGGCGGGGCGCTGCTCAAGGGCTGGCTGGCGCGCGGGCTTGGGCCGCTGGTGGTTGTCGAGCCAAATGCGTCGCCTGAGTTGCGCAAGCTGGCGCGGCGCGGCGTCACGCTTGTGAAACAAATCGAAGATGCGCCGGCCGATATACGCGCCTGCGTTATTGCGCTGAAGCCGCAGGTGCTGAAGAGGGAGGCGCCGCGTCTGACGCCGGTCGCGCAGTCCGGCGCGCTGATGATCTCCATCGCCGCCGGCACGACCACCGCTCTGATGCGCAAGGCCTGGGGCCGGGAGGCGCGCATCGTGCGCGCCATGCCCAACATTCCGGGCGCCATCGGCGAAGGCATCTCGGCGCTCTATGCCGCGCCGGGCGCGAGCGCCAAAGACCGCAAGCTGGCCGAGTCGTTGTCGGCCGCGCTCGGAGAAACCGTTTGGGTCAAGCGCGAGAGCGACGTCGATACGGTAACAGCCGTCTCCGGCTCCGGCCCGGCCTACGTGTTCCTGCTGACCGAAGCGCTGGCCGAGGCGGCGCGCCGTGAGGGCCTGCCGAGCGACATTGCGCAAAGACTCGCGCGCCAGACCGTCATCGGTTCCGGAGCGCTGCTCAAATCCGATCCCTCTTCGCCGGAACGGCTTCGCACCAATGTCACAAGTCCCGGCGGCACCACCGAAGCGGCGCTCGAAATCCTGCTCGGTACGGACGGCCTCAAGCCCCTGATCGCGCGCACCGTTCGCGCCGCCCGGAAGCGGGCTCGCACCCTCGCAGGCTGAGCGAGACTCTCTGGCCAGCCGTGCGCTTTTCGGCCGAAGAGGATTATGCTGGATGCATGACCACTCAGAACGCAGTCCTGAAGACTCGCGACCCGGAGCGAACCGCGCTGTCCGCCGCAGTCCGGGAAGGGTTGGCTGATGCAAAGTCCGGCCGGGTGATTTCCTACGAAGAAATCCGACGCTGGCTTCTATCATGGGGCACCGAAAAAGAGCTGCCGCCGCCAAAATGCCCGTAATCTACGCCACCGCCGTTCCGCCGCCGCCGCTCGATCGTTTCATCGAGAACTTCTGGTATTGGGAAGGCGAGGCGCCGGGGCACGCCAAGGACACCATCATGGCCTCGGGCCGCGTGGGCCTGCTGGTCAATCTCAAGCGCGACGAGCTTTCCTGGTACGGCGGCGAGCGCTTTGCGGCGCTGAGCCGGCTCAAGGGCATCGCGCTCTGCGGCACGCATTCCAGTGCCTTCGCCATCGACGCCCATCAGCCGCACATGATGGGGGTGCAGTTCCGCGCGGGCGGTGCCTTTCCCTTCTTCAAGCCGCCGGCGCGCGAATTCCAGAACGCGCATATCTCGCTTTCGGACATCTGGGGCGGCGATGCGGAGCGGCTGCATCAGAGGCTGGTGCAGGCGCCCACGCCGGAGGACAAGTTCGAGATTTTGCAGCGCGCGCTGATCGCGGCCGCGCCGCGCGCCTTCGTGCGACATCCGGTGGTGGAAGAGGCGCTGGCGAGCTTCGCGCGCGCGCCGCACAAGGCGAGCGTCGCAAGGCTTGCCGCCGAAGCCGGCGTCAGCCACAAGCGGCTGATCAAGCTCTTCGCCGACGAAGTGGGCTTCACGCCCAAGCTCTATCTGCGCGTCACCCGCTTCCAGCGCGTGCTGCTGCGCATCTTTCAGGCGCCGCAGGTCGATTGGGGGGACATGGTCGAGCGCCACGGCTATTTCGACCAGTCGCATTTCATCCGCGACTTCCGCGAATTCTCCGGTCTGACGCCCTCCGAATATCTAATCCGCCGCGGGCCTTATCTGCAGCACGTGCCGCTGTCCAATTAGGACTGGCGCCTCGGGTTCATTTGGAATATGGACCGCCGAATGAAAACGCTGATGATCGCGCTCTCGCTTTGCGGCCTCGCCTGGGCCGTGCCCGCCGAGGCCACGGCCATCGTCATGGTTCCCCAATCCTTTGGGCCCCAGGCGACGGACCCGATGTTTCACGGCGGAACTTACACGACGCATCGGAAGTCGACGCGGAAGCTTCGCGCGCTCATGGACCTGCGCAACGAGGGCGTGGAGCTCCAAGCCGGAGACGGCGGGACCCTGACGCCCGAACATCGCGCCTATCTTCAGAGCAAGCTCGACGCCGTCCAGGCAGGCGACTACTGACCTTCTGCTCGCGCCTCTCCGGCAGCGCGAAATTTTTACAATCCTTGGGTCGCGGACGCGCGCTAGAACGGCTACGAAAGGAGCCGCCATGCCCAATCCCGATGTCGTCATCTATCTGATCGCAGGCGACGCCGCCAAGGCGATGGAGTTCTACGTCAAAGGCCTCGGCGCGGAGGAAGTGAGCCGCTGGGTCGATCCGGCGAACGGCAAGATCGGCCATTCCGAATTCCGCATCGGCCGGCAGTCGCTGTTCCTGGCCGATGAGTATCCCGCGATGGAGGCCATCGGGGTGAAGAGTCCTGCGGCGCTGGGCGGCACCTCGGTGGGTTTCTGGATCGACGTGCCCGAACTGGAGCCGGCCATCGAACGCGCGCGAGCCGCCGGCGGCCGGATCGTCGAAGCCATCCAGCCGTCGACCGAAGGCGGCCGGCGCTGCCGCATCGCCGATCCCGCCGGCCACATCTGGACGCTGGCGGGACCGTGACCGCTTGAGCCGGACGCCGCGGTACGCGATGCTGCGCGCATGGCAAAGGCCGATCCCGAAACCCAGCTCGCGCAGGCCGCGCTGAAGCTGCTGGCGAAAAAGCCGTGGTCCGAGTTGACGATGGCCGAAGTCGCCAAGGCGGCCAAGCAGCCGCTTGCCTCGCTGCAAACCACAGCGCCAAACAAGCCGGCCTTGCTGGGCCTGATCCTGACGAGCGTCAGCACCGACATCGCCAAACGCTACCGCCGCGATCCCGGCTCCGAGGATGCACGCGACCGCCTGCTCGATGTTTCGCTCACCTGGTTCGAGCTGCTGGCGCCGCACAAGCGCGCCGTGCGCTCGCTCTATGACGGGCTGAAGCGCGATCCACTGACCTTGATTGCCGCCCGCGCCGAGTTGGTGGCGGCGGCGAACTGGCTGTTCGTGCTGGCGGAAGCCGATACGGGTCCAGCACTTCCCCTTCGCGCGCTGGCGCTGGCGGGCATCCTCGCGCGCGCCATTCCCGTCTGGCTCGAGGACGACAAGACCTTGAGCAAGACCATGGCCCGCCTCGACCAGGACCTCCGCCGCACGGAAAACCTGTTCGGCGGGCGGCGCACGAAATCCGACGACGACTAAACCGGCAGGCGGATGGCGGCGCGGAGGCCGCCGAGCGCGCTTTCGTCCAGGATCAACTCGCCGCCATGGGCGCGCGCAATGTCCCGCGCAATGGCAAGGCCGAGACCCGAGCCGCCCTTCTGCAGATTGCGGCCCTGGTCGAGCCGATGGAACGGGCGGAAGGCTTCCTCGCGCCGCTCCTCGGGAATACCAGGGCCATCGTCGTCCACCACGATCTCGACATGATGGCCGTTGCGCCTGAGCGCCACGCCGACATGGGCGCCGTGCTTCAGCGCATTGTCGATCAGGTTGGTGGTGCAGCGTTTGAGCGCATTGCGCTTCACCGACAGGCTGATGCCGGATTCGGTCTCCACTTTCAGGCGCTCTGGTCCGGCGCGGCGCGCGCGGCCCGCCGCCGCTGCCGCTTCGTTGACGATGGAGGCAAGGTCGGACACTTGCGAATCCTCGCCGCCTTCGCCGCGCGCGAAGTCGAGATATTCGTCCAGCATATGCTCCATCTCGGCCACGTCCTCCTGCAGCGCGCTGACGTCGGCGCTGTCGGCCATCATGGCGAGTTCCAGTTTGAGCCGGGTGAGCGGCGTCTTCAGGTCGTGGCTGACGCTGGCCAGCATTTCGGTGCGCTGGGTGACGTAGCGCTCGATGCGGTCGCGCATGGTGAGGAAGGCCTGCGCGGCGCGGCGCACTTCGGTGGCGCCATAGGGCTTGAAGTCGGGCACCGCGCGGCCCTTGCCGAAGCTTTCCGACGCCAGAGCCAGCTGCTCGATGGGCCGCACCTGGTTGCGCAGGAACAGGATCGCGACCGCCAGCAGCACCAGCGACGAGCCCACCATCCACAGGATGAAGATGTCGACATTGGACGCCACCAGCCGCTTGCGCGGGATCATCATGCGCAGCACGCCGTCCTTCACCTGCACCTTGAGATCGACGAAGTCGCCGATTTCGCGCGAGGTGAACGGCCGCGCCTGACCCAGCTGACCGGCGAAGATCGCCGTCATCGCGTCCTTGAGATTGGGCGTGGAATGGCGATAGGGGCGGCCGAGACGCTCGCCGGGCAGCACCGCGATCTGGTAGCCGAGCGTGCGCGAGGCGATATCGAACAGCGCCTTGCGTTCGGGACCGGCGGGATGGGTCTCCTCCAGATTCACCAGGAAGGCTACGTCGGCGGCCACGTTGCGGCCCATACGCGCCACCATGATGTCGTAATGCCGCTCGAAGAAAATGTAGGTGACGATGCCCTGCAGGATCACCACCGGCGCCACGATGATGATCAGCGAGCGGCCGAACAGGCCCCGCGGCATGGTCCGCTTCAGCGCGCGAAACGGATGCAGGCCCTTCATGATCAGTCCACCCGGTCCGGCACGAGCACATAGCCCACGCCGCGCACGGTCTGGATGTAAAGCGGCAGCTTGGGATCCTCCTCGATCTTGCGCCGGAGCCGCGTCACCTGCACGTCGATGGAGCGCTCCAGCGCCACGCCGAGACGGGTGCACAGATCGGTGCGCGAGAACGGCCGTCCCGCATTGGCGGCGAACAGTTTCAGCAGTGCGGATTCCGAACTGGTCAGCCGCACCGGCTTGCCCTTGCGCCGCAGTTCGCCGCGATCGGGATCGAACACCGCTTCGCCCATCTTCACTTCGCGATGGGCTTGCACCGGCGGCGCAGCGCGCCTGAGCAGCGCGCCGCAGCGCAGCACCAGTTCGCGCGGCTCAAATGGCTTGGGCAGATAATCGTCGGCGCCGTGCTCGAGCCCGGCGATGCGGTCCTCCGGCTCGCCACGCGCCGTCAGGATGAGGATCGGCACCTGCGACTGGCCGCGCACCGAACGGGTGAGATCGAGCCCCGTCTCGCCCGGCATCATCACGTCCACGATCAGGAGATCGAAGGCCATGCTCTTCATCAGCGTGCGCGCCTCGGCCGCGTCCGCCGCCGCGCTCACCCGGAATCCGTTCTGCGAGAGATAGCGCTGCAGCAGGGCGCGCAGCCGCTCGTCGTCATCGACCACCAGCAGATGCGGGCTCTCGACGCCGGGCGCGCCGGCGTTCACGGCAGCTTCCGCTTGTCGGCGTCCGGCTCGCCCGCCAGCGCCCGCAACACGCGATGGAAGCCCGCGCTCGCCTCGGCGCCGGCGCGGCGGCAAGCCCGCGCGATCAGCGGCCGCTGCATCTTCCAGATGGCCTGATCCATGGCCGCGCCCTTGGCGGTCAGCTTGAGTTGGCGCGTGCGCCGGTCGCGCAGGCCAGGCTTGCGTTCCACGAGACCCTTGCAGATCAGCTCACTGATCACACGGCCCAGGCTTTGCTTGGTGATCTTCAGGATTTCCAGCAGTTCGGCCACGGAAATCCCGGGTCGCCGCCCGATGAAATAAAGCGCGCGCCGGTGGGCGCTGCCCAGCCTGGCCGCGGCCGGCGCCTCGCCCCCGCGGTCGAAGAGATCGAGGTAGGCCAGGAACAGGAGTCGGACGCCTTGCCTAAGCTCTTCATCCCGAAGATATAAGGCAGACCCGGCAGGTCTTGCTGCGGATTTGGGCATGCGACAGTCCTAACTTCGGGCGCGGGATGAGGCAAGCCGCCCTCATCCGGCGGTCTCGCGCGTTTACCAGAGGATACTATGGCAGACATCATCCCCTTCGACGACCGCGACGGCTCGCTCTGGTACGACGGCAAGCTGGTGCCCTGGCGCGAGGCCAAGACCCATGTGCTGACCCACGGGCTGCACTATGCCTCCAGCTGCTTCGAGGGGGAGCGCATCTATTCGGGACGCATCTACAAGCTCGCGGAGCACACCGCGCGGCTGTTCGAATCGGCCCGCATCCTCGGGATGACCATTCCCTTCACCGAGCAGCAGATCAGTGACGCCTGCTACGAGGCGGCGCGGGTCCAGAATATCGAGGACGGCTACGTGCGGCCGGTGGTGTTTCGCGGCAGCGAGCAGATGAGCGTTGCGGCGCCGCATTCCAGCGTCCACATCGCCATCGCGGTCTGGCGCTGGCCCTCGTATTTCTCGCCGGCCGAGAAGCTCAAGGGCATCCGCCTGACGATTTCCGACTGGAAACGGCCGGCGCCGGACACCGCCCCGACCAAGTCCAAAGCGGCCGGGCTCTACATGATCTGCACGCTCGCCAAGCACCAGGCGGAAGCCGACGGCTTTCACGACGCCATCATGTTCGACTATCGCGGCTACGTGGCGGAGGCGACCGGCGCCAACGTGTTCTTCGTGGGCGACGGCAAGCTCTACACGCCGACGCCCGACTGCTTCCTCGACGGCATCACGCGGCGCTCGGTGATGGCGCTGGCGCGGGCGCGGCAGATTCCGGTGATCGAGCGTCATATCCAGCCGGACGAGCTGGAAGGTTTCTCCGAATGCTTCCTCACCGGCACCGCGGCGGAAGTGACGCCGGTGCGCCAGATCGGGCGCTGGAATTTCGCCCCGGGCCAGATGTGCGAGGCGATGATGAACGCTTACGCGGCCGAAGTCCGCGCCTCCGTGAGCGAGGTCAGGCTCTAAAGCGTCTCTTGCGCTTAGCTGCCGCAACTCTAAGCTGAGCTTGGGATCTGGCGGGGGAAGCATGTCAGAGGCTGGCGGGATGAAGGGTGGCGGCGAACCGGCAATGCCGTCGCTCAGCTCGGCGGAAATGCGTGCGCTGTTCGCCGAGCACACGCTGACGCCGTTGGCCGCCTCACTGGTGGAATGGGCATCCGTTCTGGCGACGCGAAAGCGCGATCGAAATTACGAGGTCTCGTGCACCGGCATCTTCCTGGCCGCGGCTACAATGATGAAGGAAGGCCATGTCCTGGTGGATGTTTCGGCGGACAGGGCCGAACTGCGCCGCTTCACGCGATATCATCTCAGAAACATTGAACCGCACCGGCATCAGCTGGAACGGCTCATCCGCGAATACTACGTGACCGAATCCTTGCCGACCAATGTGCGTGAAAAGAAGGAAGCCCGCCGGGTTGTGCCAAGCGAATCCCTGCGTCTTGCTGTGGAGAGTTGGCTTCCGCCGATTATCGGCGCCATGGATTTGCTGTACTCGGTGCTGCACTACCGTTCGGCTGCGCTGCAGGGGAGACTGCGCAGAATCGACATCTCTCCAGGCAGCCTGTTACCATACCCGGTCGGCGACGACGATGATGCTGTGACACCAGTCGCCGATGACGCGCGGCGACCGACTAACGAATCGACGCCAGCTGCGGAGCCAGCCCGACCCGATCTGCGCACCCACATAGACCGTGATCCCGACGATCCTGCTCAGCTTTCGTCGAGCGTCGATGTCTATGCGACGACACTTGCGACGATCTTCCGCACGGCGATCGGCGAGTTCTGCTTCGGTCTCTTCGGGCCGTGGGGCATCGGCAAGACGCGGCTGGTGCGGCGGCTGACGCCCTTGCTCGAGGACCCGAAGCAATACGAGATGGCGATGGCGGCCCGCGGCTATCGCGTCGAAGGCGACGATTTCGACCAGCTCCACTACAAGGTCGTCTGGTATAGCGCCTGGAAATATCGCCGCCCGCCGGAATCCTGGGTGTTCCTCTATCAGTCGATTGCGCGTCCCGCGATGCACGCGAAGCTGCGCGAGAAGTTTCGTCTGGCGGTGCAGACCGGCGTCGCGCGCCGCGGCTATTGGCTGCTCATGCTCGACATGCTGCTGCTCGGCCTGTTCGTCGTTCCGGTCCGCGAACCGCTATGGCAAGTCTTCGCGATCGGCGTCAGCGCGCTGGGACTGGGCGGCCTTATCGTAGGATCGGGAACGGCGGAGCGCGGGCTCGAAGCGGTTCATGCCTTCACCGCGCGCTATGCCACGCTTGGGCGCCATGCCGAACGTCTCGGCCCGCAGGCGCTCGTAGGCGACGATCTTCGTGCGCTGCTGGTCAGCTGGATCCCGTCGCCGCGCGAGCACACGTTCGTCGCCCACGACGCCGAGGCGCCGGCCGATCGGGTCTCGAATGGCGCCCTGGGCTTGAGCTTGATCGGCCTCGCCGCGTTCGCCGCGTTATGGCTGTGGCGTATGATGGCCGTGCCGTCCGCGGACGCGTTGCTGTATGCCGCGGGCTTCGCAGTCTGGGGCTCGCTCGTCGTGCTGGTCTTCGCCGTCCTGCGCGCTGCCGCCGACGGGCCGGACAGGGTTTTGCTCGTCGTCGACGACCTCGATCGTTGCAGCCCCTCGGAGGTGATCGAGATCGCCGAAGCGGTCAAGCTCCTGCTTGAGGACGACGAGATTGAGAAGCGCGTCCAGGTCGTGATGCTGGTCGACGAAGACATCCTGAAGAACGCCATCCTGACCAAGTTCTCCGAGCTCATAAAAAAGGAGTCTGGCGACTTTACGGCGGAAGGCATCGTGCAGGAACATGTCGAGAAGCTGTTCGCGTGCCATTTGCGGCTGCCGGCGCTGACCCCGGAGGAGGTGAGCGATCTGATGGAGCGCTTCGTCGCGCGAGTGCCGGAGCCCGAAGCGCAAGAAGGTGAGCCGTCTACGCCGCGTCCGCAACTGCCGCGGGAAAACAAGGCGCCAAAGCACATCCGGGGCGAAGGCGCTGCGTTTACCGGCGAAACGTCCACGACTCAGGAAATGCCGAAGCTTTCCGGCTCGGCGCTGCGTTTCGTCGACAGCGAGATTGCGCTGTTGCGCGAGCAGGTCGCCAAATGCCTGTCGCAAAGCGGCCGCCGCGCAAGCCCGCGCGCGATCCGGCTGTTCCTGTTCAAGTACCAGCTCTGCCGGCTGCTGCTCCAATTGTCGCGCAGCGCCGCCAGCGAGCCGCGCGAGATCATCGAAGCCCTCTCAGGCTCGGAAGAGAACGCGGCGCTGGCGCGCATCGTTCGGCAGGTCGCCTGAGCTCGCCCCTTCTATCGTCGCCAGCGCTCGGCTGCGTCGTCGTCTTCGGCGCGGGCTGAGACCCAATCGGTGTTGCCGCCGCGCTCCTCCAGCTTCCAGAACGGCGCGCGGGTCTTCAGGTAGTCGACCAGGAATTCACATGCCGCGAAGGCGGCTTGGCGATGCGCCGAAGCCGCGGCGACCAACACGATGGCGTCGCCGACCGCGAGTTTGCCGATACGATGGATGACGGTGAGGCCGAGCAGCGGCCAGCGCGCCTGCGCCTCCGCGACATGATGCGCGATCTCCCGCTCGGTCATGCCGGGATAATGCTCCAGGGTCATGGAGGTGACGCCGTCTGTGCTGCGCACCACGCCGACGAAACTCGCCACCGCGCCGACTCCGCCGGAGGCCTCTGCCAGCGTCGCGATTTCGGCTCCGGCGTCGAAGTCGTCGGTCTGCACTTGAATGCGCGCGCTCATCCCCCGGTCACCGGCGGAAAGAAGGCGACTTCATCCTCGTCGCGCACAACGGCGTCGAGGCCGACATGTGCCTGGTTGAGGGCCGCGCGCAGCCGCGACGTATCGGCGAAGGCTTCGCCATAGCCGCCGCCGCGGGCGCCGAGATGCGCCAGCAAATCGCCCACCGTGCGAACGCCTTCCGGGAGAACCAGCCGTTCCTCGCTGCGCCCGATCTTCTGCCGGACCCAGGCGAAATAGAGCAAGGTCACGCGGTCTCTCCGGCGCGGCGCTCGGCTGCCCGCGCACGTTTCGGATGCAGATGGGCGAGCCCGGCGCGGAAATAGGCATAACCGGTCGCGACCGTCAGCGCCGCGGCCAGCCACAGCCCGCCATAGGCGATGCTGCTATAGGTCAGGCCGAGGGGGCCCGGCAGCCACTGCCACGCCAGCGGATCGAGGATCATGGCGCCGATTGCGATCATCTGGATTGTGGTCTTGGCCTTGGCCACGGCGGTGACGGGAATGCTCACCGCGGCGCCGGCCAGGAATTCGCGCAGGCCCGAAACGAGAATTTCGCGCGCCAGGATCACCAGCGCCGGCACCAGCTTGAGCAGGCTGCGCAGGCCGGAGCCAGGCGTGAGATCGAGATTGAACTGCTGGATGTTGCCTTCCGCCACCAGCATCATCAGCGCCACCGCCACCAGGATCTTGTCGGCGATGGGATCGAGCATGCGGCCGAAATCGCTCCCGGCGTTGAGCTTGCGCGCCGCCAGGCCGTCGAAAGCGTCGCTGAGGCCCGCGATGCAGAAGATGACGAAGGCGGTGAGCCGCGCCGCCGTGCCGGGCAGGGCGAAGGTGAGGGCGAAGACCGGTACGAGAGCGATTCGCCCGACGGTAATGATGTTCGGCAGCCGAAACATGGAGTCTAGTGTAACACCCGCTCAGCCGCCAGCGTGGAAGAAGTCGTAGATTTTTTTTGCCAGCGTCCGGCTGACGCCGCCGACCGATTCCAGATCGGTGAGGCTCGCCCCGGCCACCGCCCGCGCCGAGCCGAAATGCTGCAGCAGCGCCCGCTTGCGGCTGGAGCCCACCCCCGCGATTTCGTCCAGCGGATTGGCCCCGATCGCCTTGGAGCGCTTCTTGCGGTGGCTGCCGATGGCGAATCGGTGCGCCTCATCGCGCAGGCGTTGCAGGTAGTAGAGCACCGGGCTCTTGGGATCGAGCCGGAAGGCCTCGCGCTTGGGCAGGTAGAAATGCTCGCGGCCGGCATCGCGGTCCGGACCCTTGGAAATGGCGACCAGCGCCACGTCCTCCACGCCCAGATCGGCGAACACCTGGCAGGCGATCGCCAGCTGTCCCGGTCCGCCGTCGATCAAGACCACGTTCGGCCATTTGGCCTTGGCTTCGTCCGCTTCGTTCTCCTTGATGAGGCGCGAGAAGCGGCGCGTCAGCACCTCGCGCATCATGGCGTAGTCGTCGCCGGGCACGAGTTCCGCCGACTTGATGTTGAATTTGCGGTACTCACCTTTCTCGAAGCCGTCCGGCCCTGCCACGATCATGGCGCCGAGCGCATTGGTGCCCGAAATGTGGGAGTTGTCGTAGACCTCGATGCGGCGCGGCGGCGCCTCCAGCCCGAAGGCGTCGGCCACGCCCTCCAGCAATTCGCGCTGCGCGGAGTTCTCCGCGAGGCGGCGGCCGAGTTGCTCGCGCGCGTTCTGCAGCGCCATGT
The DNA here is from genome assembly GCA_036564785.1 of Rhizomicrobium sp. GTDB lineage: Bacteria > Pseudomonadota > Alphaproteobacteria > Micropepsales > Micropepsaceae > Rhizomicrobium. The sequence goes on along the minus strand of DATCOJ010000063.1, from coordinate 19,355 downwards.
CCATGATTTCGCGCTTCTCGCCCCGCTGCGGCACCGCGATTTCGACCTTGAAATTCTGCCGTGTGGACAGCGCCTCGGCGAGCAGCGCGCCGTTTGGGATCTCATGCGACAGCAGGATCAGCTTGGGCGCCTCGCGCTCGTCGTAGAACTGGCCGACGAAGGATTCGAGCACCTCCTCGACCGAGAGCTCGCGGGGGTGGCGCGGGAAGTAGGGACGGTTGCCCCAGTTCTGCCCGGCGCGGAAGAAGAACACCTGGATGCAGGTTTCGCCGCCCTGGCTGAAGGCGGCGAACACATCGGCCTCCGCGAAGGTGGTCGGGTTGATCCCCTGGTGCAGCTGGATGTGGCTCATGGCGCGGATGCGGTCGCGGTAGCGCGCCGCCCGCTCGAAATCGAGCGCTTCGGAGGCCGCATTCATGTCCTTGGCCAGAATGTCCTGCACCGCACGGCTCTTGCCGTTGAGGAACAGCTCCGCCTCGCGCACCAGCTCGCCGTAGCCGGCCTGGTCGATGCGCTGGGTGCAGGGCGCGCTGCAGCGCTTGATCTGGAACAAGAGGCACGGGCGGGTCCGCGATTCGAACACCGAATCCGAGCAGGAGCGCAGCAGGAAGGCGCGCTGCAAGGTGTTGAGCGTGCGGTTGACCGCGCCGGCGCTGGCGAAGGGTCCGAAATAGATTCCCTTGGTCGATTTGGCGCCGCGATGCTTCAACAGCTGCGGAAATTGGTGGTCCTCGCGCAGCAGGATGTTGGGGAAGGATTTGTCGTCGCGGTAGGAGACATTGTAGCGCGGCTTCAGCCGCTTGATCAGGTTGGATTCCAGCAGCAGCGCCTCGATCTCGGACGCCGTGGTGATGAAGAGCATCTCCGCCGTCTCGGCGATCATCCGCGCGATCCGCTCGGTATGGCCGCCGGATTTGGCGTAGGCCGTCACCCGCTTCTTCAGGCTCCTGGCCTTGCCGACATAGAGCACCGCGCCTGCCGCATCCATCATGCGGTAGACGCCGGGCGCGTCGGGCAGGGTCTTCAGGTATGCAGCGATGCGCGCCGGCCCCTTCAGCGGCGCCGCCTCGCTTTCGCTCCTCGATTGGCGATCGGCCATGACGTCAGCATATAGGCGGCCCTTCGGCCTCGCGCAAAGCCGGAAATCTCCCGCGCGACGGCACTTGCTTCGATTGGGCTGTAACTTCGCGGTTAGGCATTCGCTAACCGCGATTTTCATTGTGACGGAACGCTACTCTTGCCGATTGCTTGCAGAGACGAACGGCAACCGGGGTCTCGTGCGGCTGTCGAAGGGATCGAGGAGATAGTCATGCATCGCAATGCTTTGTTCGGCGCCGCCGCGTGCCTGGCGCTCGCCGCAATTCCTGCAATCGCCGCAAGCGATGAACAGCCGCCGGCGGCTGCCGGCTCGACCGCGAACGCCGCCGACGGTCAGGAGCCCGCCGGCCAAGGCGGCTGGGCCGTGATTGGCGCAAGCGGCAAACTGGAACGCGGCCGCAACGTCTCCGCCGCTCTGCATCTCGCCAAGGGCCAATATGAGGTGGACTTCAACAGCGGCGTGGGCAAGTGCGCCTACACGGCGACCATCGCCGGCCACAAGGCGCAAAGCAAAGTTGTGCCGGGGTTCATCGTGGTGCAGCGCCGCAAGGGCGTCGCCAATGGCGTCTTCGTCGCCACCTTCCTGACCGCGACTTTGACGCCTGCCGACTACCGCTTTCATCTCAACGTGACCTGCTGACGACGCGCGTTTGACACCGAAAACGGCCGGGTGCCGGTTTGGCGCCCGGCCGTTCTGTTTTGCCGGAACCGCGCGGCGGCGCCGGAGACCTATCCGTTCGGACTCTGAACGTCCGCCTTGGTCGGCGCTACCAGATGGGCGAAGGCAATGCGGACGACGAGAAGGATCGCGGCGGAGATCGCCATCAGCGCCACATGCATCAGCCAGAACGTGGCGTCGGGCATGGTTCCAAGCAACCCACCCAGATAGCCGGTCAGCAGGTTGCCCAAGAACAGGTGCAGGTAGTAGACGGCGATCATGATGCCGCCGAGGCCTTTCGGCGCGGCGCGCGAATAGAGCGCCAGTCCCACCGGCAGCACGTTGGCGAAGCCGACATCGTTCAGGATGTGGAAGCCCAGCGCCCAATAGAGCGGCACCGGATGGCCCGTGGACTTCGCCACCGCCGCGCAACCGGCCAGCACCAGCGGCCCCGTCGCGCTGATCGCCACGCCGATGACGATCTTGGTGATCTCGTCGGGCTCTTTCCAATGCCTGCCGTACCAGCGCCAGAAGGCGATTACGCCGATCATGGTGACGGTGCTGACGAAGGCGTCGAGCGAGACCAGCCAGGTGATCGGCATGTTGAAGCCGAAGAACACCGTCTGGAACGCCTTCTCGCCCCACACCAGATAGGCGTCGAAAATCTCCTGATTGCCGACGATGGAGAGCGCCAGCACCGGCAGCAGCGCCACCAGCAGGATCACCGCCTTCCAGTCGCGCGCGGTGAGCGGTGGCCGCTCGACATGGTCGCCCTTCTTGCGCAGCGGCTCCGGCGGGAAGGTGCGCCGGCCGGTGAGGTAGATGGCCAAGCCGAGCACCATGCCCACGCCGGCGGCGACGAATCCCAGATGCCAGTCGACCCGCTGCCCCAAGGTGCCGCAGACGAAGGGCGAGATGATCACCGCCAGCTGGATGCCCAGGAAGTAGATCTGGAATCCGTCGGCGCGGCGCGGATCGTCGATGCGGTAGAGGTCGCCCACCTGGCTGGCGATATTGCCCTTGAAGCAGCCCACGCCGAACAACAGCAGCATGAGCGCCAGCAGGAAGGTCGAATTGAGCGCCAGCAGGAAGGTGCCGATGACCATCAGTGTGGCGCCGAGGGTGACGGTGGTGGTGCGCCCGATCAGGCGGTCGGCGAGAAAGCCGCCGGCCAGCGGCGTCACGTAGACCAGCGCGGCATAGAGCTGCGCCGTGTTGGAAGCCAGCGCCATCGTCGACTGTGCGCCGTAGAGCCAGCCGAGGAACCGCCGGAACCCATCGAAGCCCCACACCTGCTCGATCTGGCCGGGCTGCAGCAGGTAGTGGGTGAGATAGAGCACCAGCAGCGTCTGCATGCCGTAATAGGAAAAGCGCTCCCAGAATTCGGAGGCCGACAGCCAGCCAAGCCCGACGGGATGGCCGAGGAAGCGGGTGTCGCGCTTGGCGCGCTCGGACGTGTCAGCGGACTCCGCTGTGGTCATGCCTTGGCTCACGGAACCCCCGGGGATGGTGCTGGCGGCAACTCTTCCCGGGAAAGGCGGCCAGGCGCAAGTCAAAAACCGGTGTGGCGGCGCCTTGGGTCAATCGCTCCGCGCGCGCTCGATTTCCACGCCGCCAGCCTCCGCGCCGGGCAGCGCATGCAGCTTCTCCACCCGCACCCGCGCGCGCTTCACCCGCTGATCCTCGAAGCAGGATTGGGCGATGCGCTCGGCCAGGGTCTCGGCGAGATTGATATGGCCGGCCGCCACGATGGTGCGGATCTTTGCCGTGATGGCTTCGTAGTCGACCACGTTCTCCAGCCGGTCTTCGAGCTTCGCCGAATCTTCCACCGCGAGATCGACATTGATGCGCACCGGCTGCGGCTTGCCGCGCTCGTGACCGTGCACGCCGATATGCGCCAGCACTTCGAGGTTGCGGATGAACACATGGCGCACCGCATCGGCCGAATCGGCGATCTTCATCACTCCCCCTCGCTCGCCGGCACGAACAGGTGCTGGCCGCCGTCGACCGCGATGGTTTGTCCGGTCACGGCGCGCGCGTCCAGAAGGTAGCGCACGGCGTCGCAGATGTCCTGTGGATCGGAGCCGCGGCCGAGCAGCGTCGCCTTGCGCTCGCGCTCGAAATGCGCCGCGCTTTGGCGCGCGGCCTTGAGCGTGGGTCCTGGCGCCACGGCGTTGACGCGGATGCGCGGCGCCAGCGCCTGCGCCAGCGTGGTGGTCAGCCAGTGAAGCCCGGCGCGGCTGACGCCGTAGGAGAGAAAATCCGGACCGGGGCGGAACAGCCGCTGGTCGAGCAGGTTGACGATGGCGCCGTCCGCCTCGCGCGGCAGCTGCCTGGCGAAGCCCTGGCTCAGCACCAGCGGCGCGCGCAGATTGACGTTCAGATGCGCGTCCCACGAGGCGCGGTCGGCGCTGTACCATTTGTCGTTCTGGAACACGGACGCCGAGTTGATGAGTGCCGTCAGCGGTCCCAATTCCTTCGCCGCCTGCGGAACGATCTCCGCCGTTTCCTCCTCGCGCGACAGATCGGCCTTGATCAGTGCGGTGCGCGCGCCGGCCGCGCGGGCGTCATCCGCGGTCACGCGTGCTTCGCGTTCCGAGCTGTGATGATGGATGGCGACGTTCCAGCCGTGGCGCGCCAGGTCGAGCGCGATGGCGCGGCCCAGCCGCTTCGCCGCACCGGTGATGAGGACGTTCCTCGCTTCCGCCATGCTCAGGAGTATAACGCGAAATCAGTGGTAGCCGATATCGGCCTTCACCTTGCCGCGGAACACCCAATAAGACCACGCCGTGTACATCAGGATCACCGGCAGCAGGAACACCGTTCCCACCAGCATGAAGGCCTGGGTGTCGGGCGATGAGGCGGCCTGCCACAACGTATAGCGGTGCGGCACAATCATCGGCCACAGGCTGATGGCGATGCCGAGATAGGACATCACGAACAGCAGGATCGCCCACAGGAACGGCGCGAACTCGGCCTGCGGATTGTTCAGCGAGCGCCATTCCAGCCACGCCAGCAGCGCGGTCACCACCGGCACCGGCGCCAGGAACAGGATGTTGGGCCAGGCAAACCAGCGCTGCGCGATCTCATGGTCCATCAGCGGCGTCCACAGGCTGACGATGCCGACCGCGATCAGGGTGCCGAGGAAGCACCAGCGGCCCCAGCGCCGCGCCAGGCTCTGCAGCTCGCCTTCCGTCTTGAGGATCAGCCAGCCGGCCCCCAACAAGCCGTAGCCGAACACCAGCGCCGCGCCGGTGAACAGCGAGAACGGCGTGAAGCAGTCGAGCGAGCTGCCGGTGAAGTGACGCCCCTCCACCTGGAAGCCCTGGATAAAAGCGCCGAGCACGATGCCCTGCGCGAAGGTCGCCACCAGCGAGCCGTTGGTGAAGGCATGGTCCCAGAAGGTGCGCCGCTCGGTATCGCGGAAGCGGAACTCGAAGGCGACGCCGCGGAAGGCGAGCGCCAGCAGCATGATCGCCACCGGGAAATAGACCGCCGGCATGATGATGGCGAAAGCGAGCGGGAAGGCCGCCAGCAGCGCCACGCCGCCCAGCACCAGCCAGGTCTCGTTGCCGTCCCACACCGGGGCGATGGAGTTCATCAGCAGGTTGCGCGCATTGGTGTCGGGCGCGAAGCGATAGAGGATGCCGACGCCGAGGTCGAAGCCGTCCAGCAGCACGTAGAGGAACACGCCGGCGGCGAGGATAGCGGTCCACAGCGGCACGAAATCGATGCTCATGGCGCGGCTCCCGGAATGGCGGTGACGGGACCTTCAGGCCGCCCGCTTTCCACCGGCGTTCGTTCGGATACCGCGATGGGGCCGGTGCGCACCACCCGCGCCATCATCAGGGCGCCCGCGGGAAACAGGATCAGGTACACCGCCATATAGCCCAGCAGCGACAGCACCACGTCCCAGCCGGTTAGCGACGGCGAGACGGAATCCGCCGTGCGCATCAGGCCGTAGACCGTCCAGGGCTGGCGGCCCACTTCGGTGGTGGTCCAGCCGGCCAGCACGGCGATGAAGCCGAGGGGTCCCGCCCACAGGCAGGCGCGCAGGTACCAATCGGAGCTGTAGAGGCGTCGCGACAGGCGCAGGATCAAACCGACGAGCACCACGGCCAGCATCAGGAGGCCCACGCCCACCATGATGCGGAAGGCGAAGAAGGTGATGGCGACAGGCGGGCGGTCCGCCGCCGGCCATTGCTTCAAGCCGGGCACCTCGCCGCTCGCCGAATGGGTGAGGATGAGACTGCCGAGCTCGGGAACATTGACCGCGGCGCGGTTGCTCTCCGCTTTCTCGTCCGGCAGCGCGAACAAGGTGAGCGGCGCGTGCGTCTCGCGGTTCCAGTGCGCCTCGATCGCCGCCACCTTCGCCGGCTGATAGCGCAGCGTGTTCAGCCCGTGCAGATCGCCCAGCAGGATCTGCAGCGGCACCAGAATTGTCAGCAGCCACAACGTGGTCGACAGCATCACTTTGCCTTCTTCGGCGAAGCGCTTGCGCAGCATCAGCCAGCCGGCCACCGCAATCACCACGAAGCCGGTGGTGATGTAGAAGGCGACGACGGTGTGGGCGAGGCGATAGGGGAAGGAGGGATTGAATATGATTTCCATCCAGCTTGCCGGAAAGAAGCGGCCATCGACGATTTTGTAGCCGGCCGGCGTCTGCATCCAGCTGTTGGTCGCCAGGATCCAGAAGGAGGAGAACAGCGTGCCGCCCGCCACCATCAGGGCGGCGACGAAATGCGCCCAGCGCGGCACCAGGTTGCGCCCGAACAGCAGCACGCCGAGGAACGCGGCCTCGAGGAAGAAGGCCGTCAGACCTTCATAGGCCAGCAGCGGCGACAGCACGTTGGCGGTGGCGTCCGAAAAGCGGCTCCAATTGGTGCCGAACTGGAACGGCATGACGATGCCGGAGACCACCCCCATGCCGAAGGAGATGGCAAAGATGCGGATCCAGAAATTGGAGACGCGGAAATAGATGTCGCGGCCGGTGAAGAAGTTGAGCCCCTCGAGCAGCGCGATGTAGGAGGCGATGCCGACGGTGAAGGCCGGTAAGAGGATGTGGAAGGCGACCACCCAGACGAACTGCAGCCGCGACAACAGCAAGGGATCGAGATGCATGACCGGCCCCCGGGGATGCTCCGCCGCTCACCAAGGCCGCGGACGGGTGCATGATCGACAAACCTAAACGCTCATCGCCCGCGGCGCGAGCGGCGCCTTGGATTTGTCCCCGATTCGCAGGGCCGTCCAATAGGTAAATCTACGTATGGTCCGGGAACAGGCCGTGATTGCTTGCCCCGGTCTGGAGAATCTGCGGCCGGGAGTTGCCCTGCATTGGCCCGGCGACTACTCTCTGCGCTCCAACTGGGCTTAGGGGAAACATCATGAAATCGTCAGCACTCGCGGCCGTGGCCGCGCTCGGCGTGGCCTTGTCCGGCTGCGCTTCCATCATGGAAGGCCAGACTGAATCCATCGCCATCACTTCGCCGCCGACCACGGGGGCGAACTGCACGCTTTCGAATTCGCGCGGCGAGTGGACGGTCACCACGCCGGGGACCGTCGCGGTCAAGAAGAGCCGGCACGACATGGCCATCCAGTGCAGCAAGCCGGGCTTTCAGACGGCGACTGCCACCATCCCGGCCGATTTCGCGGGCTGGACCTTGGGCAATCTCATAATCGGCGGCGTGGTTGGGGTGGCCATCGATGCGGGAACGGGGGCGATGAACAAGTATCCGCACGCCTTCGAAGTGCCGATGACTCCGGCCGGCGCCGCGCCGGGCGCTTCGATGACACCGGCCGGCAGCGGACGCCCGACCAGCTGATCGCATTCGAGCGACGCACCGAAAAAAATCGGTCCGGACGAGGGTTCTCGCCCGGACCGATTCCTTTGCCGAACGTCAGTTGCCGAAGGCGCCGATGCCGTTCGGCGTGCCCAGGCCGGTGGGCCCGTCGTAGCCGACTTCACCGGTGCAAAGGTACGCCGGGTCGCAGGTGCCGTTGTTGCCGGAGGTGACGTCGAACAGCTCGCCCGGATCGGCATAGATGGTGCTGGCCGCATCCACTGCGCCGCCATTGGCACCGAAAATGCCGCCGACCAACGGTGCCGATACGCTGGTGCCGCCGAATTTCAGCCAGGTCGAAATGCCGGACGAATTGGGGCCGTACACCGCAACGCCAGTCGCCGGATCCGCGTCCGCCGACACGTCGCCGATGGTGCGCTTGTGGCAGCCCTTGTCCGCCTGCCACACCGGCTTGTCGAGGAAGCGGCTGCAGCCGCTGCCGGCGCCGTGCCACACCGTCTCGCCCCAGCCGCGGTCGCTGGTGTCGCGCACCAGATGAGTGCCGCCCACCGCGATTACGGTCGGCATGTCGGCGGGAGACTGCGCGCCGAAGCCGGAATCGCCGGTGCTGGCCAGGACCGCGATGCCCGGATGGTCGTAGTAGTGAAGCTTGTCGCGGGTGCCGCGATGCTCGCCGCCGCCATAACTGTTGCTGATGACGTGGGCGCCGAGCCTGGCGGCGGTGTCCACCGCCCGTCCCAGATGGGTGAAGGAATTGCTGTCGGCTTCGACAAGATAGAGCGTGCAGTTCGGGCACATGGCGCTCGCCATGTCGAGATCGAGTGCGGATTCCTCGGCCCAGCCGATGTCCTGCGGCGGATAGTTCTTGTGCTGGCCCTTCTGGTTGAGCTTCTTGAAGCAGCCATTGTCGGTGGTGCAGGCGGGCAATCCCCATTGCGCGCGATAGACGGCGAGGTCGGCCTCGGCATTGTCGTAGCCGAAGGCGTCCACGATGGCGACGATGGTCGAGGAAGTGCCCGTGGCGGAGATCTTGTAGGCGTCGCGCAAGTCGGCCGGCGCATAGCCGCTGATGGGCGGGAAGCGGCCTTCGATCAGATGCCCGGCGCGGTCGGTCACCACATGGGCATGGCAGCGCGCCGCATCTCCCACCACGGGAGCGCAGGCAGCTTTGTGATAGGTGTTGCCGGAGCGCTCCACGCGTGTCGTCTGCGCATTGGCGTTTGGCGCCATGGCGAGCGCGATCAGCGCCGCCAGAATGCCGCCGCTTGAAAATCGTGACATTGAGTCCCTCCCTTGATGCCCCTTGTGCGGATTGGCCTTCTAGCAGATTGCGTCAAGCCTCGGAAGCAGTCGGCTTGAGGCGCGTTCCGCTCGTGCGAGCCGGCCCGCTGAAAGAATTCGTCCCGGGCGAGGGTTCCCGCCCGGGACGATTCACAAATCTCAACTCAGGCTTGGAGCCTCAGAACGCGCTCGAGCCGTTCGGCGTGCCGAGCCCCGTCGGGCCGTCATAGCCGACCTTGCCGGTGCACAGATACGAGCCGCCGCAGCTGCCGTTGCTGCCGGAGGTGACGTCGAACAGCGCCGAGGTGTTCGCATAGGGATCGCTGCCGTAGTTCACCGAACCGCCATTGACGCCATAGACACCGGCGATCAGAGGCGCTGCCACGCTGGTGCCGCCGAAGACGAGCCAGCCCGAGCGATTGCGGCTGGTCGGTCCATAGACCGCAACGCCGGTGTTCGGGTCGGCCACCGCGGAAACGTCGGCCACGGTGCGCCGCGAGCAGCCGCTGTCGGTCTGCCAGCTGGGCTTGGCGTAGATCGTGCTGCAGCCGCTGCCCGCGCCCGACCACACGGTCTCCGTCCAGCCGCGGCTGTTGCCGGCCGTCACCAGATGCGTGCCGCCCACCGCGGTCACGTGTGGCGAGGAGGCGGGGAATTCCACGCCGTAGCCGCTGTCGCCCGAGCTCACCGTCACGGCGATGCCGGGATGGTTGTACGCCGACTCGTAACTCTGCGAGCCGGATTCACCGCCGCCATAGGAGTTGCTGATGGCGTGGGCGCCTTGCGCCGCAGCCGTGTTCTCCGCCGCCGCGAGATTGGCGAACGTCGCCGAGGTGCCCTCGATCAGGTAGATCTTGCAGTTGGGACACATGGCGCTCGCCATGTCGAGGTCGAGCGCGGATTCCTGCGCCCAGCCGGTGTTCTGCGGCGGGTAGTTGCCCTGCTGTCCGCTCTGGTTCAGCTTCTTGAAGCAGCCGTTGGCGGTGGTGCAGGCGGGCAGGCCGAACTGCGCGCGATAGACGCCGAGATCAGATTCCGCATTGTTGTAGCCATAGGCGTCCACGATCGCGACAATGGTGGACGAGCTGCCCGAGCCGGTGATCTTGTAGGCATCGCGCAGATTGGCGGGGCTGTAGCCGGAGACCGGCGGCTTTCCCGCGGGCGAGAATTTGATCTTGCCCGTCTGGTCGGTCACGATACGCGCATGACAGCGGGCCACGTGTCCGACGACCATGCCGCAAGCCGCGATGTGATAGGTGTTTCCGGAACGCTCGACGCGCGGCGCTTGCGCGTTGGCGACTGACGCCAGGCCGAGCGCAATGAAGCCCGACAGGACGCCTGCAGTCAGATAACGATGCATCATTCTTCTCCTCCGCTCTCGCATTGGCTGTGCGCAAAACTGCGAGTTGGCCGCCTCTCCGACGCTTTGTTTGTAACAGAACTTCGGGCGCCTGAACAGGTTTTCGACAAGACTCCGCCGCAATCGGAACAGTTTGTTTCAAGAGATAATGATGCATGCGTCGGTGACCTGCCGGACTGCAAATCCTGCGCGGGGCGGACGCCGCGAATCGGTAGCCGTGCGGCTACAGAATGCCTGCCTTCAAGGTGATGGTGCGCGTGCCGTCCTGCGACTTCCAGGTGTCCCCGACCTTGCGCGCCGAGACCGGTACGCAGTTCGGATTGGTGGTGCCCGGCGGCACGTCGCCGATAAAGGTCCGGCAGATATTGCCCTTGCCGTCCAGCGCCCAAGTGCCCTTGAAGGTACGGCTCATGAGCATCATCGAAGCGACGAAATCGAACGTGTGGTCGGCGCGATAGTGGGCGTGAATCTCCGCCGGTCCGCCAGTGGCGACCGCCGTGTTGCCGTAGAATCCGGCCATGACGTCGTCGGCGGCGAGTGCCGGCGCGACGCCAAGGACCGCCAGGAACGCTGCGATCGAGAACCGTTTCATGATCTCTCCTGTAACGGACGCGGATCGGTTTTCCTAGACTGCGGCCGGCTCGCTTCTGAACCAGTTGGTGAGGCGAACGCGGATCAGCCAGAAGGCCATCACCGCCAGCGGAGCCAGCACGGGCAGAAAGAGTAGCGGCGAGTTGTGCAAGGAAGGGGGCAGGAATTTCTGCTGTCCCAGGAAGAAGGAGCCCGAGGCGAGCGTCAGCCCGGCGCACATGCGCCACAAGTGACGTGCGATGCGCGGCGCACCCGATATGCCGCCCTTCAGAATCACCTTGAGGTCGCTGGCCGCCGCGATCGCGCCAACCAGGGTGAAGACATAGAAGGCCTGCGGCGGCGTTTTGCCGATGGTCCCGGTGGGGCTGTTGGCGGCGAGGGTGATGAAGATCGCGCCGGCCGCGCAAACCGTGAGCGCGACGAGGAAGCCTCCGATTTCGACGCGCCCGATGCTGCCGTCTTGGCGCTGCACCGCCATCCATCCGGTGAGGACGAGATAGAAGGCCATCACGCCCGCGATGACATTCGGCGTCTCCTGGAGAAAGCCCGTCGGCAGGAATGGCGAAACCGTTGCCCCGATCGTTGCCATGGCGAGCATGGCGGCAAAAAACACGGTTCCGGCCATGCGATGCAGGCGCTCGCCTTTGCCGGACAGCAAGGCGACGAAACCGGAGACAATTCCGATGGCCCCGCCGCCAATATGAGTCGCCAGCAGGGCGTCTGCGCCATAGCGGACCAATGCGGGAGCTTCCGGGCTCACATAGAGAATTGTCATTTCACAGCCTTCCTCGACGAGCGGCCCGGGAGTGCGGCCGGTCCCCGTCATCCCTCCTAGATAGGGGCGGCGATTCCAGGGGACATGACGCTGCGAATCGAAAACATGACTGCAGGTAACAAGAGGCCGGGAGGACAGCCGCGGCGGTGAACGCGGGCGTCTCCCAAGGATGCCCGGGCGTTCGGCTGCATTTTGAAAGACCCTCTTGATTTTATCGAAAAACGATATATCGTTTACCGATAAGAGTCAAAGGAGATGCTCGATGACCCGCATTTTGCCCAAGCTGTTCCGCTGGGCTTTCACGGTTCTTGCCGTTCTAACGGCCCTCGCCGCGGTGGGCCTGGTGGCGGTCATGCTGATTGATCCCAGCCTGCCGCCCGGCGCCCATTTCGGCCCCGTCCACGGCGACTTCATGGGGCAGCCCGCCACGCTGGCGCTGCAGCCGGAGGCAAGCGGTCAGGAGCCGGTCCTCAATGCGCGGGCCTTCAACGGCAACGTCACCGTGGAGGTCGACAAGCCGTCTGGAATCATCGCGCTGCTCAAGCGATACGGCCTGCCGCTGCTTCTCATCGATGCCCTCTTCTTTACCGCGCTGTTCGAAGTGCTGCGCCGGCTGTTCCGCAACGTCGGGCGGGGCGACAGCTTCACGCCGCAAAGCGTGCGGCTGGTGCAGATCGTCGGCGCAGCGCTGATCGTCTTTTCGCTCGTCTCCGCCGCCGGCGAGAGCTGGTTCGCGCACGCGATGTACGCCTATCTGACCCAGCACACGCAGATCGCGATTTCCGGAACGCCGGTGCATCTGCCGCCCTCCGTCGATCACGGCCATTGGTTCCGAGTTCGATTCGACTGGGCGTTCTTCTCCGGCCTGCTGGTGCTGGCGCTGGCCGAAGTGTTCCGCCAGGGACTGGCTCTGCAGCGCGAAAACGACCTGACGGTCTGAACCATGTCGATCAAACTCAATCTCGACCGGGTGATGTCGGAGCGCCAGATCAGCCTGACCGAACTGGCCGATCGCATCGGCATCACCCTCGCCAATCTTTCGATCCTCAAGACCAACAAGGCCCGCGCCATCCGCTTCACCACGCTGGAAGCTCTCTGCCGCGAGCTCAAATGCCAGCCGGGCGACCTGCTGGAATTCGTTGGAGGCGAGGCCGATCCGGCCGATAGCGGGGAGCGGGAAATCTAGCGCAAGGCGAGCGATCTATCTGCAGGTTTGCCGCCTATTTATTCAAGGCGACTTGTAGCCGCCGTCCGTGGGATGATCCAGTTGGCGCAGCGGTGAGATGCGTTCGTGGAGAGCCTCGCTATGACATCGACGGTCGCAATCGCGCTCGTTCTGGCGGTGGGATCGTTGCCCGGACCTGCTCCCGCCGCTCCCGCCTTCAAATCCGTGTCCTATGACATTCGCCTCAAACCTGACTTCGCCACGGGCGTGGTTTCCGGCGTCGAGTATCTCCGATTTCAAAGCCTGTCCGATGACATGGTGGCCTTATCGCTTACCGCGAATTCGCTGGCCGTGAGTGCCACCCTGGACGGTCAAGCAGGCGTCACCATCACCAGCGACAGCAATCGGCGCATTTTCCATCTGCCGCGACGCCTGCGCAAAGGAGAGGAAGCGACTCTGGCGATGAGCTTCGCGGGCTCGCCCAAGCGCGATGTCGTTTTCACGCCGGATGAAATCCACACGGGTTACTTCACCTGCGAGGTGATGTTCTGCGACGTTGACGGGCCGGGCGACCGGGCGACACTTCGGTTTGCCCTGACCTTGCCGGCAGGCATGGACGCCGCAGCACCTGGAAAGCTCGTTTCGCGCGCGCCGGCGGGCAGCGGCCTGGAAACCTGGCGTTGGCAGGAGGACCGTCCTTACCCCAGCTATCTCTACGGTTTCGCGGCCGGCCACTACGCACGGGCGGACCTTCCGGGTCGTCCTTCCTTGTCGGTTCTCTATGCCGGCGAAACGCCCCAGCGCGTGCAGGTCATGTTCGCCGACACGGCGCGCATGATCGCCTTCTACGAAGCCAAAGCCGGTATGAAGCTTCCGGAAGCGTCCTATACCCAGGTGCTGGTCGATCGAAACGGCGACCAGGAAGATGCCGCACTGTCGATGATCGAGAAAGGATCCGTCGAGCCCATTTTGTCCAATCCGCAGGAAGATGGGATGGTGGCGCACGAGCTGGCGCACCAGTGGTGGGGAAACCTGCTGACCTGTTCCGACTGGACGGAGCTCTGGCTGAACGAAGGCATGGCAGGCTTCATGACGGCCGCATACAAGGAGCAGCGCTGGGGGCGCGCGGCATACGACAGCGAAATGGCCGTGGCGAAGACGGCCTGGGATGCCGCCAAGACGGCCGGTCAGGACGAGCCGTTGAGCTGGAAAGGAACCTACCCCTCGCTGAAGGCCAAGCGCCGGATCGCTTATGGCAAGTCCATGATCTTCCTGGATGCCTTGCGCTCACAGCTCGGCGATGACCTGTTCTGGCAGGGCCTGCGCCGCTACACGCGGGCCAATGCCGGGCGGAGCGTGACAGCATTGGACCTCGAAAGGGCGTTCGAAGCCGCGAGCGGTCGCGATCTCTCGGCCACCTTCAGAGCCTGGGTTTACGGAGACGAGTCTCCCGCAAATGCCGCGGCCGAAAATTCCAAGCCGCCGGCGCCGGCACCAATAGCGCGTTGAGTCATTCGGCCATTCCTATTCCGGGCGTTCGTCGCCGGAGAGGATGCCGATGGTGTGCAGCCATTTTTCCGCCAGTGCCGGCCAACGCGTGATCGCAAGCGCGGTTGGGCGCAAGCCGAAGGCGTGCCCGCCTTCTGCGTACAGATGCATCTCCACCGGCACGCCGGCCTTCTGCAGGGCCGCGTAGTAGGCCAGTGATTGGTTCACGCCGTCCACTTTGTCGTTCTCTGCCTGCACCAGGAATGTGGGCGGCGTTTCGCTGGTGACCGGAACATTCGGATTCAGAGCGACGCTATCCGTCTTGTCCGGCGCCAGATGTCCCGGATAGACGAGCACGGCAAAATCCGGGCGGGCGCTTTCCTTGTCGGCGTCATCCAGCGGCGCGTACAGGCGTTGCCGGTATTTCGTGCTGATTTCCGCCGCGAGATATCCGCCCGCCGAAAACCCGAGCACGCCGATCTTGTGCGGATCGATATGCCATTGCCTGGCGTGACGGCGCACCAGTCCCATGGTTCTCTGCAAATCTTCCAATGACCGCGTCGATGGCGCGAGGCCGTCAGGGCGGCAATCGCAGTGCCAATCATAAGGCTCGCTGGGCACGCGATACTTCAACAGGACACAGGTGATGCCCTTGGACGTCAGCCAGTCGCAGACTTCGGTGCCTTCGAGGTCGATCGCCAGCACTTCGAAGCCGCCGCCGGGCAGGACCACGACCGCGGCACCGGTGTTCTTCGCAGCTGGCGAATAGACCGTCATGGTCGGCCGCGAGACGTTCAAGACCGCCATCCAGGGGCGCCCGGCGACGAGATGGCTGACGGGCACCACGCTTTCCGGCTTCGGAGCGGGCTTCGCATCGGGCGCCCCATTCGGCCATATCGGCATTTGGCCCGGAGAAGGCTGCCAAACGTCCGCCGGGGCCTGTTCACACCCGAGCGCAATCACAGCGCAAAAAGCAAAGATCAGGACCTTCATCGTGCGCCCCAGTTTCCGATTTTCAGAAGGTCCTAGGACTCGATCTCTGTCCAGGTATCGGCGCCGTCGAATTTGATCACGCGGGCGGCGGCGAGAACTTCCGGCGCCATCAGCCGCGCGTTCACCCCCATGCGGTCAAGGGCCTTGTCGATGCCCGACCAGTGGGTGAAGTTGCCGCAGACCTTGCAGCGGTGGAATTCGATCTCGCGATCGCCCCACATATAGATGTCGGTGGCGCCCGAAGCCGGAATCACGCGCACCTCGCGCGGCGAATAATAGGCCAACAGCGCGCCAGAGCGCCGGCAGATGGAGCAGTTGCACGACTTGACGGTCTCCGGCGCCGAGGGAACCTCGATCCGCACCGCGCCGCAATGGCAGCTGGCTTCGATCATCGCGAGCATCCCTTAGAAGGTGAGAACGGCATAACCCTTGTTCTGAAAGACGGTGAGCGCCAGAAGTCCGTCCGCCGCTACCGTCACGTCCGGCGTCAGCCATTTGAAATCGACGCCGTCGGCGATGAGCTGCTCGCCGCAGACATAGAGTTCGACGCCCGCCTTGCGCATTTCGGCGAGCGGCTTGAGGTTGGGATTGTCGACGTTGTACTTCGCCTTGTAGTGCGCGTTGTCGAGCAGCGCGTCGTCGACGCGGCCGTGGAACACCACGGCGATCTTGTAATGGCTCGCCGGCACCTTGGCGGCGACGAAGGTGTTGAGTTCGGAGGCGGCCAGATTGATGGCCGGGGCCAGCTCCGCCGGCTTCTCCGCACCCTTGCGGGCATCGAACACCATCCGGTAGCGCATGGCAGGATCAGGCTTCATCGCCGCCTCGGGGATGACGATGTAGCCGTCCGCCTCCGGAACGACCGGCCTCAGTTGCTCCGGCGCGGCCGAAGCGGCGGTCGCGAACAACAGGGCCGCGAGGCCGACGATGACTTTGAGCATGACTCTATCCCCGAAAAATCCGCTCCGACTCTACCATGTTGCAGCGGCTCGTTCGACCCGATGGCCTGATGCAAGGATGCAGGTGCCCGCAAAACTATCCACCGCTATCTGCGCCATTGGCCATTGACCCCAGGAATCGCGACCGGAAACACTTGCACGCATGAACGGACATCTTGCCGTCGACTTGCTGCGCTACGGCCTTTTGTTTTGGCTGGGCGCGCTCGTCGTGCCGATTCTTTATCGGCTGCTGAACGGCGGCATCAATGTCAGCGGCCTGCTGGCGCAGGACGTTGAAGGCCGCGACCGGGGCGATACGCCGCCCGAGCGCGTCCAGTTCATCGTGGGCATCCTTTTCGCGGTTTTGGCTTACGCGCTGCAGGTCCTGTCGCAGATGCATGGGACGGCGCCGCTCAAAGCGCTGCCAGAAGTGCCGCAAAACCTGCTGCTGCTCTTCGCCGGCAGCCACGTCATCTATCTGTCGGGAAAACTGGGTCGAACACTGCGCAACTGAAGCGCCGTCAAAGGGGGATTGCCATGCCGATTTGGGCCGATATCGCTTTCATCATTGGCGCCGTGGTCGCGCTCATCTTTCTCGCGATCGGGCTCGTGGTGGCCTACAAGATCGCCACCGACAAGATCGACGTTTCCTGGCTGATCTCCGAGCCGGACAACGGCAAGGCCAGCATCTCGCGCTTCCAGTTCCTGGTCTTCACCTTCATCATTGCCGGCCTGTTTTTGATGTTGTCGATCGAATCCGGCGCCTTCGTGGAAATTCCGCAAAGCGTTCTCTACCTGCTCGGCATCAGCGGCACCGGCTATGTCGCCTCCAAGACCATCACCGCCGGCGTGCAGAAGAGCGCCATCGCCGCCGGCCGTCCCGCGGTGGCGCCGCTTTCCGCGGCAAGACCGGCGAGCCCGCAGACCGTTCCTCCTCCGCCGCCGGGCCAAGCCTGATGCGGCGCGTCGCCTGCTTCGTGCTGCTCGGTTGGTTGGCGGCGCCGTCCTTGGCTTGCGCGGCGGCGGCGGAGACTCCGGCGCTGCCCAAGCCGGATGCCAAATGCCTGGCCCGCTATGGCGCGGTGGGACTCCCGATCGAAAATTCCGATGAGGCCAATTCCCATCAGGTGCTGTTGTGCCGCATGGGATACGCCGTGTCGTTCAACCTCGAGACCCGCAATCCCGATTGGGCGATCGAGCATCTGACGGCGTCGAATTTCACCGGGCCCGGAGACCGGAAGAAAGCGACGTTCAAGGAAGATCCCGACCTGAAGAAGGCGCAGCCGGGTCTCAGTTCCGTCGACGCCGACTACAAGGGGCAGACGACCTATCAGCGGGGCCACCAGGCGCCGAACGCAGACTTCGCCTACAGCCAGGCGGCGACCAATGAGAGCTTCTATTTCACCAACATGTCGCCCCAGCTGGGTTCGCTCAATGGCGGTCTGTGGGGCCAGCTGGAAAAGAAGGTGCGCCAGTGGATTCAATGCGGGCGCCCCGAGCTCTATGTGATCACGGGGCCCGTCTATGGCGACGCCACCTTGCGGCTGCCCAAGCCCGCTCAGAACGACCAGGTGAAGAAAGCCGCCGACGCGCACCGGGTGCTGGTGCCGAAGAAGTATTTCAAGATCGTCTACGATCCCGATGAAAATCAGGCCGTGGCGCTGGAGCTCCCCAACCAGGACGTCAAGGGACACAAGCTCGAGGAGTATGTCTTTCCCATCTCACAGATCGAGGACGATACCGGCCTCACCTTCCTGAGCGGCCTCGGTGAGCGCCAGGAGCACCAGAAGGAAGGCGCCAAAGGCACGCTGTGGGGCCACGACAAGTGCTGAGCCGCATCGGCCCGGAATAGCGCCTGAACTGAATCCGTCGCCGCGATCAGTTTTCCTCGGACGAGCTCGGGCCGTCGCTCTCGTCGTGCCGGTCGGTTTGCATGACGCGGTCGGTTGCGGCGCCTGCCTTCATGCGCTCTTCGCGAAGCTTGATGTGAATCTCGGCGCGTTTCAGTGCCTCGTCGACGCGGATTTTGATCTTGGAGTCGACGTCGGCTCTGGCGAGTTCGGCGCGGGCTTGGGCCAGCGCCTTGTCGATCTCGGGTGCGACTTTGGCGATCGCCGCGTCGATCTGCGGCCGCGCATCCTTCAGCGCATCCATCGCCTTGCGGTTCATGTGAGCCTCGCTCATGGCGCGGCGGATTTCGGGCCTGGCCCGCTCGAGCGCCGCGTGGGCCTCGCGCCGCGCCTGAGCGACGATGGCGCGCAGCTTCTTGATGTCGCGCGCGCGAAGGGTGCGCTTCTCGACGACGTGGCCGTTCTTCGAATGGATGATGGTGACCTCGTCGTTGTCGTTGTCCTGGGCGTTGTCGCTGTCTCGATCGTTGTCGACGTCTTGATCGTTGTCGGCGTCTGCGGCTTCGTCGTCCTGATCCGCATTCACCTGTGCCGATGGAGGAATCGGCGGCAGGGCTGGCGGTGGCGGTGGCGGCGCCATGTCGGTGGGCGGCGCTGGAGGAGCAGGCGGAGCAGGCGGGGCATCCGGTGCCGGCGGGACGGGCGGCGTGGCCATCGTCGCCTCCATGGCAGGCGCCGGCGGTGCATCCTGCGCCAGCGAGGGGCGGGCGAGCACGAACATGGCGGCGGCGGCGATGCCGAGACCGGCGATTTTCAGAACATCCATCGACGTTACTCCCGAGCGGATTTGGGTTGGAGCCAGAACGGATTTGACGCGCGCCTCCAGAGCCGACGGCGCGGCCATGGAGAGCGGGACGTTGGAGAAGGCGGGTCCGCGAAACTCGGCGTCCAGCTGCAGCAGTTCTCCGGCATAGACGGAAGGCCGGACGCCGGAATTCAGCACCGCGTCGTCGGCGGCGATCTCCGCCTCGCGGCGCAGCCGGCGCGCGCCCATCCACACCAGCGGATTGGGCCAATAGAGCGCGCAGACGATGTGCGAGAGCAGTTGCGCCAGGCTGTCGCGCCGCTGGACGTGCGCGAATTCGTGCAGCAGCACCGCACGCAGGCGCTCACGCGGCCAGAACGCGGCGGCCTTCGGCAACAGGATCACCGGTCGGAACCATCCCCAGGTGACAGGCCCGCAGCCGCCGGCCGCGGTGGAGATGCGCAGCTCGCAGCCGCGGCCGGCGGACACGCCCGGGAGAATCGTCGGGTCGAGATTGCAGGCGGCGCTTGCGCGGCGCAGCCTGCACAAGCC
>DATCOJ010000062.1:0-1802 GCA_036564785.1 Rhizomicrobium sp. | reverse complement strand
GCGCAGTGCTGGCGAGCGACATCGATCCCGCCGCGGTGCGCGCCGCCCGCGACAACGCCCGTCTCAACCAAAGCGGACATCGCGTGCAGGTGATCCGCGCCACCGGCTTCGCGGCAGCGCCGTTCCGGCAACGCGGCCCGTTCGACCTGGTGCTGGCCAACATCCTCGCCAATCCGCTGCGGCAACTGGCGATGCCGATGGTGCCGCATCTGGCTCCCTCGGCGCTGGTGATCCTGTCCGGCCTGCTGACGCATCAGACCACCGGCGTCATAGCAACCTATCGCGCGCACGGGCTAGTTCCCCTTCGGCATCTCAGGATCGAGGGCTGGAGCAGCCTGCTGCTGCGCAACGCCGGCTGAAGGGTTTTGCCGCGAAGCGGATACCGGTTCGCATCAACAAAGCGTAGCCCGGATGGAGCGCAGCGCAATCCGGGAATCGCAGCGCGGGAGAGACGGCCCCGGATTTCGCTGCGCTGCATCCGGGCTACAGTTGTCTCCTTCATTGCGAGCGCAAGCGAATCAATCCATGGCGCGGCAGGCGGAAGCATGGATTGCTTCGTCGCTTGCGCTCCTCGCAATGACGGCTGAAAACAGGCATCAGGCTTGATCCGCAGGCCCATCGCCATCGGCGTCCGCCGGATCGCGCAGCGTCCGCCGCAGGCGCGCCTCGACGAAGCGGTCCATGATCTGGACAATGACGCCGCGTGGCTTGCGGACATTGGGAGCCATGCTGACAAGCGGCTGAATCGGATCGCGGGGGGCCGGCGGCGAAATCTTCTCAAAGCTAAAGGCTGGCATGGTGCATCCCCTCGTCAATGAGTTGGCACACTCCGGAACTCCCAAAACCCGTTCGCTCAACCGTTGTGACGTCAAGCCATTCCGTCAGGTCTAACGCCGGCGGGATTATTGTAGCATAAATTATGCCAAATTGCGGCGATCGGCGCCGCGTTGCCGGCTTGTCCACTTGATCTTAAGGTAGTCCCGATGTTCGAAGCGCTGTTCCAGACATTCGACGAACCCGAGGGCGGCGTGGCGCTGACGGCGCGACTGGCCGCGTTTCGCGACGAACTGGTGCGGCGGAAACTGACCGGGTTTGTGATTCCGCGCGCCGATCAGCAGCAAAACGAATATGTCGCGCCGTCCGAAGAACGGCTGGCATGGCTGACCGGCTTCACCGGCTCCGCCGGCCTCGCGATCGTGCTGACGCAGCAGGCCGCCGTGTTT
Organism: Rhizomicrobium sp.; assembly: GCA_036564785.1. Classification (GTDB taxonomy): domain Bacteria; phylum Pseudomonadota; class Alphaproteobacteria; order Micropepsales; family Micropepsaceae; genus Rhizomicrobium. The sequence goes on along the minus strand of DATCOJ010000062.1, from coordinate 579 downwards.
GTCGATGGCCGCTACACGCTGCAGGCCGCCAAGCAGGTCGATACCAAGGTATGGGGCATCGCGCCGCTGGTCGACCCGCCGCCCGAAAGCTGGCTGGCGTCGCACCTGAAGCCCGGCGACCGCCTGGGATTTGATCCCTGGCTGCACACTTCGGCAGCAGCGGAACGGCTCGCCGCGGCCTGCACCAAGGCGGGCGCGGAACTGATCGCTGTTGACAGCAACCCGCTGGATTCGGTGTGGACCGAACGTCCCGCGCCACCGCTCGGACCCGTCGCCATTCATGGCGCGGCATTGTCCGGCGAAGCGGAAACCGAAAAGCTCGGGCGCATCCGCCTCGAGATCGCAAATCTCGGCGTCGATGCGCTGGTGCTGTCGGACTCGCACGCGGTGGCTTGGACCTTCAACATCCGCGGCGCCGATGTATCGCATACGCCGCTGCCGCTATCCTACGCGCTGGTGCCGAAGGATGGCCGCCCCACGATTTTCATCGACCACCGCAAGCTCTCCAACAGCGCCCGCGACCATCTCGAGCAATCCGCCGATGTCAGCGAGCCCGACGCGCTGGCGCCTGCGCTTGCC
>DATCOJ010000061.1:0-6054 GCA_036564785.1 Rhizomicrobium sp. | reverse complement strand
GCCCAGGACTGGTCAAGCGAACCTCTCAAGCGCCCGACAAGCCCGCCAATGTATGTCTGGTCCAAGAAGCCCGAGCCGGGAACCGTCAGTTCGCTGACATCGGCCGTCGAATGCGATCCGGAGATTTGGCCGCTCCACTGGATACCGACCAGTCCACCCAACATGCTGGCGTTCTTCGACTGCACAAAGCCGACCGAGTCTGAAGACAAGATGGTGCCCGAGTTGGAGCCCACCAGCCCGCCAGTGATGCTGGCGAATCCCGTAACCACGCGTCCCCCCACATGGACGCGGGCTATGAGTCCCCCATTGACAGGCGTGAGAATGCCGTTCCAGCGCTCGGCGCCATTGACGATTTTGACACTGGTCAAGCTCAGGTTTTCAACCACGCTGTTCGTGCCAAGACCGGAGAAGAAACCCAAATTCACCGACTGGTTCTTGTGAGCGATAATTATCGTCAGCTTGAAAATCTTGTTGCCGAGGCCTTCGAAGGTTCCGTACAGCAAGCCGATTGGAGAGGTCGTATACGTGCCGTCTGGGGTGGCGTCATAATTGTTGGCCAGCGCGTAGCGGCCGGAGGGGTTGGAGGCGATGTCGGCGGCCAGCGTGGCGATGTCGCCCACCAGCGCATAGCTCGAGCCATTTATGACGAGGCTGCTGGACAGATCCCAGAAGACGACGCGTCCCGCCGGCGCGAACGACAGCGTCCCGCCGGCGCCGCCATCATTCGTCGTCAGCGTCAGCGCGCCGGTGCCCGCGACCGTCACCAGTTTGTCGAAGGCGATGGAGCGATAGGCATCGAGAGTCAGGCGGTGCGCGCTGGCCCAGGAGAAGGCCACTTTCGATTCGATGTCCTTGGCCTCGCTCCCGCTGACAAGCGTGACGTCGGAAGACGCCAACATGCTCGTCAGGTCGCCCGCATTCATGACGGCGAACTTCGCGGTCGCGGTGCACACACCGGCGGAGCAGGCGACATTCTTCGTCGCGTTGCTGGATATCACCAGCGCCGCCTGCGCGCAGCCGATCGCCGCGCAAGACACAAGCACAGTGGAGACGAGGATCTTGCAGATGCGGGACGTGGTCATGATCGCTCCTGGTGCGGCGGATTGGCGATGAGATAGGGGAAGCCGCCGTTGATGCTCGGGTTCTGGGCCCAGGTGGAAGGATCGAAGCCGGCGGGCAAGGCGGATTTCAGCTGCGCATCGCTCAGGCCCGTGATGCCCGGATCGTTGGGGAAGTTGCCGGCGCCGCGGCTGGGATCGGAAATGCCGCTGGTGTCGAGATCCCAGTACGTGTCGGTATTGGCCTTCGTCGACTCAAAGCCGATCAGGCCGCCGAGAATGCTGTCCGCGCCGCCGGTGACCGCGCCGGTGGAATACGAGTCGACGATGGGCCCGTCGGATTTCCTCAGCGCGAAAGTGTGGCCGACCAGGCCGCCGACATGGCTGCGCAGGCCGGCATGGACGGCGCCGGTCGCGTAGCTGTTGGCGATGGTGCCGGAGCCCGGATGGTCGGCGAAGAAATAGCCCACCAGCCCGCCGGCCGAAGTGGGCGGATTGTCGTTGCCGTCGTCGTCACCGACGATCACCTCGCCGCTCGCCCAGGATTGGGTGACCGGACCAACCTGCAGGCCGATGAGGCCGCCGGCATAGGAATCGCCGCCGCGGGAGACCACCTTGGCGGTGGAATGCGAGGCGATGGTCTGTCCGAAGAAGGACGCGACGATCTGAAAGCCGATCAGGCCGCCCACCTGGCTGCCGTATCTTGCTTCCACCCTGCCGGCACTGTGCGATGACAGGACGGTGCCTTCGTTGGCGCCGACCAGACCTCCCACGGTGCTGTCGCCGCCGCCGGACATCGTTCCCCGCACGAAGACGTGTGAGATGAGGCCGAGGTTGTCGCCGGTGACGCCGCCGACCGAGCTGCCGAAAAGCCCGTCGACTGTTTCATCGATCAACGCGAGATCCCTGACGACGCCGTTAAAATAGACTTCAGCAAACAGGCCGATTGGAAAGTTGCGGCGGCCGCCCCGGATGGTGAGATTGGAGATGGTGTTGCCCAGGCCCTCGACGGTGCCGTTGAACGCCGCCCCGATCGGCGAGTCGCCGTAGATTCCATCCACGCTCGCGTCGTAATTGTTGGCGAGGGCGTGACGGCCCTCCGGATCGGCGGCGATGTTGCCGGCAAGCGAGGACAGACTGTTCGCCAGTTTGTAGCTCCTGGCGTCGATGATCAGGCTGCTGCTCGTATCCCAGAAGGCGATGCGGCCGTTGCTCACGAAGGAGAGAGCTTTGCCGCGGCCGTGGGTGTTCAAGGTCAAGGCGCCGGGGCCTGCCACCGTCATTGGCTCGCTCACGATGATGGAGCGGCGGGAATCGAGCGTCAGCCGATTGGTGCCGGTCCAGGAGAACGCAGTCCTGAGGATGATGTCCCTGGCCAGGACGCCGCTCTGAAGCGTGAGGTCCGAGGAGGCCAGCATGTCGGTGAGCTCGCCGGCGTTCAGCACCGCGAAGCGCGCGGTCGCCGTGCAGACACCCGCCGCGCAGGAGACGTTCTTCGTTGGATCACCCGAAACGACCATCGCCGCCTGCGCGGATGCCGCGCCGAGCACCAGTGCCGATGCGAACACGAGCAAGACTCGCGAACAATGTGCGTGCATCATCGGCGCGACCCCCAAAATGCTCGGCAAGTATAGAGGAGTAATGCCGCGAAGTCAGGGCGTTGCCGCCGCTTCGCGCACCCGATCCGACGGCAGGAAATAGGCAACCGCCAGCGCGGCGAGGGAAAGCGCGCCGAGCGCCGTCAAAAGATAGGTGAACTGCGCCGCCGGACTGTAGAGCCGCGCCACCAGCCAGACGCCGAGCGGAGTTCCCACTGTCGCCAGACCGTAACGCACGCCGAACACCAAACCGCGCCGCGCCGCCGGCGTATAGCGCGCCAGGAACATCGTCTCCACCGGCGCGATGGATTCGAAGAGAAAGACGACGGCGATGGCGGCGGCTGCCACGCCCCAGCCTTGCGTGAAGGCGACCAGCGGGAACATCGCCGCGAGCGCCAGGAAGGCGAGCAGATAAGTCCGCTTGGCTTGGCCGCGATCGGCGAGATGTCCGCCGACGAACTGCGCGGAGGCGCCGAGCAGCTGGATGGCGCCGGCGATCAATCCGACGGCGAACAGTCCGCCGCGGCCGGCTCCGATGCTCGCCTGCACCAGCTTGGGCAGCGCGGTGCCGAAGGCGGAGTAGACGACGAGCGTGGCGGTCATGGTGAAGGCCATCACGGCGAAGGCGCGCGTCATGTCGGCGCGCGACGGCGTGTGCGACGGAGGCGCGTGATCCTCATCGCGGTCGAGAATGCGTCCCGCAAGATGGAAGGCGAGCAACGAAGCGCCGAGCCCGATGGTGATCGCGCCCGGCAGGATGAAGGCGGCACGCCAACTCCACAACGAGGCAAGGCCCGCGGCCACGATCGGGCCCAGCGCGACGCCGATGCTGCCCGCGACGCCGGTGACGGCAATGGCGCGGCCGCGCGCGGCCGCATGTTTCACCACCCAGGAAAATCCCACCGGATGATAGATGGAGCCGGACAATCCCAAGAGCGCCAGCGCGGCTTCGAGCTGCCAGGTGTTTTGCGCGAGCCCGCAGAGGATGCTGGACGTACCAAGCCCCAGAAAGCACAGCACCAGCACCTTGGTCTCGCCGATGCGGTCGGCGAGCCAGCCGGCGAAGGGCGCGCCCAATCCCACCAGCATCGCGCCGAGCGTCCACAGCGCGATGAGGTCGTTGTAGGGCAGGTGCCAGGCCGGCGAGAGCACCAGCACCAGCGTGAGATAGAGAGTCAGCAGGATGTGATGCATGCCGTGCGCGGCGCTGGCGAAGAACAGCACGGGGAAAGGCGCGGACAAACGCATCGATTCGACTTCTCTCTTTGAGCGGACGAGGCTAAAGCAAACACCGGCAGTCCGGCCAGCGGCGCTTTCGCATGGCTGACCGGCGGAGGGGGAACGGCTATGGCGATCGCGCGCGCGTGGATTCTCGGCCTGGTGGCGTTGGGCGTGTGGTTCCTGTGCTTGTGGGCGAACGAGCCGCACGGAGAAATTTTACCGGTGACAGCCTGCGCCAGCTGCTTTTCCGTTCGAAATGCGGAGCACGTGCTGGCGCGCGTGCTGGGGCCGGAGAAGCCGCATCCTGTTTCGAGCGCCGAGAATGCGGCGGTGCGCGGACGCATCCTCAAGGAACTCACCGCGCTGGGCGTCCCCGCGCGCACCTACCAGGCTTTCACCTGCAATCCCTGGCGCGGCCTTTCCTTCGTCGCCTGCGCCACGGTGACGGACATTGTCGCGGACGTCGTTCCCGGACAGGGCAAAGCCATCGTGATGCTGGCGCACTACGATTCTGTGCCGGCCGGACCCGGCGCTTCCGACGATGAATCAGGCGTGGCGACCATTCTCGAAACCGTCCGCGCCTTGAAGGCGGCCGGCGGCGCGAGCCGGCATCCGGTGATGGCGCTGATCACCGATGGCGAAGAAGCAGGCCTGCTCGGCGCCAACGCCTTCCTGCAGAATCCGGCATTGAGAGCGCGCGTCGGCGCGGTGGTGAATGTGGAGGCGCGCGGCACGCGAGGCCCGAGCCTGCTGTTCCAGACCAGCCCCGGCGACGGCCGCCTGATCGATCTCTATGCCGCCCATGCGCCGGTGATGGCGACGAGTTCGCTCTATGCCGAAATCTACAAATTCCTCCCCAACGACACGGATTTGACGCTGTTCATCCGCGACGGCTTTCCCTCCTTCAACTTCGCCTTCGCCGACAATGTCCGCTACTACCACAGCCCGCGCGACCGCCGCGCAATGCTGAGCCGCGCCACGCTCAAGATGCATGGCGACAATCTGCTGGGCGTGGTGCGGCGGCTCGAGGAGACCGATTTCGCCGCACTCAAGGGCGGCAACGACGTCTATCTGAGTGTGCTGGGCCTATGGCTGCCGCGCATTCCCGCCAGCTGGGCGCTGCCGCTGTCGATTCTGGCATTCATCGCTCTTGCCTTTGCCGCGTGGCGAACCCGCGGCGAGGAGAGGACTTGGCGTCGACTGCTTGCGGCCGCGGTCCTGCCGCTCGCGCTGCTGCTGGGATGTGCGGCGCTGGGATTCGTTCTCGCCTTCCTCGCGCAAGCGATTTCCGGCTCTCCCGATCCCACCTATGCCTATCCGCTGGCGATGCGCATCGCACTGGGGCTCGGCGCGTGGGGCATGACGCTGCTGGTTTCCCGAATGACCGACCTGCATGGCGCTGCCGCGAGCGGCTGGCTGTGGCTCGCCGGACTGGCCATCGTCACCGCAGCGCTGCTGCCGGGACTCAGCCCATACTTTCTGTTTCCGGCGCTGGTCGCTTCCGTGCTGCTGACGGCCGCGGCGTTCGCGCCGGGCGGATGGAGCGGCACAGCGGGTCAAGCAGCTCTGTTCCTCAGCGCGCTGGCCGCATTGCTGGTGTGGTTTCCGCTGGTGGCCAGCGGCGAGACCTTGATGGGCTTGCGGCTGCATCCGCTGTTCACCGTTCCCGCCGCGTTCGGTTTGATGACGGTGGTGCCGCCGATCGCGACGCGGCCGATGTCGCGCCGAGCATGGTCGTTCGGCGCGGCCGCAAGCCTTGCTGTGGCTTTGCTCGGCGCCATCGTCGCCGGATTGCTGCCGAGCTACAGCGCCGCCTCGCCGCAGCGCCTGAACCTCATCTACTTCCAGGGCGAGAGAGGCCCTGCGCGCTGGATCGCCGAGACTTCGTGGAAGGCGAAGGTCACCGAACGGATTCCCCCAAGCCTGCAGAAGGCGGGAAATTTCAAGCTCGACCCGGATGCCTATGCCGGCTTTCAGACGGGCGACGGCTATGTCGCGCCCGCCCGCGCGCCGCGCTACCCGCTGCCCATCGCGACGGTGGCTATAGATCGGCGGACGAACGGGACGCGCGCGGTGACGGTGCAACTCCACGGCACGACCGACGCGGATGCCATGCTGCTGCGCATTCCGAAGGACGCCGGCCTGGTGTCGCTCGACCTGCGCGGGCAACATCTGAC
>DATCOJ010000060.1:0-3939 GCA_036564785.1 Rhizomicrobium sp. | reverse complement strand
GGGGTGAGTCTTCGGCTAGCGATACCCCGCGTTGATGGCGTCCAGCGCCTTCGAGCCGGGGCAGAGCTCCGACTCGCCGAGGCCGTTCAGCGGCGCCGTCACCGTGTTCAGGTGGGCGTGGAGATCCTTGGGCTCGTTGTCGATGTAGAGCAGCCCGGTGACGACCTCGCCGGCCTTGGCACGTTCCTGCAGATAGGCCATGGCGGTGGCGCGGTCGTGCGGATCGTAATCCTCGCGCAACTTGGAGAGCCGGATCAGCGAGCCGTCATGCTGGCGCACGGTCTCGACGGTTCCAGGCTCGTAATCCACGGTAATCGTGTCGCGCGGCACGATGAAATCGATGCGGTTCACCGCGTCATTGTGCTCGCGCACGAAATCGTAGGACTTGGTGGAATCCGGATTGTTGTTGAACTGCACGCAAGGGCTGATCACGTCGAGGATGGCCGAGCCCTGGTGCGCGATCGCGGCTTTCAAGAGCGGCACCAGCTGGTGCTTGTCGCCGGAGAAGGAGCGGGCGACGAAGGTGGCGCCCAGCAGCAGCGCGAGGCTGACGAGATCGATCGGCGAATCCGAATTCACCGCCGTCTTGCTCTTGGAGCCCTTGTCGGCGGTGGCGGAGAACTGGCCCTTGGTCAGGCCGTAAACGCCGTTGTTCTCGCAGATATAGACCATGTTGACGCCGCGGCGCACGCAATGGGCAAACTGGCCCAGCCCGATGCTGGCGCTGTCGCCGTCGCCGGAGACGCCGAGATAGATGAGGTCGCAGTTGGCGAGATTGGCGCCGGTCAGCACGCTCGGCATGCGGCCGTGCACGGCGTTGAAGCCGTGACTCTGGCCCAGGAAATAGTCCGGCGTCTTCGACGAGCAGCCGATGCCGGAGAGCTTGGCCACCCGGTGCGGCTCGATGGCCAGCTCGAAGCAGGCGGCGATCAGCGCGGAGCTGATGGAATCGTGGCCGCAGCCGGCGCACAGAGTGGAGATGCGGCCTTCGTAATCGCGATGGGTGTAGCCCAGCGCGTTGATCGGCAGGTTGGGGTGATGCAGTTTCGGCTTGGCGATGTAGGTCATGGGCTGACGCTTTCGGGAATTTCGCGTTCCGCTTCCCCCCTTGTGGGGGAAGCTGTCAGCGGACGCGCCAGCGTCCGATGACTGAAGGGGGGATGTTGATCGCGGGCTCGATGCTCGCTGGCACCCCCCTTCCGTCTGGCTTCGCGACGCTCACGCGCCGCTCGCCAGCCACCTTCCCCCACAAGGGGGGAAGGGGAACGCAAGAGAGCGCACGGTTGGGTCATTCCGCCGCCTCCTTGCGGGCCTTGAGGCTCATGCGCTCCGAGATCGCGCCCTCGATGAAGCGGGCTGTGATCGGCGTGCCGTCATAGTGCAGGATCGAGATGAAGCGCGCCGGATCGATGGCGCATTCGTTGACCAGCAGCTTCTGCAGCTGGGCGTCGCGGTTCTGCTCGACCACGAAGACCTGGTCATGCGCATTGATGAAGTCGACGATCTCCTCGGCGAAGGGGAAGGCGCGGATGCGCATGGTGTCGAGATAGAGCCCCTGCGCCTCCAGGGAGACGATCGCCTCGTCCATCGCCACGGAGGTGGAGCCGTAATAGATCGCGCCCCAGCGGGTGCCGACGCCCGCGTCGCGGCGCACCGGCTGCGGCACCAGGCGCTTCGCCGTCTCGAACTTGCGCAGCAGGCGCTGCATCACATCGGTATAGTCGCGGCCCTCTTCGCTGTAGCGCGCATAGGCGTCGTGGCTGGAGCCGCGGGTGAAGTAGTTGCCCTTGGTGGGATGCACGCCGGGAAGCGTGCGATAGGGAACGGCGTCGCCATCGACGTCCAGATAGCGGGCGAACGGCTTGCCGGCTTCCAGTTCCTCGGCGGAGATCAGCTTGCCGCGGTCGAACTTGCGCGAATCGTCCCATTGGATCGGCTTGCACAGCCAATCGTTCATGCCGATGTCGAGATCCATCATCACGAAGATGGGCGTCTGCAGCCGCTCCGCGAGATCGAAGGACTGCGCGGCGAATTCGAAGGCCTCGCCCGGATCGGCGGGGAAGATCAGCACGTGTTTGGTGTCGCCGTGGCTGGCATAGGCCGCGAGCAGGATGTCGGATTGCTGGGTGCGCGTCGGCATGCCGGTGGAGGGGCCGCCCCGCTGGATGTCGAAGATCACCGCCGGCACCTCGGCGTAGTAGGCCAGCCCGAAGAATTCCTGCATCAGCGAGATGCCGGGGCCGGAGGTGGCGGTGAAGGCGCGCGCGCCGTTCCAATTGGCCCCCAGCACCATGCCGATGGCGGCAATCTCGTCTTCCGCCTGCACGATGGCGAATTTGTTCTGCTTGGTGACGGGGTCGACGCGAAGCTTCTTGCAGTGCTTCATGAAGGCTTCGGCGAGCGAGGTGGACGGCGTGATGGGATACCAGGCCGCCACCGTGGCGCCGCCATAGACGCAGCCCAGCGCGGCCGCATCGTTGCCGGCGATGAAGATGCGCTCGCCCACCTTGTCGGAGCGCTCGACCTTCAGTTGGCATTTGCCGGCGAGATTCTGCGTCACGTAATCGTGGCCCAGCTCGACCGCGCGCATGTTGAGCTTGATCAGCTTGTCCTTGCCCTTGAACTGGCTGCCGATCAGGCCCTCCACCACCTCCGCGTCGAACCCGAGCAGCGCGGAAAGCGCGCCCAGATAGATCACGTTCTTCAACAGCTGCCGCTCGCGCGGAATGGTGCCTTCCATGGAGTTGGAGAGCGCGGTCAGCGGCACGCCGAGCAAGGTGATGTCGTCGCGCAGCTTCTGGCCGGTGAGCGGCTTGGTCGAATCGTAGAGCAGGTAGCCGCCGCGATCGATCTCGGCCAGGTCCTTGTTCCAGGTCTGCGGGTTCATCGCCACCATCAGGTCGACGCCGCCGCGCCGCCCCAGCCAGCCTTCGCCGGAGACCCGCACCTCGTACCAGGTGGGCAGGCCCTGGATGTTGGAGGGGAAGATGTTGCGCGAGCAGACCGGCACGCCCATGCGCAGGATGCAGCGGGCGAAGAGTTCGTTGGCGGAAGCCGAGCCCGAGCCGTTCACATTGGCGAACTTGACGACGAAGTCGTTGGTGGCGGCGATGGGCATGGCTACTCCGCCGCCAGACGATGGCTGGCGCAGACATCCGGGGCCTGCGCGGGATCGAGGTAGAACTTCTTCATGTCCCAGGCGCCGGTGGGGCAGCGCTCGGCGCACAGTCCGCAATGCAGGCAGACGTCCTCGTCCTTCACCATGACGCGCTTGGTCTTGAGCGCATCGGAGACGTAGAGGTCCTGCGTCAGGTTGGGCGCGGGCGCCGTCAGATGCGCGCGCAGCTCAGGCTCCGGCTCGTTGGGCGTGAAGGTGATGCAGTCCATCGGGCAGATGTCGACGCAGGCGTCGCATTCGATGCAGAGATTCTCCTCGAACACCGTCTGGATGTCGCAATTGAGGCAGCGCTGCGCCTCCTTGAAGCCGAGCTCGCGGTCGAAGCCCAGCTCCACCTCCACCTTGACGTTGCGCAAGGTGATGTCCTTGGGCGCGTGCGGCACCTTGAAGCGCAAATCGAGCGACACGTCGTTGTCGTACGACCACTCGTGGATGCCCATCTTCTGGCTCAGCAGATTGACGTGCGGCGGCGGCCGGTCGTTGTGCAGGTCCTTGTTCGTGCACATCAGCTCGATGGAGACCGCCGCCTCGTGGCCGTGGGCCACGGCCCAGATGATGTTCTTGGGCCCGAACGCCGCGTCGCCGCCAAAGAAGATTTTCGGGTTGGTGGATTGCATTGTGGTGGCATCCACCTTCGGCATGTCCCATTTGTCGAACTCGATGCCGATGTCGCGCTCGATCCACGGGAAGGCGTTTTCCTGCCCCACCGCCACCAGCACGTCGTCGCATTCCATCAGCACATCCGGCTCGCTGGTCGGCAC
>DATCOJ010000059.1:0-2787 GCA_036564785.1 Rhizomicrobium sp. | reverse complement strand
AGCGCAGGCCGTCGAAATGATCGGAGACGGGGCCGTCATAGGTTTTCATGCGGGAAGCCCCGTAGGCTGACAGTCCGGACGCGGCGCTGAGGCCGGCGAGGAAGGTGAGAAGGCGGCGGCGAGTGACCAGCGGGATCATGGGCGTGTGGAGGCGGAAGTCATACCGCGCTATATGGCGAGAGTTCGCCCAACTTGGAACAACTTGGAACAACTTGGAACCGGGACCTTCCATGGTCGCGACAAACTGGCAAGTCCTTGGTATAGTTCCGTTGTTTGAAGGGCTTAGACTAGGCTCCGGGCCGTCGCCCTCGAAGTTTTCTTGACTTCACGGCGGCGATCCCTGTAAATCCCGCCACTTCTCGGAAAGACGTTCTTTTCGACCCGCCGCCCGGCCCGGAGGCCGGAGGTCAACGCCCGACAGCGCGATGCGCCCTCGGGCGCAAATGGTTTTGGGTTGGGGAGAGGCAACAGGACAACGGCATTGTTCGACAGTCTGTCGGAAAAGCTTGGTGGTATTCTCGATCGTCTGACCGGCCGCGGCTCGCTGAGCGAGGCCGATGTCGACGCGGCGATGCGCGAGGTGCGCCGCGCGCTGCTCGAGGCCGACGTCTCGCTCGACGTGGTGCGAAGCTTCATCGAGCGGGTCCGCGAACAGGCGGTCGGCGCCACCGTGGTCAAGTCGGTGACCCCCGGCCAGATGGTGGTGAAGATCGTTCACGACGAACTGGTGGCGACCCTGGGCGCCGATGGACAGACCATCGACCTCAATGCCGTGCCGCCGGTGGCGATCATGATGGTCGGACTGCAGGGCTCCGGCAAAACCACCACCACGGCAAAGCTGGCCCGCCGCCTCGCCCAGCGCGACAAGCGCAAGGTGCTGATGGCCTCGCTCGACGTCTATCGCCCGGCGGCGATGGAGCAGCTCGCCGTGCTCGGCCGCGATCTCGAGATTCCGACGCTGCCGATCGTGGCCGGCCAGAAGCCGGCGCAGATCGCCCGCCGCGCGCTGGAGGCGGGAAAGCTCGGCGGTTACGACGTGGTGCTGCTGGATACCGCGGGCCGCACCACGCTCGACGAAGAGATGATGGCGGAGGCGGCCGAGATCAAATCGACCGCCCAGCCGCACGAGGTACTGCTGGTCGCGGATTCGCTGACCGGGCAGGACGCCGTCAACTTCGCGCGGTCGTTCGACCAGCGGGTCGGATTGACCGGCATCGTGCTGACCCGGGTCGATGGCGACGGCCGCGGCGGCGCGGCGCTGTCGATGCGCGCGGTCACCGGCAAGCCGATCAAGCTGATCGGCACCGGTGAAAAGACCGACGCGCTGGAGGATTTCCATCCGAGCCGGATCGCGGGACGCATCCTCGGCATGGGCGATGTGGTGTCGCTGGTGGAGAAGGCGGCGGCGAATATCGACGCCGAGAGGGCGGCGCGCGTCGCCGAGAAAATGCGCAAGGGCCTGTTCGACCTGTCTGACATGCGCGAGCAATTGCTGCAGATGGCCACCATGGGCGGCATCAGCGGGCTGATGGGCATGATGCCCGGCATCGCCAAGATGAAGAACCAGATCGCCAATGCCGGGATCGACGACAAGATCATCAAGCGCCAGGTCGCGGTGATCGATTCGATGACGCGGCAGGAGCGCAGGAGTCCCGACATCCTGAAGGCGAGCCGCAAGAAGCGGATCGCGGCGGGCGCCGGCGTCAAGGTCGAGGACGTCAACAAGCTGCTCAAGATGCACCGGAACATGGCCGACATGATGAAGGCCATGGGCTCCGGCAAGCGCGGCCCGATGGCCGGCATTGCCCAGGCGATGGGTTTTGGCGGCGACATGCCGTCGCCGGAACAGATCAAGGCGCTGGCGGAAAAAATGCCGGGCGGCGCGGCGCCGGGCGGCATGCCCGCACTGCCAAAGGACCTTCCGCCCGGTCTGCGCGGCGGGCTGCCGAACCTGCCCGGACTGACCGGGCTGAGCGGCAAGCCGACCCTGCCCGGCCTTGGCGGCTTTCCCGGACTGGGGAAGAAGAAATGACAACCCGCCTGTCTCCCTCCTCGTCATTCCGGGGCACGCCTCTTGGCGCGAGCCCGGAATCCATACTCCCGATCGCGGTTATGGATTCCGGGTTCGCTCCGCTTCGCTGCGCGCCCCGGAATGACGAACCATAAATCATCCACAGGAGCTCCAAATGTCAGTCGTTATCCGTCTCGCCCGCGCCGGCACCAAGAAGCGTCCGGTCTATCACGTCGTCGTCGCCGATTCGCGCTTTCCGCGTGATGGCCGCTTCATCGAGCGTCTCGGTCATTTCAATCCGCTGCTGCCGAAGGACAACGAGGCGCGGCTGAAGCTCGACATGGACAAGGTCAAGACGTGGCTCGCCAAGGGCGCGCAACCGTCGGACCGGGTGTCGCGCTTCCTCGATGCGGCCGGCGTCGTCAAACGCGCCGCGCGCAACAATCCGGAGAAGGCGGTGCCGCGCAAGGAGCGCAAGGCCAACGCCGAAGCCGCCGCCAAGACGGCGTGAGACTTGCGTATGAATCCGGGGCCATGCTTCGGGACGCACGGCCGTTGCCGTGCTCCTCGGCATGAGGAGCTAGCCCCTCATCCAGCGGAGCGCCGCGTCTCGAAGGCTGAGGCGCGCTGATGCCGTCGCGAATCTGCGTCGCCCGGATTGGCGCCGCGCATGGCGTGCGCGGGCAGGTCAAGCTGTGGACGTTTACCGAAGACCCGCTGGCCGTGGAACGCTATGGCCCGCTCGCCAGCAAGGACGGCGCCCGACAGTTCGAGGT
>DATCOJ010000058.1:0-12798 GCA_036564785.1 Rhizomicrobium sp. | reverse complement strand
CTTAACCAAGGGCGGGATGTGGTAAGATGTTCCGGAGCAGGACCGGCAGGGTTAGGAACCCGACATGAAACACGACAGGATCGAGGTCAATCCGGACGTCATGATGGGCAGGCCTGTCGTCAAGGGCACGCGGCTGACGGTCGAGCAGATCATCGACGAACTTTCGGGGGGAATGACGATTGCGGAAATTTTGAAGGCCCACCCCCGCCTCACCGAACCGGACATCGAAGCGGCCAAGAAATTCGCGGAAGAGTACATGACGATCTGCGCTGCCAACTAGCGGCAGCCCCCGCTGGTTCTGCTCCGCGCCTTCGCGCCTCCGCGTGAATCCCTTTTTGTCACGCGGAGACGCGGAGCCGCGGAGAAGAGGCGGTCGCGAGCGAGCGGCATAAGCCATAAGGGCCACGCCGCAATTTGCATCTCGGCGGCCAATCCTGCTACTCGCGCGGTTCATGAGCGAGGCGGAGACAGCGAAGGCGGGAACACCGGCGGCGGAAGCGGCGCGCCGGCGCACCTTCGCCATCATCTCCCATCCCGACGCGGGCAAGACCACCTTGACCGAGCACCTGCTGCTGCTCGGCGGCGCCATCCGCGCGGCGGGCCTCGTCAAGGCGCGCGGGGCAGCGCGGCGCGCGCGCTCCGATTGGATGCGCATCGAACAGGAGCGCGGCATCTCGGTGACCAGCGCAGTGATGACCTTCGAATATGGCGGCGCGGTGTTCAACCTGCTGGACACGCCGGGCCACGAGGATTTCTCCGAGGATACCTACCGCACGCTGACCGCGGCGGATTCCGCCGTGATGGTGATCGACGCCGCCAAGGGCATCGAGGCGCAGACCCGCAAGCTGTTCGAGGTCTGCCGGCTGCGCGACATCCCCATCATGACTTTCGTCAACAAGATGGACCGCGAAGCGCGCGATCCCCTCGAATTGATCGACGAGATCGCCGATCAGCTGCAGCTGGAATGCGCGCCGATGACTTGGCCGGCGGGCCAGGGGCTCAATTTCAAGGGCGTGCTCGATCTTTATACGGACGAGTTCGTGGTGTTCGGCACCGGCGAGCGCATCGGCGGCAACCGCTTGCGCGCCCATCTCGATGCGGAAACCTTCGCCAAGCTGGAGGAAGAAGCCGAGCTGGCGCAGGCCGGCCTGCCCCATTTCACGCCGCACCGCTACCACGAAGGCCACCTGACGCCGGTCTATTTCGGCTCGGCGTTGAAGAATTTCGGGGTGAAGGAGCTGATCGCGGCGTTGGCCGAGCACGCCCCGCCGCCGCGTCAGCAGGCCGCCCAGGGGCGCGTGGTCGAGCCTGGCGAAAACGACGTCACCGGCTTCGTCTTCAAGGTGCAGGCCAATATGGACCCGAACCACCGCGACCGCGTCGCCTTTCTGCGGCTGTGCTCCGGCCGCTTCCGCCGCGGCATGAAGCTCACCCAATCCGGCACCGGCAAGGTGCTTGGCGTGCACAATCCCATCCTGTTCTTCGCCGCCGAACGCGAGACGGTGGACGAAGCCTGGCCCGGCGACATCATTGGCATTCCCAATCACGGTATTTTACGAGTGGGCGACACGCTGTCGGAGACGGGCGATGTGGTGTTCACCGGCATCCCCAATTTCGCGCCGGAAATCCTGCGCCGCGTCCGCCTCGCCGATCCCATGAAGCAGAAGCATCTGACCCGCGCGCTGCAGAGCCTCGCCGAGGAAGGCGTGACGCAGGTGTTCAAGCCGTTGATCGGCGCCAACTGGATCGTCGGCGTGGTGGGACAGCTGCAACTCGACGTGCTCAAAAGCCGCATGAACGAGGAGTATGGGCTTGAGGTTGAGCTCGATGCGTCGCCTTACGACACGGCGCGGTGGATTTCCGGCGACGAAGCCGAGATCGAGAAGCTGACCGCCACCTATCGCAACCAGATGGCGACGGACCGCGACGGCGCTCCGGTGTTCCTGGCCAAGAGCGCCTGGGAGCTCGGCTACGTGGGCGACAAGTTCAAATCGCTCCGCTTCGCCAAGACCCGCGAACGCCACGACGTGCACGCGGAGAACTGAGCCCACGCATCACGGCGGCGGCAGGATCATGCCTTCGTAGAGATAGAGCGAAGGCCGGCCGGGCGATCCGGCGCGCAGCCGCACCAGGCTGTGCGGCGAAAGCGAAATCTTGCGCGGCGGCGCGAAGATGGTGTTCGGGATGGCGACGATTGCCTCCGCGAAGGGCCGCCCGTTCTCCTCGATCAGCCGGGCGGTCGCGTAAGTGATCCGGTTGTCCAATGTCGGCAGCGGAATAACCACGAGATCGTCTTCGGACATGTTCGGCTCCGCGGACTCACCAAAGACGTGTAGCACGTTCACGCCCGCCACCGAGATGATCGTGACACCCCGCCAAAAGTCTCTTTTGCCAGGGTGCCAAGGCCCTTTTGCCGGAGCGCGCCAGAGCCCTCGAGCCTCCGCTGGCCGTCCTTCACGCCCCATCCCCAAGCGATCTTCCGTTGACAAAGAACCGCACGGCGCGCCTGAATCCCCGCGGATTTTGGTGGGAGTGAACCTCATGCGCAGCCCGTTCAAGACATCGATCCCGTTCGCCGTTGGCATTGCGGCGTTGGCGCTTGCCCCGCTGGCGGCGCAGGCCGACATGAAGTCCGAAGTGGTCACCGCCGCGACCCATGCCAATCTCGCCGCGAGCGCGTCCGATCTCGCCGGCACCCATAGCCATCTGCATCACGCCTTGAACTGCCTGGTAGGGCCGGGCGGCACGGGGTTCGACGACAAGGAATTGAACCCCTGCGCACAGAACGGCCACGGCGCCATCCCGGACACGGCCGACGCCGTCACCAAGAAATCGCTGATGGCGGCGGCGGATAAGGCACGGGCGGGCATTGCGGCCGGCGATCTCAAGTCGGCGCAGAAGGATGCCTCCGAAACGGCATCCATGCTGAAAGCGGTGAAGTAGCTAGGCGAAGGCGGCGCGGAACCTCCGCTCGCCTTCCGGCGAAAAGAATACGGTGCGGCTGTGCCGGTCGCGCCGCGCCCATTTGAGTTCGTAGAGGCGCGCCAGAACCGCCGCGCCGGCCGCTCCCGCCAAATGGCTGCGGCGCTGGCTCCAATCGAGGCAGCTCCTGCACAGGGGACGCCGTCCTTCGCCAAGCGCTGCGAGATCGACGCCGAAATCGCTCATCCAGCGCTCGCCTTTGTTGGTGAGCCGCAGCGCTTCGTCGCGTTCCGCCAGGGCTTTGACGCGCACCAGGCCATCGAACAGCTGCACGCCCATTTCGCCCGCCAGGTGGTCGTAGCAGACGCGCGCCTTGCGCAGCGCGGGGTCGGACGGTCCCGGACGGCTGCGCAGATGTCCCGCGCGCGCCGCCACGCCCATCATCTTCTCCAGCATCTCCGCCACGTCGTTGCCGGCGAGGCGAAAATAGCGGTGGCGGCCTTGCCGCAGCGCGGAGATCAAGCCGCCGTCCACCAGCCTGGCGAGATGGGAGCTGGCGGTCTGCGCCGTCGCGCCCGCCTCGGCAGCGAGCTCGCTGGCGGTCAGCGCCGTGCCGCCCATCAAAGCCGCCAGCATGTTGGCGCGGGCGGGATCGCCGGCCAGCGCGGCGACGGGAGCAATGCTGGGGCCGTCCTTCATAGTTCGATGGTAGCCGAACTATTCTCACGCGGCCAGCGCTAGATTGTTTCCACAATACGATGGAGACCGAAGCATGAGTGTCGTCTGCCATATCCGCTATCAGATCGATCCCCACAAGCTCCCCGCGTTCGAGGACTATGCGCGTGCCTGGCTCGCGATCATTCCGGGTTGCGGCGGCCGGCTGATCGGCTACTTCATGCCGCACGAGGGCACCAACGACATCGCCCACGCCATGATCGGCTTCGACAGCCTCGCGGCCTACGAGAGCTATCGGGCAAGGCTGAAGGCGAATGCAGAAGCCCGCGCCAATTTCGAATTCGCCGAGCGCGAACGGCTGATCTTGCGCGAGGAACGCACCTTCCTGCGTCCGGTCGAGGCGAAGCCATGATCGCGGTGATTTTCGAGGTACGGCCGAAGGATGCCGCCGCGCGCGAGATCTATGTCGATCTCGCTGCCCGTTTGCGTCCGGAGCTGGAGCGGATCGATGGCTTTCTCTCGGTGGAACGGTTCGAGTCGCTGAGCGAGCCCGGCAAAATTCTCTCGCTGTCGTTTTGGCGAGACGAAGAGGCCATCGCCCGCTGGCGCAATCTGGAGGCTCACCGTGCCGCCCAGGCCGAAGGCCGCGGCACCCTGTTTGCCGACTATCGCCTGAGGATCGCCCGGGTCGCGCGCGACTACGGTCTGCATGACCGCATCCAGGCGCCGCCCGACAGCCGCACGGCAAATGGTTGAACGGTGCCGACAGCGTTTCGTCAGAGCTCGCCGGCGCGCCAGACCACGCGGCCGACGATATGCGCCGCACCGCGCTCGATCTCGTAGGCGGGATAACGTGCATTGTCGCTCAGCACGCGCAGGCCACGGCCGCGCGGCAGAACCTGCAGCCGCCGCACCATCACCGCGTTGCCATCATGCAGGCAGTAGATGCCGGGATCGCGCGCCGGATCTATGCGCATCAGGTCGAGGCAGACGATGTCGCCCTGGCTCAACTCCCCGACATAGGCCTCGCCCTCGATCACGTGGTAGCGTCCGTTGGCGGGCCTGCCGTCGAGGTAGCGCTCCACCCATTCGGACGGCCAATACAGACGCGGCGCGCTCTCGTCGCGGTCGATCCGAACACGACCCATTTCAACATGGGTGACCAATTTCTCGATCGGCACCAGCGCACCCTTGCGGGGGCGCTGCAGCACGGGCGGCATGTCCTCTTCGCCCAGCAGCCATGAGGACGTGGTGCCGAGCACGCCCGCGACCCGATGCAGCGAATCGCTCAGCAGCCGGTTCTCCGGCCGCCTGAGCAAGTCCCGAATGAGGTCCGGACCGAGGCCTGCCTTTAGCGAAGCCGCCCGGGGAGAGAGCTTGAGCGCGGCGAGCCTCTCCTGGATTCGCCGGCGCAGCACGTCGTTCATCGGGTGCAAATTGCCTGCGGGCCGCGCCGTTGACGAGCGGGATATGTCCGCTCACTATGCGGGACATGACCCTCATTGGTGGGCAAGTTCCTGGGGCGGCTTTTCTCGAAGGTTTGGAAGGCTCTGGCGCCGAAGGCCTTGGAGCGGTTGTTGCGCCGCCGGCGGCTGGTTCGTCGCGCACGGCAATCTTATTCGGGGCGTGAAGCGGCCTCATGCGCCACCTTCATCGCTAGCGCCTATGGCCTGCCGCCACCGGACCTTCAACCGCGATGGCCTCGCCCGGGCGTGGCGCTGACCAGGCGGTTTCCCCGACCGGTGACACTGCCCGACGGGTTGTCGGCCTGGCACCTGCCCCTCCTCGATATCGTTTCGCGGCTGCCCTTTGACGCACGGATTCTCGAACTCAACTGCGGCATTCCGCTGCTGCTCTGCCACCTCCATCGCAGGGGCTTTGCGCATCTGGTCGGCGCCGACGATTCGTGCCGTCAGGACGACATTATCGAAGCTGCGCGCGCCTTTCTGGCGGCCACGCAGACCGAGGCGCGGATCATCGACCTCGCACTCACCCGAGACTCGCCGACGACGGAAATTCTCGCGGGCCATCAACCGTTCGACCTGATCGCCAGCTTCGGCGCCGCCGACCGAGTGTGGTTTCCGCTGGTGTGGGAGCTTCTGAACGATGGGGGCCTGTTCGTGGCCGAGAGCTATTTCGCCGACGTACCGCGCGAATTCCGCCATCGCTTCGAAACGGTGGAAAGCTATCCAGATCTGGGCTTCCGGCTGCACGCGCAATCCGAGCTGGCCGCCGTCGCCATATTCCGCAAGCTTCCTGCCGGAACGCCTCGACTGGGCGAGGGCTTGGAGAAGCGCGACGGCGAGGTCGAGACCTTTCGCGGGCCAGATCCGCCGCGATTTTGAAAATCAGCGCAGCAGCTCGGCGAGATCGTTCAGCTGGCCGCGCACCTGTGCCAGGTAGAGCCCTTCGCCGCACAAGGTGCAGGCAAAGAGGTCGCTGTCGGGTGCGCCATTCAACACGATCTCCGGTCTGAGCACGATTGCCGCGCGCAGGCTCGCCATAGCAGTGCGCCATGACTTTGCAACGCCGGGGCGCGCGATCGCTCCGGCGAAATCGGCCTGCAGACCCTTGAGCACGATATAGTCGGCGTACATCCGCCCTTTGGCTTCGTAGAAGATGTCGTCGCTCTGCGAATCGAAGGGGAAGCCGCCATGCGCTCTCACGTGGTCCTCGATCCGCGCCGCATCGGAGGCGAGGTCGGCGGCGATGGCATCGAGGATGCGCGCCAGATTTTGCGGGCTTGTATCCAAAGTGGCCTGATCCTCCGCCAGACGGCGGTTGTATTGTTCGAGCGTATCGATGCCGCGCCGGTACTGCGCCTCCGATGTGGCCGTTGGCCAGATCGATACCGACGGATTCCACGCCCCCACGTCGGGCGGATATTGCAGCAGGGCCGCGGCGCTTTGCAGATCGGTGTCGACGCCTCCCCCCGGCCTCGCTTCCGAGAGGGCGAGCGTGGACCGCGCCAGCGCGGCGACGATGCCGCGCTGATAATTCGGCATGTCATCGAGCAGCGCCATGGGCGAAATCGACGAGGCATTGGGCGCCCAGCCGTGGCCGTTCACTTCGCGATCGAGGAGTGCGGCCGTGGCCGCAACCGCGCGGCTCATATGCGGCCGCAGTGCCGTCGGGGCAAAGCCGGGATCGTCGTCCACGGTCGAGGAGAGCCAGGCGAGCAGCGGATAGATCACCAACAGCACGAGCAGCAGGACGAGCGTTGCGCGCGCGACCAGGCCGGCGCGCGGGTGGGACAGCACCTCCCGCCCCGCATCGCCCAGGCTTGTCCCGGCGTCGCCGGCGCGCTGGCCGGCCTGCGAAACGCCCTGGCGCCAGTCGCGCCATTGCCGGCGCAGAGCCTGTTCCCAATCCATGGGGCGCGCTAGCTCACGAATCCCACCAGCCGCTTGACGTCCGCCATCACCGGCCCGGCCATCGAGCGGGCCTTGGCCGCGCCCAACTCGAGAATGCGATCGATTTCGGATGGGTCGGCGAGCAAGCGGCGCATTTCGGCTGCGATGGGCGTGAGCTTCGCCACGGCGAGATCGGCAAGCGCGTTCTTGAAGCCGGAAAACGGTTGGCCGCCGAATTGCGCGAGCACGCGGTTCCGCGGCTCATCGGCCAGTGCCGCGTAGATGTTGAGCAGATTTTCCGCCTCGGGACGACCCTCGAACTCCTTCTCGGAACCAGGCAGTGGATTGGGATCGGTGCGCGCCTTGCGGATCTTCTGCGCGATGGTGTCGGCATCGTCGGTCAGATTGATGCGCGAATAGTCGCTCTCGTCCGTCTTCGACATCTTCTTGGTGCCGTCACGCAGGCTCATCACGCGCGTGCCGGGACCGACGATCACGGGTTCCGGCAGCGGGAAGAAATCCGGCACCTCATAGTCGTTATTGAATTTCTGCGCGATGTCGCGCGCCAGCTCGAGGTGCTGGCGCTGGTCCTCGCCCACCGGCACATGCGTGGCCTTGTAGACGAGGATATCCGCCGCCATCAGCACCGGATAAGTGTAAAGGCCGACGGAGGCGCGCTCCTTGTGCTTGCCGGTCTTCTCCTTGAACTGCGTCATGCGATCGAGCCAGCCGAGGCGGCCGACGCAGTTCAACACCCAGGCCAGTTCCGCATGTTCAGGCACCCGACTCTGGTTGAACAGCACGCTTTTCTGAGGGTCAACGCCGGAGGCGATGTAGGCGGCGGCCACTTCGCGGATGGCGCGGCTGAGTTCGGCCGGATGGCGGTAGGCGGAATCCTGCGTCAGCGCATGCATGTCGACCACGCAATAGAGGCAAGGCATCTCGTCCTGAATCCTGACCCAGTTCTTCAGCGCGCCGAGATAGTTGCCCAGATGCAGCGTGTTGGTCGGCTGCATGCCGGAAAGCACGAGTTTTGAATGTGTGATGGACATAAAGGATACCGTTCCAAAGATGCGCCGGAAAAACTCCTACCCTCCCCATGAGGAGCGTGCGGTTCTATGCCGTCAACCGGACACGGCTTCAAGAGGCAACGGCTCCAATGCGGTGGTCAGGCTGGTGCGGATGGGCTGGAGCCGCTCGGGATGGTCAATCTTGTGGCCGAATTTGTCGCGGATGTAGAACACGTCCACGGCGCGCTCGCCATAGGTGGCGACGACGGCGGACGAAATCGACAGGCCGGCTTCGAACAGCGCGCGGGTGATGTCGTATAACAGCCCCGGGCGGTCCAGCGCCTCCACTTCGATCACCGTGGCGACGGTGGAGGCCTCGTTGTCGAAGGCGATTCGCGGTTTGACCGAAAAGCCCCGCGCCTGGCGTCGCAGCGGGCGCGCCCCGAAGAGCGACTGGGGCTTGCCGTCGTCGGCAAGAACGCGCGCGATGTTGCGGCGCAGTCGTTCCACACGGGCCGCATCGCCGAACGGGCCGCCCTCCGCGTTCTGCACCGAGAACACGTCGAGCGCAAAGCCGTCCACCGTGGTGAAGATTCTGGCATCCACGATCGAGCCGCCGGAGAGCGTGATGGCGCCGGCCAGCCGCGAGAACAGTCCGGAACGGTCCGCTGCCGCGATGGCGATCCGGGTGACGGCGCGAAAGTCATCGCTCTCGGCGATCAACGCGAACTGATCGGCCTCGGCTTCTGCGGAGAGAAGCAGTCTTGCGTGTCGTTCCAGTTCGTCGAGGCTAAAGGCAAGCCAATAGCCGTCGCCCAGACGCGTCAAGGCCTTGTCGCCCTGATCCTGCGGCAGGTCGCGCAAACGTTGGCCCAGCGCAGCTTTGGTCTCGGCCACGTCGGTGTCGCGCCGCGGCGAAGCGCCCGACATCGCAGCCTCGGCCTCGTAGTAGAGCTGGCGCAGCAATTGTCCTTTCCAGCCATTCCACACGCCGGGCCCGACGGCGCGGATGTCGGCCACCGTCAGCACCAACAGCAGGCGCAGCAACTCCGGCGACTGCACGGCCTCGACAAAGTCACGCACGGTTTTCGGATCGGAAAGATCGCGCCGCTGCGCGGTGTCGCTCATGACAAGATGGTTGCGGACGAGCCAGACGACCGTGTCCGTGTCTTCCTCGCTCAAGCCCCAACGCGGACAGAGGCGTTGGGCGATTTCGGCGCCGGCGTCGGAATGATCGCCGGGGAGCCCCTTGGCGATGTCATGCAACAGCATCGCGGCGTAGAGCGCGTCGCGCTGCTTGATGCGCTTTACTATGTCGCTGGCCAGCGGATGCTCGGCGTTCAATTCTCCGCGCTCGATAGCCGCAACGTTTCCCACGGCGCGGATCAGGTGCTCATCCACCGTGAAGTGGTGGTACATATTGAACTGCATCAACGCCACCACCCGACCGAATTCGGGAACGAAACGGCCGAAGACGCCGGATTCATTCAGCCAGCGCAGCGCGCGCTCGGGATCGTGCCGCGAGGTCAGAATGGCGAAGAACGAACGGTTGGCCTCCGGATCGTTCCGCAATGTCTCATCGATCCGTCCGAGGCAGCGGGTAACGGTGCGCATCGCGGCCGGATGGACGTCGACACCCCTCGCATCCGCTTCCTCGAAAATGCGGATGAGATTGGCGGGCTCGCGAACGAAAGCATCCGGCGCTGCGTTGAGCCGACCGTTATCGACAAAGAACGCCTCATCGCTCCGGGATTTCAACAACCCGGCCAACAGACGCGTGAGCGCGGGCCGGGGCTTGCGGTTCTGCTCCTCCAGCGCGGCGCAGAAGATGCGGGTGAGATCGCCGACGGTTTTCGCCGCCAGGAAGTACTCGCGCATGAAGCGCTCGACGGCACGTCGCGGATCCTGGTCGCCGAAGCCGAAGCGTCGGGCCAGCTCAGGCTGGATGTCGAAGGTGATCCGCTCCTCCGGCCGGCCCGTCAGGTAGTGCAGATGAAAGCGCACCTTCCATAGGAAAGCCTCGGCGTCGCGGAACTGCTCGTATTCCTCGCGGGTGAATAGAGCGTGGCGGACGAGGTCGGACGGATCGTCCACCCCGTATACGTCCTTGCCGATCCAATAGAGCGTCTGCAGGTCGCGCAGGCCGCCCTTGCCTTCCTTCACATTGGGCTCGACCAGATAGCGGCTGGCGCCCTGCTTGACGTGGCGCCGGTCGCGCTCGGCCAGCTTGGCCGCCACGAAATGCAGCGCCGTGCCGGACGCCACTTCGGCACGATAGCGCCGGCGCAATTCGTCGTAGAGTTTCCGCTCTCCCCAGAGAAAGCGCGCCTCCAGCAGCGCCGTGCGAATGCTGATGTCCTGGCGCGACAGCCGGATGCAATCGTCGAGCGAGCGGGTGGCATGCCCGACCTTCAGGCCGAGATCCCACAGCATGTAGAGAATGAACTCGATAACGCTCTCGCCCCATGGCGTTTCCTTGTAGGGGCGGAGGAACAACAGATCGATGTCGGATTGCGGAGCAAGCTGCCCGCGGCCGTAGCCCCCCGTCGCCACGATGGCGATGCGCTCGGCCTGGGTTGGGTTTTGCGCGTAGTAGAAGTGCTTGGTGGCGAAATCGTAGAGAACTCGAATGGTCTCGTCCTGCGCATCCGACAGCGCCTTCGCGGCGCCGGGGCCATCGTGCGCGCCGCTCTCGAAATCGGCACGCACCTGTTCCCGCGCGTCCCGGAAGCGCTGCTTGATGAGAGCCAAGGCCGCCGCGCGCAACCGTATCGGATCGGCCTGCGCATGCGCGAGCGCCGTCAGTTCATGCCGCAGCGCGTGGCCATCCAGCGGCTCCAGCCGGGGTCCCGGCTCGCGATCCATGCGTCATTCCTCGCGGGTCCCGCGAGAGCATGGAAGGCAGCGCCGCCTCAATGCAAGCGGCGCTGCCGAACCGCTGAGATATCTTACATTTCGGGCGGAACGGGCGTTGCCTCATCTCTGGTCAGCCAGCGGTTCGCCAGTCCCGCAATTGCTGCGCCGACCAAGGGTGCCACCCAGAAAGCCCACAATTGCTCGAGCGCCCAACTGCCCTGGAACAGCGCCACGGCCGTCGAGCGGGCCGGATTGACCGAGGTATTGGTCACCGGAATGGAGATCAGGTGGATCAGGGTCAGCGCCAGGCCGATGGCGAGCGGCGCAAAGCCCAGCGGAGCCTTGGCGGAAGTCGCTCCCAGGATGACGATCAGGAACATGAAGGTCAGAATCGCTTCGCACAGCAATCCCGCCTGCAGCGAGTAGCCCTGCGGTGAATGCTCGCCATAGCCGTTGGAGGCGAATCCGGCCGAGGCATCGAAGCCCATATGGCCGCTGGCAATGCCGTAGAGCGCCGCGCCGGCGACGATGCCGCCCACGACCTGAGCGATCCAGTAGGGGATTACGTCCTTGGCTGGAAAACGTCCGGCGGTGAACAGGCCCAAGGTCACGGCGGGATTGAAGTGGCCGCCCGAGATGTGACCAAGCGCATAGGCGCCCGTTACCACCGTCAAGCCAAAGGCAAGCGCGACACCGGCATAGCCGATGCCCAAACCCGGTACCGCCGCGGCGAGTACGGCACTGCCGCAACCCCCTAACACGAGCCAGAACGTGCCGATGAATTCGGCCGCGAGCCGACGCGAAATGTCCATTGCAAATCCCCCAGCTGAGCCGGCGCCAGAATCAGCCCGGCGCGCCATTATCTTCGCCGGCCGGAGCGATTCGCAATCGCGTCAACTGTTATTTTTGTAAGGTTTGCGTGCGCGCCCAGGCGAGATAGTCGTCATTGCCGCCTTCAATCGGCAGCACGAGGAAGCAGGGCACCGTATAGGGGTGCAGCGGCCGTGCTGCCGCGATGACCTGCTCCACCAGCGCGCGCCGCGTCTTGATGAAGGCCGCGACTTCGCCGCCGGTCTCCATTTTGCCTTGCCACTCGTAGATGGACGTCATCGGCGGATGGATGTTGACGCAGGCTGCGAGCTTGGCTGCGACCAGCGCTTCACCCGCGCGCCGTGCCGCCGCTTCATCGGGAAAGGTGGAATAGATAAAGACGAATTCGCTCTCGGCCATGCTGTCATCCTGCCGCGCGGCGTGCATATTGGACAATCGGGTGGGGAGGACAGACATGGCGAAGATCACCGGTATCGGAGGAATTTTCTTCAAGAGCCAGGATCCGAAGGGCTTGGCAGCCTGGTATCGCGACGTGCTGGGGCTCGCGCCGGAGGACTGGGGCGGCGTGCTGTTCCGGCCAGGACCCGAGGCGCCCCCGATGCTGGTGTGGTCGCCGTTCTCGTCGGACAGCGATTATTTCGCCCCTTCGGCCAAGGAGTTCATGATCAACTTCGCGGTCGACGACCTCGACGGATATCTGGCCGCTGTTGCGGCGAAAGGCGTGGAAATCCTGGGCCACAACAAAGACGATCCCAATGGTCACTTCGCCTGGATCCTCGATCCCGAGGGCAACAAAGTCGAATTGTGGCAGCCGAAGTAGCAGTTCCTTTACGCGCAAAAGCTAAAACAGTCTCCGAAAGGGCCGGTCGCGCGAACGCGCGGCTTTGGGGAGATTGTTCATGCGTACACTCATTTCCGCCCTGTCGATGACGGCGATGCTGGCGGCCTCGCCGGCTTTCGCGGATGCGGCTGTGTCGGTGCAGCCTTTGCCCGCGCCCGGCGAGCAAACCGCGAGTGCCGGCGAAGCAAATTCCAGCGGCGCAGCGATGTCCGACGCCAATCCATCGGGCGACGGCAGCGGTGGCGCGTCGGGCGGAGCCACCAGCGGCGGGGCATCCGGCGGTGCTGCCAGCGGCGGCGCAGCGAGCGGA
>DATCOJ010000057.1:0-2237 GCA_036564785.1 Rhizomicrobium sp. | reverse complement strand
AGCGGGGGAGGATACCGATGTCACCGATGCTCGACCGGCCTGAAGCCTACCGCAGCACGAAGTCCTTCGCATCGGGGGCGATGGTGGCGTTCCAGTAATCCACCAGGCGGAACGGCCAGTTCTGGCTGACGCGGCCGAACTGGTTCTTGTACCAGCTCTTCGCGTTGGGCACGCCCCAGGCCATCTGCAGATTGGTTTCGTCGACGCGCTTGTTGAAGTCGTCGTGCACGTCCTGGCGCACTTCCATGGTGCGCGAGCCGGTGTCCGCCAGCAGCTTCAGCGCATTGACGATGTAGCGCACGCTCGCTTCCGAGAAGAAGATGATCGAGCCGTTGACCACGATGTTGGTGTTGGGCCCGTAGATGCAGAAGAAGTTCGGAAAGCCCGGAATGGTCATGCCCAGATAGGCCCGCGCGTCCCCTTTCCATCGGTCGTGCAGCTCGACGCCGCCTTTGCCCACGATCCTATAGGTGCGCAGGAAGTCGCTGGCGTGGAAACCGGTGCCATAGATGATGACGTCGACCTCGTGCTCCACGCCGTCCTCGGTGACGATGCCCTTCTCCGTGAACTCTCGAATGCCGGTGGTGATGAGCTCCGTGTTTTCCCGCGCCAGCGCCGCGATGTAGACGCCGTTGTCGCGCACCGAGCGCTTGGAGCCGAAGGGATAGTCCGGCACCACTTTGGCGATCAGGTCCGGACGGTTGGGCGCCTGCTCCTTGATCTTCTCGATCAGCATGCCGCGCAGCATGTCGTTGGCCGGGCTCACCGATTTGCTGGTGTCGTTCCAGGTGGGATCGACCGAGACGGCTTCCAGAATGCCGTCGGTCAAGGTCCAGAACAGCCAGAAGCGGTACCATTTGTCATAGGTCGGGATGTGCTCGAGCAGCCACTTTTTCCCTTCGCCGACATCCTTGTGATAGTCGGGCGTTGGTCCAAGCCAGGGTGCGGAGCGCTGGAACACCAGCAATTGCTTCACCTTCGGCGCGATCTCCGGAATCACCTGGAAGGCCGTGGCGCCGGTGCCGATCACCGCCACCCGCTTGCCGGTGAGATCGATGTCGTGGCGCCAGCGGGCGGTGTGGAACGCCGGACCCTTGAACGAGTCGCGGCCCTTGAAGTCGGGAATCTTCGGCTGATTGAGCTGCCCCACGGCGCTGATCACCGCGTTGGCCTCCAGCGTCTCCTCGCGGCCCTGCTTGTCGCGGATGCGCAGCTTCCAGCGCGACGTGGCCTCGTCGAACACGGCCTCCGTCACCTGCGTCTCGAAGCGGATGTGCTTGCGCAGATCGTACTTGTCGGCCATGCGGCGGAAGTAGGCGAGCAGCACGTCTTGCGTCGAATAGTGCTGCGGCCACATGTGGTTGGGCTCGAAGGAGAACGAGTACATGTGGTTGGGATTGTCGACCCGGCAGCCGGGATAGGCGTTCTCGTACCAGGTGCCGCCGACTTCCGCATTCTTCTCGATGATCTCGAAGGGGACGCCCGCCTGGCTGAGCCGGATGCCGGAGAGAATGCCAGAGAGTCCAGCGCCGATAATCACCACCTTCATCTTCGCCGCAGCATCCTTCAGCTTGGGCGTGTCCCAGCGGGGCAAGCGGCTGTCCTCCACCGCGATGCCGAGCTCCTCCTCGAGGAAGGGCACGTAGCGCTCCGGGATCTGCACCCCGGCGATGAAATCCATCATGCGGCGGATGGTGTCGTGCGACGGCGGCGGCGGCAGAGGCTTGCCGCTTGCGTAGTCGAGATAGGCGCGCTTGGCGGCGGCGCGGATCTCCGCCTGCACCTCCGGACGGATGTTGCCCTGGCCGTCGCCCCAGAAATCGTAGACCGGGCGGCGGTCGTCCTTCAGGTGGCTGGCGTCGCCCGTGAGGTGCACCAGCGCCATCATCAGGCTCGGGATATGGGCCTCGCTCAGCGCCTGGTCGATCCGGGCCTCGTCGGGGCTGTCGTCGCGCGGCTTGGGAACTGCGGACATGGGATGCTCCTGATCTCTGCCGTTTCCGGCGAATGGCGGTTTCCGCGAAAGTCTAGGACGGTGGCGCGGCCGAGGCAAAACGCATCGACTTGTGGCCCAACCCAGGATTTCCGGGAGAAATTTGTCGCGGAAAATCGCTCGGATTCTTGGGGTCGTTTCGGACGCAAGTCGAGCGTCGATGGAATCGAGGTTTTTCTCTTTGCGTTCCCCTTCCCCCCTTGTGGGGGAAGGTGTCGCGCACGCGCGCAAGCGCGTTCTGCGA
>DATCOJ010000056.1:0-1814 GCA_036564785.1 Rhizomicrobium sp. | reverse complement strand
CGAGCTACGTCAACCACACGATGTCGGCGTTGCGCTTTTTCTACAAGGTGACCATGGGCCGTCACGACGCGCTGGAGATGATCCCGCTCGCGAGGGAGCCGAAGAAGCTGCGCCAAATTCTGACACCGGAGGAGGTGGTGCGTCTGATTGAGGCGGCCCCCGGACGCAAATACCGTTGCGCCTTCAGTATCGCTTACGGCGCGGGCCTGCGGTCCTCGGAATTGGTGTCGCTCAAGGTCTCCGACATCGACAGCGAGCGCATGGTGCTGCGCATCGAGGACGGCAAAGGCGGCAAGGATCGCCTCGCCAAACTCTCGCCGCGGATGCTGAAGGAACTCCGCGCATGGTGGAAAGAGGCCAAGCCCAGAGTGTTTCTGTTTCCGAGCCGGTTCAAAGCGTTCGATCATATCAGCGCCCGGCAATATCATCGCGCCTGCCGGGAAGCCGCGATCAGAGCCAGGATTGACCGCTCCGTCCATCCGCACATGTTGCGCCACTCGTTCGCGACGCACCTGCTCGATCAAGGTGTCGACATCCGCGTGATCCAAGCAATGCTGGGTCACAAGAATCTCGAGACGACGGCGATCTATGCGGCGGTGTCGCCGAAGCTGATCCAGAGTGTGGAGGGGCCGCTGGATCGGCTTCCCTTCAAGCCGGCCCCCAAGAAGCGCTCGCGAAGAGCGGTTTCCGCAACGACAGTGCCGCCCGCGTAAGCGGCCACAATCTTGTCCCGGTTTGCCCTGGAGGTCGCGGATATTTTCCGCAGCCACGGGCCGGCTTATCGCGCGCATGAGGCAGGCCATCTGAGCCTCGGCCAGTTGCGCGCGATGTCGGCCATCGAAGCCTGCCGCACGGCAGCGCTTGGCGGCCACGTCATGCGGTGCGAGGACTGCGCCCATATCGATATCGCCTACAACTCATGCCGCAATAGACATTGTCCAAAATGCCAAGCGGCGGCAGCGTACGATTGGCTCCAAGCGCGCCGGGCCGAGCTGTTGCCCGTGCCCTATTATCATGTTGTCTTCACGCTGCCGGCGCAGATCGCCGACATCGCCTACACCAACAAGGCAGTGATCTATGACGCCCTGTTCAAGGCGGCGTCGGAAACGCTCCTTCGGATCGCCGCCGATCCCAAGCATCTTGGCGCCAAGATCGGCGTTACCATGGTGCTGCACACTTGGGGATCGGCGCTCACGCATCATCCGCACGTGCACTGCATCGTCCCTGGCGGAGGCGTCTCACCGGACGGGTTGCGCTGGATATCCTGCCGGACAGGTTACTTCCTCTGCGCTAAGGTGCTCTCGCGACTGTTCCGGCGGCTCATGTGCGAACGGCTCGCCGCCGCACACGCCAAAGGCGCGCTGCAATTCTTCGGTGCCAATACTGCGCTCAAGGACGGGGATGCGTTCCGGAAGTTCCTCAAGCCGCTGCGCCGTGTGAAATGGTTCGTCTATGCCAAACGTCCCTTCGCCGGTCCCGATCAGGTGCTCTCCTATCTCGCCCGCTATACCCACCGCGTTGCCATCGCCAATTCCCGCCTCGTCGCCTTCGATGGCGCCCGCGTCAGCTTCAAATGGAAGGATTACCGGCGTGATGGCCGAGCCCGCTACGGCGTCATGACACTCGACGCGCACGAGTTCATCCGCCGCTTCCTCCTGCACGTCCTGCCCAATGGCTTTCACCGCATTCGCCATTATGGTCTGTTCGCCAACACTGCCCGCGCTGACAATGCCGCCAAGGCGCGCGCCTTGCTCGCAGACCTAGCGCAGGCAACACCAACCCAAAACACAGCGTCGGCTCATACAGCGTCGGCT
>DATCOJ010000055.1:0-2457 GCA_036564785.1 Rhizomicrobium sp. | reverse complement strand
CTGCTGGTCGGGCCGCCGGGGACGGGCAAGACGCAGCTCGCCCGCGCGATCGCCGGTGAAGCGAACGTGCCGTTCTTCACGATCTCCGGTTCTGACTTCGTCGAGATGTTCGTCGGCGTTGGCGCGAGCCGCGTCCGCGACCTCTTTGACAAGGCCAAGCGCAGCGCACCGTGCATCGTCTTCGTGGACGAGATCGACGCGGTTGGTCGCCAGCGCGGCGCCGGCCTCGGCGGTTCTCACGACGAACGCGAGCAGACCCTCAACCAGCTCCTGGTGGAGATGGACGGCTTCGAGGCCAACGAGGGGATCATCCTGGTCGCCGCCACCAACCGCCCCGACGTGCTCGACCCGGCGCTGCTCAGGCCCGGCCGTTTCGACCGCCACGTGGTGGT
Source organism: Rhizomicrobium sp. (assembly GCA_036564785.1). Classification (GTDB taxonomy): domain Bacteria; phylum Pseudomonadota; class Alphaproteobacteria; order Micropepsales; family Micropepsaceae; genus Rhizomicrobium. The sequence goes on along the minus strand of DATCOJ010000055.1, from coordinate 2,065 downwards.
GCCCAATCCCGATCTCGGCGGTCGCGAGAAGATCCTGCGCGTCCATATGCGCAAGATTCCTTTGGGCCCCGACGTCGATCCGCGCACCATCGCGCGCGGCACGCCGGGCTTCTCCGGCGCCGATCTCGCCAATCTGGTGAACGAAGCCGCACTGCTGGCCGCTCGCCGCGGCAAACGCGTCGTCACCATGAGCGAGCTGGAAGAGGCCAAGGACAAGGTGATGATGGGGGCCGAGCGCCGCTCGCTCGCCATGTCCGACGAAGAGAAGAAGCTTACCGCCTATCACGAAGGCGGCCACGCCATCGTGGCCCTCACCGTGCAAGGCTCCGATCCCATTCACAAGGCCACGATCATTCCGCGCGGTCGCGCGCTCGGCATGGTGATGCGCCTGCCGGAACGCGATCAGCTTTCGCTCACGCGTGAGAAGATGCTGGCCGATCTCTGCGTCGCCTTCGGCGGACGCATCGCCGAGGAGCTGATCTTCGGACACGACAAGGTCACCACCGGCGCCATGAGCGACATCGAGCAGGCGACCCGCATGGCGCGCGCCATGGTCACCCGTTTCGGCATGTCGGACGAACTGGGTCCGATCGCCTATGCCGAGAACCAGGAGGAAGTCTTCCTCGGCCATAGCGTTTCGCGCCAGCAGAACGTCTCGGAGGCGACCGCGCAGAAGATCGATGCGGAAATCCGCAAGATCGTCGACAGCTGCTATGGCCGCGCCCACGATATCCTCACCCAGCGCATTGACGATCTCCACACCTTGGCGCGCGGACTTCTCGAATATGAGACCTTGACGGGCGACGAGATCATCGCGCTGCTCAAGGGCATCGCGCCGGTGCGCGCGCCCTACGAGGAGCCCGAGCCGCAGCGCGGTCCGGGCTCCAGCGTGCCCTCCGCGGGCCGCCCGCGCGTGGTGCCGACGCCGGAACCCCAGCCGGGCCGGTGATCCTTCGTGGCGCCCCCGGATTTCATCCGCGGTCGCGCCTCAGGATGACGCGATCTATTCGCGCCGGTGATGACACCAGGCTATTCGTCATGCTGAGGTGCGCCGCACAGCGGCGCCTCGAAGCATGAAGATTTTCGGCATCCTGAACATCACGGACGATTCCTTTTCCGACGCCGGGAAGTATCTGGCGCCGGAGGCAGCGATCGCGCATGCCCGTGCCATGCACAAAGATGGTGCCGCCGTCATCGATATCGGCGCCGCCTCCTCCAATCCGGACTCCGCCGGCGTGCCGCCCGACCTCGAGATCGCGCGGCTGGCGTCGGTCGTGCCCGTGCTCCGGCGCGAAGGCATCGTCGTCTCCGTCGACAGCTTCTCGCCGGAAGTGCAGCGCTGGGCGCTGGCGCAAGGCGTCAACTACCTGAACGACATCCAGGGCTTTCCGGATGCGGACATGTATCCGTCGCTGGAGGCCTCGAGCGCCAGGCTGATCGTCATGCATTCGGTGCAGGAGCGCGGCCCGGCGAGGCGCGCGCATGTCCCCGCCTCCGAGATTTTCGATCGCTGCATTGCCTTCTTCGAGGCGCGCCTGGCGGCGCTGGAGCGGGCCGGAATCGCCCGCGACCGCCTCATTCTCGATCCTGGGATGGGATTTTTCCTCGGCTCCGATCCGGAAGCCTCCTTCACCATGCTCAGGCGGCTGCCGGAGCTGAAGCGAGCCTTCGGCCTGCCGTTGCTCGTCTCGGTGTCGCGCAAGTCCTTCCTTCGGCGGCTGACCGGGCGGGGGCCGGGCGACGCAGGACCGGCCTCGCTGGCCGCCGAGTTGTTCGCCTTTCTTCAGGGTGCGGACTATCTCCGGACCCATGAACCCGGGCCGCTCAAGGACGTTCTCACGGTCTGGCAAGCCCTGGCTGAAACAGGCGGTAACCTGCCGTGATCGGTCTTGCCTCGCATCGGCGGCCAAGTCTCTGGTATGATTGTTGAATAATCCGCCTATGCCGGCATTTGTCCCAGGGGTCGACGCGTAGATGACTCGCAAGCTTTTCGGCACGGACGGCGTGCGCGGCCCGGCCAATTCGCATCCCATGACGCCGGAAATCGTCATGCGAGTCGGCATGG
>DATCOJ010000054.1:0-1540 GCA_036564785.1 Rhizomicrobium sp. | reverse complement strand
CTGGGCAGCAATATCCAGGGCCTGCGTTTCAAGGCGATGCGGCCGTTCCGCCGCGACATGCAGATCGTGTTTCAGGACCCGTTCGGGGCGCTCAGCCCGCGGATGTCGATCGGCGACATTGTCGCCGAAGGCCTCAGCGTGCATCAGCGCGCGCTGACGGAAGCCGAACGCGAAACGCGCGTGATCAAGGCGCTCCGCGATGTCGGCATGGATCCGGCGACGCGGTTCCGCTATCCGCACGAATTCTCCGGCGGCCAGCGCCAGCGCATCTCGATCGCGCGGGCAGTCGTGCTGGAGCCGAATTTCGTCGTGCTGGATGAACCGACCAGCGCGCTCGACATGCTGTTCCAGGCGCAGATGGTCGATCTCTTGCGCGAACTGCAGCGCAAACGCGACCTGACCTACATGTTCATCTCGCACGACCTGCGCGTGGTGGCGGCGTTAGCGAGTCGGCTGCTGGTGCTGCGCCACGGCAAGGTGGTCGAGGAGGGCGCGGCGGCCGACCTGTTCAAGACGCCGCAGACCGACTACACGCGCGCGCTGTTGGCCGCCGCATTCAAGCTGGAAACCGGGCCCGAGGGCGTCGTCGCGCAATAAAAAAGGCCGCCTCTTGCAGGCTGTGTGAGAACTAAGCGAGTCAGATAAGAAAGGCCGCATCAACAACGATGCGGCCTTTTCTCATGAGCTATATTCTGGGCGAGGATCGTGGTCAGGCAGCGCTGCTGCCGGCGGTGATCGAGGACTATGTGGCGGCGGATGCGCCGGTTCGGGTGATCGACGCATTTGTGGACGGCCTTGACGTGAGGGGGCTCAGGTTCGGCCGGTCGGTGCCGGCAGCGATGGGGCGGCCTCCCTACGATCCGCGAGACCTGCTGAAGCTTTACCTTTATGGCTACCTGAATGAGGTGCGCTCGTCGCGCCGGCTGGAGCGTGAGTGTTTTCGCAATGTGGAAGTGATGTGGCTTCTGCGCCGCCTCGCTCCCGACTTCAAGACGATTGCGGACTTTCGCCGCACCAATGGCGGAGCGATTGTGGGAGCCTGCCGAGCCTTTGTGCTGTTCTGTCGGGATCAGGGCCTATTCGCGGCGCGGCTGGTAGCGCTCGACGGCTCGAAGTTCCGCGCTGCGGCAAGCGCCAAGCGGGTTATGGGCCGGCGAGAGATTGCGGACGAGGCTAGCCGTCTGGACCGCCGGATCGCCGAGTATCTGGCCGATCTGGATGAGAGCGACGCCAGCGAACCCGATGAAGTGCCGAGTGCGACGACAGCGGCGCTTGAGGTCCTCAAGATGCGGCGCGTCGAGCTTGATCGCCTGGCTGGCAAGCTTGATGACGAAGATTGCAATACCCTGGTGGAAGGCGAGCCCGATGCCCGACCCATGGGGATCGGCAAAGGGCCAAAGCCGCCGTCCTATAACGTACAAACGGCCGTCGATGCAGAGACTGGCCTGATCATCCACCACGAGGTAACTGGCGAACCCAATGACACTCGCCAGCTTTATCCAATGGCCAAGGCGACAAAGGACATGCTCGGCGTTACTAG
>DATCOJ010000053.1:0-7111 GCA_036564785.1 Rhizomicrobium sp. | reverse complement strand
TGCGCGACACCTTCCCCCACAAGGGGGGAAGGGGAACGCCGAGATGTAGATTAGAGCCTTCTCTGTAACTAGCCCGCGATTCATGCTTTCGGCTCCGGCTTTTCCTTTTTAACCGGCGGCTTCAGGATCAGCGCCACCTTGTTCAGGAAGCCGACATCGTCGTCCTTGGCCAGCAACGGCGCGGCTTCGGCGATGGCGGACAGCATCGGCACCAGCCAATCCTCATCAGCCTTGGAGAAATTGTTGAGCACGTGCCCGTGCACGCGGCGCTTCTCGCCGGGATGGCCCACGCCGATGCGCACGCGGCGATAGTCCGCGCCAAGCGTCGCGGTGATCGAGCGCAATCCGTTGTGGCCGGCATCGCCACCGCCGGCCTTGGCCTTCAGCTTGGCGGCAACGAGATCGATCTCGTCATGAATCACCACCACCGCTTCCACCGGCAGCTTCAGATAGCGCGCCGCCGCGCCCACCGAGCGCCCGCTGTCGTTCATGAAGGTCATCGGCTTCAAGAGATAAGTCTTGCGGCCGTCGAGCTTGCCTTCGCTGATGAGGCCCTCGAAACGTGCGCGCCACGGCCCGAACTTGTAGCTCGCATGGATCGTGTCCACCGCCATGAAGCCGGCATTGTGGCGGTTGCGCGCGTAGTCCGCGCCGGGATTGCCGAGCCCGGCGATGAGCAATGGCGTTTCGGCCATGAGCGTTCGCGCGAGTTGCGCGCCTTACTTCTTTTCCGGAGCCTTGGCCGGCGCGGCTCCCGCAGCCGGTGCGGCGCCTGCCGCCGGTGCGGTACCCGGCGCCGCCGCGGCGCCTTCGGCTGCAGCCTCTTCGCCTTCGACCGGCGGTGCCGCCGCCGCTGCTGCGGCAGCTGCCGCCGCGGCGCGCTGCTCCTCGATGACGCTGGTCGGCGCCACGATGGAGGCGACGGTGAAATCACGCTCCTTCACCATCGGCTTGACGCCTTCCGGCAGCTTGATGGCGGAGATGTGCAGGGTGCCGTGGATCTCGAGGCCCGACAGATCGCCCTCGATGTATTCCGGGATGTTCTCCACCGGGCAGAGCAGCTCGATCTCGTGGCGCACGATGTTGAGCACGCCGCCGCGCTTCAGGCCCGGCGAATTCTCCTGGCCGCGGAAGCGCACAGGAATGGCGAGCACGATCTTGCCGCCTTCGGTGAGCCGCATGAAATCGACATGGACGGGGCGGTCGCTGACCGGATCGAACTGCACGTCGCGGGGAATGACGCGGGTCTTCTCGCCGGAGAGGTCGAGCAGGAAAGGCGTGGTCAGGAAGGTGCCGGTGCTGACGTGGCGCTCGAGCTCGCGGCTCGCCACCGCCACCGGCCTGGGCTCGCCCTGGCCGCCATAGAGGATGCCGGGGACCAGGCCCTTGCGGCGGATCTGATAGGCCGGGCCCTTGCCGGTTCCGGGCCGCGCTTCGGCGCGCAATTCCTGCATCGGACGCATTCGCGTAAATCCTTGATTTTCCAGCCGCTCCGGCCGGCGGGCGAGGGTCGAGAGCCCGGAAAGGCGAGGCTTTTAGCGGAAGCGGGGGGCCCGCGCAACCGCTTCTCGAAGGGCGGGTCGGAACCGTTAACCCAAGCCTCTCGTTTTTCTTGGTGACCGCCGGAAGGCCGGCGGCGGCGGGGCCTGTCCACGGAGAGAGATATGAGATCGACGCTTCTGGCCGCCACCGCCGCGGCAGCACTTCTGGCAGCCGGCACAACTTACGCGCAGAACAGCCAGCCTGCCGGAGACTACGGCGCCGTCAAACCCGACAAGACCAAGGCGCATGAAGGCGACGCCCAGACCGGCACCACGGTCGAGCAGAAATCCGCTCCGGGAGATCGCCGGGGCGCCGGCGGCATGGAGAACACTTCCAACGAGCGCAGCGGCGCGGAGATGAACGCGCAGCCGGCCGCTGTTCCGAGCGCCGCGAGCCGGCTTCGCACCGAAACGACGCGCGATACCGACAACGATCATGACCGGCTGCGCACGCACACCACCAACGTCAACATCACCACCACGCAGCGCACCAGGATCAAGGAAGTGGTGCGGCTGAGGAGCGGCCCGCGGCTCGATCGCGTCACCTTCCGCATCGGCGTGGGCGAGCGCATTCCGCGCAACGTCACGGTGGCGGTGCTGCCGCCCGAGATCGTGGAGATCGTCCCGCAATGGTCGGGCTTCTCCTATTTCGTCTATGGCGATGAGATCGTGATCATCGATCCGCTGAGCTTCGCCATCGTCGGCGTGCTGCCGCTCTAGACTTTGGGGTTCGAGGCCTTGCGAGGGCGGCTGCGGCCGCCCTCTTTTTTTATGGGCGCAGATTTCTGCGGAGGCGCGGCGTGCGCATAGGCTTCGCCGATCAGCGCGGCCAATTCGCGCCGCGATATCTTCTCCGTCTGCACGATGACGTTGGCGGTCTTGCCCCACATGTATTTCACGAAGGTGTTCGGATCGGCTTCGAAGAGAAACTCCTTCCGCTCGTCGGGCAGATGGAGATAGAGGCCGTCGGGGCGGATCACCGCGAAGATGCGCTTCTTGGTGCGGAAGGCCGGCCGGCCCCAATGATCGATCTCGGCCGCGCCGTCCAGCGCCAGCGCGATTTTGCGGATATCGGCTGAAGAGTTCATGGGTAGGCTTCCTTTGTCCGGCTTGGTCATCGAAGCGCACCAGCGTGGGTAGCGTCCAATTTGGGTGGACCGCTACCGGCCGGCAGGCCCAGACGACCCGGCCGCAAGTTCCGGGTCCGCTGCGCCGCGCCTTGACCCCCCTGTCTACTTCCCATAAATATGGTTTTATTGCTCAGATGGTTGTGAAATGAAGACGACGATCGAGGTTCCGGACGATCTTTACCGCCGCGCGAAGGCCGAGGCAGCTTTGAGCGGACGCAAGCTGCGGGAATTGGTCGAGGAGGGCTTAAGGCTCGTCCTCGAGGCGCCGCCCGGCTTGCGCCGCCGGTCCACGCTTGCCGCGAGAATGAAACGCGCGCGCGGCATGATCGAGTCCCGGGTCTCCGATCTTGCCTCGAATCCCAAGCACCTTGCAGGCTTCGGCCGCGATGACAGCGGCCATCGTTGATACCGGACCGCTGGTCGCGTTCTTCGACCGATCGGAACGGCACCATCGTTGGTCGGCCGCGCGGATCGACGAGTTGGAAGCGCCGCTGCTCGTCTGTGAACCCGTCCTTGCCGAGGCGATGTATCTGCTCGCGCCATTTTCCGAGGCTCAGGATACCATGCTGGAGCTGATCGAGAGCGGCGCGCTCAAGATCGCGTTTCGAATCGACGAGCACGTGGCGGCGCTGCAGAAGCTGCTCCGAAAATATCGGGATACGCCGATATCGTTGGCCGATGCTTGCATCGTCCGTATGTCCGAAATCCACGATCGCCATGCCGTGCTGACGCTGGATTCCGATTTCGTGATCTATCGAAAACACGGTCGCGCGCCGCTGGCGCTCATCTATCCTGAGGCGGATTGACGTCGCGACGCGCCCGCAACAGCAATGATCAATCGAACAAACTCGAGACGCTTTCCTCGTTGTTGATGCGGCGCATGGCTTCGCCGATCAGCGGTGCGATGGAGATGCGCCGGATCTTGGAACATTTGCGCATCTCTTCGGTGGCGGCGATGGAGTCGGTCACCACCATGCTCTTCAGCCGCGAGCCGACGATGCGGGCCACCGCGCCGCCCGACAGCACGCCATGGGTGGCATAGGCGCAGACGTCCTTGGCGCCTTTCTCGATCAGCGCCTCGGCGGCGTTGCAGATGGTGCCGCCGGAATCGACGATGTCGTCCACCAGGATGCAGGAGCGGCCGCGCACGTCGCCGATGATGTTCATCACTTCGGATTCGCCGGCCCGCTCGCGCCGCTTGTCGGCGATGGCGAGATCGGCGCCCAGCCTCTTGGCGAGCGCCCGGGCCCTGACCACGCCGCCCACGTCCGGCGACACCACCATCAGATTGTCGTCGCCCAGATAGTCGCGGATGTCGCGCACGATGGCCGGCATGGCGTAGAGGTTGTCGGTCGGGATGTCGAAGAAGCCCTGGATCTGGCCGGCATGCAGGTCGACCGTCAGCACGCGGTTGGCGCCGGCGCCGGTAATCAGATTCGCCACCAGCTTGGCGGAGATGGGTGTGCGCGGGCCCACTTTGCGGTCCTGCCTGGCATAGCCGAAATAGGGGATCACCGCGGTGATGCGCCGCGCCGAAGCGCGCCTCAGCGCATCGATGATGATCAGCAGCTCCATCAGATTGTCGTTGGCGGGGAAGCTGGAGGACTGGATGACGAACATGTCCTCGCCGCGGACGTTTTCCTGGATCTCGACGAACACTTCCATGTCGGCGAAGCGGCGCACCACCGCCTTGACGAAGGGCAGCTTCAGATAGGCGCCGATCTTGTCGGCCAGTTCCTTGTTGGAATTGCCGGTGAGAAGCTTCATGCCGCGCGTGCCGTTCGCTTCGCTCATGACCTGCGCGCTGTCCCCGTTCGTGACGCTTTGGCGACGGTTCTAGCAAGTGCGATGCGGCGGGTGAAGGGGCGAAAATCAGGTCTTCAACAGGATCGCCGAAAGCTGGCGGCCGTAATCCGTCTCGCCACGATGGGTGGCGCGGCGGAAGCTGAAGAAATCCCCCTCGCGGGCATAGGTGCAGGCGGAGAGGGTTTCGACGTTCGCAATGCCTGCGGCCTCAAGCCGCGCGGCCGCGAAACCGGGCAGATCGAAGCGCCAGTGGCCGGGCTTCGCGCTCCGCTCAAAGAATCGCGCGTTGGCCGAATCGGCGTCCCGGAAGCGCCCTTCGAACTCGGGGCCGACTTCGTAATTCGTCTGGGAGATGCACGGCCCGATGGCGGCTGCGATCCGCTGACGGCTTGCGCCCAGCGATTCCATCGCCGCGATCGCGGATTCGATGACGCCCGAGAGCGCGCCCTTCCACCCGGCATGGGCTGCGCCGATCACTTTGGCCTCCGCGTCGGTCAGCAGCACCGGGGCGCAATCGGCGGTGAGGATGCCGAGCGCGAGGCCGGGCCGACGGGTCGCCATGGCATCGGCTTGCGGCGCGCCGCCGATCTCCCAAGGCTCGGTCACCACCACGGCTTTGGGAGAATGAATTTGATAGAGGGTGAGAAGCGTGGCGCCGGGCTGCAGCTGCTCGACTGCGCGGCAGCGATTCTCGATCACCTTGCCGCGTTCGTCGCCGGAGCCCGGCCCACAATTGAGCGAGGCGAAGATGCCGGTCGAGACTCCGCCCCGCCGCCCGAAGAATCCGTGAGCAAGGGTGGCGGATTGGAGATTCAATGCGGTGAGTGTGATCACAGGCAAGCGTCCGAGGGGGAGAGGGAGAACTTCATGTCAATCCGGGTGGCGCAGCAGCGCCCTTCGGCACGATGGCCAGGGCCTTGAACAGCGTCCCCATCTCCTCGGGAAGAATCAGCCGGTTGAGCTGGTCCTCCATCGACTGAAGACGATTGCGCGACAGCGTCTCCGCCCGCTGGACGATTCCCAGATCGCACAGGAAAGTCCCCTGCTCCACGGGACCGTAGGCAGTGGCGCCGGCGCGTTTGGCGGCCTGGGCAAGCGCGGCGAAATCGACATGGGATGAAAGATCGGCCTCGCCGGGCGCTTCGAGAATGCTGGCGAATTTGTGCTCGGAAACCGCCTGCAGAGTTTCGCCGAAGCCGGCGCCTTCGCTGTAGCCGTAGTCCACGATCAGCGCGGCGCCGCCCTTGTGCGCGACGGCGTTCGCGATCTGCTCGACAATGGCTTCGCGGGCCGTGGAGACTTCATAGACCGCACCGTTTTCCGGGACGCCGCGCGCCGTGGAGATGTCGAGCGGCCTGGATTCCGGCGACAGCGCGAAGGCGAGCGCGCCCTTGTCATCGAGCGCCACCATGCGCTCGTGCCATGCGCCGCCGCTCATGACGAATTGGCGGATCGGCAGCGCGTCGAAGAATTCGTTGGCGAGAAGAAACAGCGGACGATCCATCGATGACTCGTCGAAATGGTCGATCCACCGAATTGGCGGACCAACCCCCTCACCCGGCTTCGCAGCTTCGCTGCTTCGCCGCGACAAGCCCCTTCCCTCTCCCCCGCTTCGCGGGGGCGAGGGAGATTTCTTCAGTGTTTCGGCCTGCAGGGTGCGGAGCCTGGGGCTGGCTTCTATCAGGACCACTTTGATGGCGGCGAGGAAGTCCGGATCGGCGCGGGCCGCGCGCAAGGCGTCCGCCATCATGGTGCCGCGTCCGGGACCGAGCTCCACCAACCGCGCCGGAGACGGCTGCCCCTGGTCCCGCCAGGCCTGTACGATCCATAGGCCCAGAAGCTCGCCGAACATCTGGCTCACGTCCGGCGCGGTGATGAAATCGCCAGCGGCGCCGAGCGGATCGCGCGCCGCGTAATAGCCGTCCTGCGGATCGTAAAGCGCCATCGCCATGAATTGCGCCACCGACAGCGGCCCCTGCGCCGCGATCAGCCGCGCGATGCGCTCGGCCAATGCATTCACGCCGGCGCCTTCGTCTTCGGCGGCTGGAAGGCAAGCCAAAGCACATAGGCGCCGCCGAGCAGGAACAGCACCGAGAGCGCCTGGCCCATGCTGAGCGCGCCCAGGAAGGGCGCGTCCGGCTCGCGGAAGAATTCCACGATGAAGCGCAGCAGCGCGTAGCTCATCAGGAAGATGCCGCTGACCAGGCCCGGCCGCTCATGCCAGCGGAACACGCGGATGCCGATCTGAAGCACGGCGAACAGCAGAATTCCCTCCAGCGCCGCTTCGTAGAGCTGGCTGGGATGGCGTGGATCCAGTCCCGCCGGGCAGATGCCGCCGTTGGTGGCCTGCACATGCGGCGAGCAGAACACCATGGCCCACGGCACGTCGCTGTGCCGGCCCCACAATTCGCCGTTGACGAAATTGGCGATGCGGCCGAAGAACTGGCCGATCGGCTGCACCGCGCAGACCAGATCGCCCAGCGACAGCAGGCTCAGCTTGCGCCGTCGCGCGAACAGGATGATCGCCACGATCACGCCGATGGCGGCGCCGTGGAACGCCATGCCGCCGTTCCACACATCGATCAGCCGCAGCGGATGGGTGAGGAAGCCGCCGGGCAGCGGAACGTTGTCGGG
>DATCOJ010000052.1:0-7961 GCA_036564785.1 Rhizomicrobium sp. | reverse complement strand
CGTTTACGGTGCTTCCGAAGGACTGCGCACCATCGTTGTGGAGCGCGAAGCGCCGGGCGGCCAGGCCGGCACCTCCTCGCGCATCGAAAACTATCTGGGCTTTCCCAACGGCGTGTCCGGCGACGAACTGGCGAGCCGCGCGCTGCAGCAGGCGCGCCGGCTGGGCGCGGAAATCCTGGTGACGCGTTCGGTTCAGACCATCGACCCCGCAACGCTGGAGGTGGTGCTGGATGGCGACGAAACGGTGCGGACGCGCTGCGTCATCCTGGCCACCGGCGTCTCCTGGCGCAGGCTCGCGCTCGACGGCTTCGACCGCCTGATCGGCAAGGGAATCTATTACGGCGCGGCGCGCAGCGAAGCCGGCGCCACGCATGGATTGAACCTGCATCTGATCGGGGCCGGAAATTCCGCCGGCCAGGCGGCGCTCTATTTCGCCAATCATGCGCGTCACGTCACCTTGGTGGTCCGCGGCGACGCGCTCGAAAAGAGCATGTCGCAATACCTGATCGATCAGCTGCGCACGAAATCGAATATTTCCGCGCTGCTGCGCTCGGAGGTCAAGGCCGCGTTCGGCGAGACCAACCTGACGGCGATCGACATTCAGGACAATGCGACGAAAGCGGTTACCCGCGTGGAATGCGGCGGCCTGTTCGTCTTCATCGGCGCAGATGCGGAGACGCAATGGCTGCCGGATGCAATCGCGCGGGACGCGCGCGGCTATGTGCTGACCGGCGACGACGTGGTCAAGGCCGGCCAGTGGTCGCAGCCGCGCGATCCCTACCTTCTCGAAACCAGCATTCCCGGCGTTTTCGCTTGCGGCGACGTCCGGCTCAGCCCAGTCAAGCGCGTGGCGGCCGCGGTGGGGGAAGGCAGCATGGCCATCGCCTTCGTCCACCAGTTCCTGGCGCAGCGGGCCTATGCCCGCTCCACCCGCGCGGCATAGCAGCCGCGCTTGGCATAGTGCAGGTGGATGTAGTCGGTATCGGCGCGGGCGAAGAGCTTTTCCAGCAAGGATTCCAGCGCGCCGTCTTTGGCGGAGTCCGCCACATCGGCATCGAGCATCAGCCCGGCGGCATCGTAGGCGCGCGCCGACAGCAGGCGGCCGGCGCGGAACACGGGCGGCACCTCGGTGGAGTCGTACGGTGTCCGCGCAGCCTCGCGCACGAAGATGGGGCCCGCGGCCTTGTAGGGCGAAGCCGCGTCCTGATGCGCGAAGGAAAGCAGCACCAGCCGCTCGCCCGGCTCGGCGTCTTCCAGGCTGATGCGGCAGGGAAAGCCGGGCTTGTCATCGGCGACCATCCGCTGGGCGCCGATCACCTGCAACTCGGCGTCGCTCATGGCCAGCAGCGGCGCGAAAGGCTCCTGCGGCAACCCTTTGAAGCGGAACGGCATGACGGACCTCACAAGATGTGTCGACACCCTACCTAACCGCTCCCGCGAGCCCGTTCATTCCGCTTCTTGCGGACTTGATTACCGAGCGTGCGGCGTGATTCAGTTCGGAAGTCCGCCGGAGCGCCCCTGATCGCCGATCAGGGAATCTTGATCTCAAAAGCCGTCCCACCGTTGAAGTTGCCGCCAGAGACACCGCCATAGGACGTCGTTCCATAGATGTAGCCGGACGGGTCCACGATCGGTTTCGAGAATGGGTTGGCGCCGTCAGCGCAGTCGGGCAGCGAACAGAATGCATGCAAGACTCGAAACGAGTTGCCGCTGATTTCGTAGGCGACGCCCCCGCCAAACCCGAATTCGTCGATATCGTTCCCGCCGCCGGCTTCCGTCATACCCAAGATGTTTCCTGCCGAATCCACGGCAACCCCTTGATTTGCACCAATGCCGTCCTTGCAATCATCTCTAGAACAGAACGCGTGCAAGATGCTTTCAATCCAGCCCCGATGGCCGGGCGAAAGCCTGAACACGGTTCCGCATCCGCTGATATTAAGCGGACAGGAATGGCCGCCACCCAGCGTCACGCCGAACAAGTTCCCCGAAGAGTCAAGCGCCAGATCGCCGGCCGGAAAAGCGCCGTCGCCGCGGCATCTGCAGAAATTGTAAAGAACCGTTTCAATCCACCTGTCCGAAAGCGGGGTCAACTCATAGACTATTCCATACCCTTGACCGCCGTTGTCCGTGGTACCGAACAAGTTGCCAGCTCGGTCGGCCACTACGCTTCCTTCAGGTTGCCAGCCGTCCGCGCAATTGTTCACGGAACACATATTGTAGATTACTCTTTCAACTCGACCGTCGACCCTTGGCTGAATCTCAAATACAACCCCCTTGCCGGCCTTTCCGCCAACTTCCGTCGTGCCGTAGAGCGGCGACACGCCGTCGTACACCGCGCCGGAAGTTGCCCCCACGTAAGTCAGCCCGGATGGCGGATTCGCACCATCTTTGCAATCGGCCGCCGAGCAGAAATCATGCAGCACCTTCTCGCTCCATCTGCGGCCGCTCTTACCGGCATCGGGCGACAACCGGTAGACTACGCCAGCATTGTTCGAGCCCCCCTCCAAGGTTGTGCCGTACAGGTTGCCTTGAGCATCGATGACCAGCGTTCCGCGCGCGTCTATACCGTCGTAACCGGAGAAACTGTGCAGAAGTTTGAATTTGAACCTATGCTTTCCAATATGCTCCAGTTCGAAGACGATTCCGTCATTGTGGGCTCCGCCGTAGATTGAGGCGCCGAAAAGATTGCCCTGACCATCCCTGACGAATCCCGCAGAGAGCGCGCGGGCGACGCAGCCGTCTTGGCAAAACGAATAGAGAAGCTTGAACTTCGCCGCCAAGGCGCCGCTGCAGATCACCGGCGCAAGAACTGCCAGCGAAACGAGAGCTCCAAACAAGCAATGCTGGCTGCGGCGACCGCGCAAGTGGGACGACATCGGCATCCGCTCCGAGACTTCGCCCTGAAGTGTACAACCGTAGTGCTGCTTCGACAAAGCGCAAGACAGGCCACCGCGACCTTGCGGAGCCAAAGGGCACGATTCATCTCTCCTGCGGATCAACGTTTCGGCGGGCCGGAAATGCCGAGCGCCGCGCGCAGATCGGCCGCCTGCATCAACTTGCCATCGCGCATGACGAGCTCCACCTGGCGCAGGTCGCCGATGTTCTTCGACGGGTCGCCGTCGATCAGCGCCAGCTCTGCCAGCTTGCCCTTGGCGAGGGAGCCCGTCTCCTTGGATAGCCCATACACCATGGCCGGATTGATCGTGGCCGTGGCCAGGGCCTGTTCCGGCGTCAGCCCCGCCTGAACGTAGAGCTCGAGTTCGTGGATCAGCTCGAAACCGAAGCCGTCGGTTCCGGCGAGGATGATGACGTGGCGCTTCTCCAGTTCGGGCACCAGCGCCTGAACCTTCGCGAAGCTCGCCCGCATGCGCGCGCGAGAGAGATCGGGAGTGGGCGCCAGCGCGCTCTGCAACAGGCCGCGCACGAGCTGCGACGGCAGCGTCTCGGCATAGGGCACGTCCGCCGGCGGCAGCGTGCCGGAATCGGGCACCAGCGAGGCCTCGAGCACAACGAGGGTGGGGTCGACCGCGATGTGGCGCTGGCCCAGTTCGTCGAGATAGGCCGTCATCGCCTTGGAGTGCAGATCGACGTCGGCGGCATATTTGCCGACGCCGGCAATGCGCGCGACGGTGTTGGACTTGGCCACGACGTCGTCCGGCATCGCCTGCATCATGACGAAGTTCATGTGAGTGATCTCGTCATAACCGTTGCGCACCGCGTCGAGCGGACGCATGCCGTGCGGGATGTGGCCGTGCACATGCAGGCCGAGCGAGTGCGCGAGATCCGCCATCGGCTTGACCCAGGCGGGATCGAGCGAGCCGTAGAGCTTGACGGCGAAATAGCCCTCGGCCTTGGCGCGACGCACCGCCGCCAGCGCCTCGTCCAGGTTGCTCACCTTCACGCCCACCTGCGCGGCATACGGGCCGGCGCCGTCGATCAGCAGCGACGGCACGATGCGCTGGCCCAGGAGCTCTCCATCGTCGATGCGCTTCTTGCGCGTCGTCAGCTGTTCCGGAATGTTGCCGGGATCGCGCACGCTGGTGATGCCGGAGGCGAGCAGCAGCGGACCGGTCGAATCGTCGCCATAGTGCTGATGGTTGTCCCACAGGCCGGGGATCAGCGTCTTGCCGGTGCCGTCGATCGCCTGCGCATTGGCGGGGACCTTGGCTTTGGCGGAGGGCGCTACGGAAGCGACGCGGCCGTCTTCGACTACCACCGTCATGCCATCGCGAAACTTGCGCGCGTCGGCGTCGTAGAGCTTGACGTTCTCGAAAGCGACCGGGCCGGACGGCGTCTTGGCGATGGCGGCGACCTGCGCCGGCGCGCGCTTGGCCAACGCCTCGTCCTGCGCTTTGCTCAGCTGGGCGGCGACCTTCTCCCAGCCCACCGGAACGAAATCGGGCGCGACCGCGAAGAAGCGGTCGCCGTCGAACCAGACCGGCAGCGGCGCCAGGCCGAAACCGGTGACGGCGTAGGCGGTCAGCGTCTTCTTCTCGGTGCCGTTCGCGACATCGAGCGTCGTCAGCGGCTCGATCTTGCCTTGCCCCGAAGGCAGGAGATCGACCGTGTGGGTCGGCGATTTCCGCATGTCGTCGAGGATGAAGAGGAAGGAATCGAAGGTGCCGCCGAAGGCCACGTAATCGAGGCCCGCGCGCGCCTTCCCCGTGCCGTGATCGACCGGGCTGGTGTAGGTGTAGATGCCGTCCTTGACGCTATAGCTCTCGGCCGCGTCGCCGCCGGGTGTCGAGCCGCGCACGACGATGGACTGCAGCGCGCCATCCGGGGCGAAGCGGTTCTGCTCCTCCACTTCGCTGACGAAGCCGCGCAGGTTGAGACTGAAGCGCGACCAGTGCGTGCCGTCTGGCGCCGTCCACAGCGACACCTGGCCGTGGCGCGTGCCACCCGGGTCGGTGATGCTCCACACCTTGGCATCGGCCGGCGGCGTGGCGAGATTGTCGGCGGGCGTGTCTGCAAATGCGGGCGCAGCAAACAGGGCGAACAGCGCTATCGTCAGTGTACGAATCATATTCCAACTCCCGTTGAACCCACCCCTTAGGGGAGGGCTCGATATTCTGCCATACCGTCTATGTCTTCTTCTTGGCTTCAATGGCGTCGATCTGGTCCATGATCTTGTTCATGCGGGCGACGAGCGCCTGGTAGGGCGCGGGGCTCGCCATATCGAGGCCGGCCTTCTTGTAGAGTTCGTAAGGATAGTCCGAGCTGCCCGCCTTCAGCATGGCAATGAAGCGGTCGCGCGCGGGCGCGCCCTCGCTCTCGATCGCGTTGGTGAACTGGGCCGCGCCCGCCATTGAGGTGGCGTACTGGTAGACGTAGAAGCCGTAGTAGAAGTGCGGGATGAAGGCCCATTCCAGGCAATAGGCGGGATCGATCTTGGTCACGCCCTCAGCGTCGCCGTAGTACTTCTTGAGCAGCCCGCAATACATCTGCGTCATCTTCTCGCCGGAGAGCGAATCGCCCTTCTCCACCGCCTCGTGCAGCGCCAACTGGAACTCGGCGAACATGGTCTGGCGGTAGAAGGTGGTGCGGATCAGCTCCAGCCCCTCGCCCAGATAATAGAGCCTCTCGGCGTCGTCCTTGGCGTGCGCCACCATATAGTCGTTGAGCAGCATCTCGTTGCCGATCGAAGCGGTCTCGGCGACGAAGGTCGAGTAGTTGGAGTTCTCGAAGGGCTGCGTCTCGTCGGCGAGCAGGGTGTGGATGGCATGCCCCCATTCGTGCACGAAGGTGGAGAGCGCCTGGTAGTCGTCATTGTGGTTCAGGTGCAGATAGGGATGCACGTCGTAGGCCGAGCCGTTCATATAGGCGCCTGACGCCTTGCCCTGACGCGGATAGACGTCCATCCAGCGCCCGCCGAAGCCCTTCTTCAGGAAGGCGGTGTATTCGGGTCCGTAGACGCCCGTCACTTCGATCCCGATGCGCTCGGAATCCGCCACCGCGAAATGCAGCGGCTTGTCCAGCTTGAACATCGCCGGATAGAGATCGTAGTAGTGCAGATCGTCCTTGATGCCGAGTTCGCGCTTGCGCAGTCGCAGATAGCGATGCAGCGTCGGCAGGCTGGCATTGGCCTGCGCCACCAACTGGCGATAGACGTCCTCCGGCATGTTGTCGGCGAAGGTCGCCCAGGCCAGCGAATCCGGGAAGTGGCGCACCTTGGCCTGGAAGGTTTCGGCCTGCACCTGCGTGCCAAGCGTGGCGCCGAAGGTGCCTTCGTAGGATTTGAAGGCGGCCCAGAAGGCATCGAACACCTTGCGGCGGTCGGCGCGGTTGGGTGCCTGCCGGTATTTCGCATACGCCGATTGGTCGAGCCGCGCCTTGGTGCCGTCCGACAGGGTCACGGTGGGGAACGGCACTTCTCCGTTCGACAATACGCTGTAGATATTGTTGGGCTGGTTGAGCACGGTGCCGGCCGAGGCCATCACGCCTTCGGCCTCGAGGCCCAAAGTGTGCGGCGCCGCGCGCAGGGTATTGTCGAGCTGGAAGGTGAAGCGCCTGGCGAGCTCCGGCGAATCCTTCTCGAACTGCTTGACCTTGTCGGAACCGATGGAAAGGATCTCCGGCGTCAGCCACGCGGTCTTCTCGTTGAGCGTGGTGTTGAGCGCGAGCGCGCTTTGCTGGCGCTCCTGATTTTCGGCGATGCGCACGTCCTCGTCACCCTTCAGCTGGGCGTAGACGAAGAGCCGCGCCACTTCCTTGTTGGCGTCGCTGATGGCGGAGAGCCCGGCCAGCATGGAGCCCGCATCCTTGCCGAGCGTGCCCTTGTATTTGTCGAGGCCGTCGATGGCGACCTTCTCCTTGTCGCGGGCGGCGCTCCAGGCTTCCGGCGAGGCGTAGAGATCGCCCAGGTTCCACATCGGCTCGGTCTGGTCGGAGGGGGCGGTAGGCACTGGCTTCGCGGCTGCAGCGGGTTTCGCCGCCGGCAGCGCTGCCGGACCCAGAGCCAAGGCCAGCGCCATCGCGCTCGCCGCCAACAACAATCGCTTCATGGATATCTCCCCTGAATCGCCCGCGCCCGACTTAGCCGCTTGCGTCCGCTCCCGTCATATCACGCCCGCGTGAGAGCCGCACAAGAGACTAGTATTGTGCATTGTAAGAATTGCATTCGAGCCCTGAGCGGCCTTCGCGGCGCGCTACCGAAACCGGCCGTCTCTATACTGGCGCCATGAGCGACTCTCGCGCCGACAGCGGAATGGCGAGCGCACCACCCCGCGGCGGGCGCCTCCTGTCTCTGGCCGAGTTCGCGCTCGGCGGCGCCATCGTCATCGCGCACAACGTGTTTCACGCCGTGCCCAACGAAGTACCGATTCTCTTCGTGCTCGGCATCCTCTCCATTCGGCTGCGCGAGGGAAGCTTCGCCGCCATCGGCCTCGGTCGTCCGAAATCGTGGGGCCTGACCGTCGCAATTGCTGCGGCCACCGCCGTCATCGTCATCGCCATGGGCCAGTTCGTCACCGAGCCGCTGGCCAAGGCGATGGGCTTGCACGAGAACGCGGGCGCCGCGGCCGACGCGCTCGGCGGCATGAAGGGCAATGTTTGGACCGCGCTCAAGGCGCTCGCGCTGGTATGGACCTTCGCCGCCTTCGGCGAGGAAATCTCCTATCGCCGCTATCTGCTCGGCCGCGCGGCCGATGCGCTGGGCGGAGCGGCGGCGGCACAATGGCTCGCGCTGATCCTGGTCTCGGTGCTGTTCGGCTTCGGTCACTATTATCAGGGACCGGCCGGCATCTTCACCACGGCCTGCGACGGTTTCGTCATCGGCGCGGCCTATCTCTTGTCGCGCCGCAATCTGTGGGTCGCGGTCCTCGCGCACGGCCTCGTCGACACCATCGGCATCGCGCTCCTGTTCTTCGGCCTGGCGGATTGAACGGCGAGTTCCAGGATTGGGCTAAAACGTTCCCCTTCCCCCCTTGTGGGGGAAGGTGGCTGGCGAGCGGCGCGAAGCC
>DATCOJ010000051.1:0-3054 GCA_036564785.1 Rhizomicrobium sp. | reverse complement strand
GATCATTAAATGACCTGCTGAGGCAGGTTATCCCCGGCGAAGCCGCGGAACGCGGCGAGGGAAGGGGATCCAGGAAGTGAAGAAGAGTTGAGATGGCGGTGAAAGAAACAATGGGTGGCCGGGTCGCGCTTCGCTTCGCTCGCTGCCCGGCCATGACGAGGTTCTAATGCAAGGTCAAAACATCCGGATCAGGCTGAAAGCCTTCGATCACCGCATTCTCGACAATTCGACGCGCGAGATCGTCAACACGGCCAAGCGCACCGGCGCGCAAGTGCGGGGACCGATCCCGCTGCCCACCGGCATCGAGCGCTTCACCGTGAACCGCTCTCCGCACGTGGACAAAAAGAGCCGCGAGCAGTTCGAGATTCGGACTCACAAGCGTCTCCTCGACATCATCGATCCCACCCCGCAAACGGTCGACGCGCTGATGAAGCTCGACCTTGCGGCGGGCGTCGACGTCGAGATCAAGCTCTAAGGGGCGGCGATGCGCACAGGCGTCATCACGCAGAAAGTCGGCATGACACGGCTGTTCCTCGAGGACGGCCGCCATGTGCCGGTCACGGTCCTGAAGCTGGACGGCTGTCAGGTCGTGGCGCGGCGAACCCAGGAGACGGACGGCTACACGGCCGTCCAGCTCGGTTCCGGCTTCGCGAAAACCAAGCGTCTCACCAAGGCCGATCGTGGCCACTTCGCCAAGGCGGAAGTCGAGCCGCGCAAGAAGCTGGCGGAATTCCGCGTCGATGCGGCCAATCTGTTGGACGTGGGCGACACCATCCAGGCCGATCATTTCGTGCCCGGCCAGAAGGTGGACGTCACCGGGATGACCATCGGCCGCGGCTTCACCGGCGCCATGAAGCGCTGGAACTTCCGCGGCCTGGAAGCCAGCCACGGCGTCTCGATTTCGCACCGCTCGCTGGGCGGCACCGGCGGCCGCCAGGATCCGGGCAAGACCTTCAAGAACAAGAAGATGCACGGGCATTACGGCAACGAGCGCGTCACCACGCAGAATCTGGAGATCGCCAAGGTCGATGTCGATCGCGGCCTCATCATGATCCGCGGCGCCGTGCCGGGCAGCAAAGGCGGCTGGGTGATGGTGCGCGACGCCGCCAAGCGGCCGGTGCCCAAGGAAGCGCCGATGCCGGCTTCGGTAAAGAAGGCCGAGAAGACCAACGGCGCCGGCCCGGCCGCCGAGCCGGAAAAGGCGGAGGGCTGAGCCGTGAAAACCAAAGTCCTCAACCTCGACAACAAGTCCGCCGGCGAGATCGATCTCAAGGACGAGATTTTCGGGCTGGAGCCGCGCGCCGACCTGATCCAGCGCGTGGTGGTCTGGCAGCTCGCCAAACGGCGAGCCGGAACCCACAAGGTGCTGACGCGCGGCGAGATCAACCGCACCAAAAAGAAGGTCTACAAGCAGAAGGGCACCGGCCAGGCCCGCCACGGCGCCCGTTCCGCGCCGCTGTTCGTGGGCGGCGCCAAGGCCATGGGCCCGGTGCAGCACAGCCACGAATTCGACCTGCCCAAGAAGGTGCGCGCCCTCGGCCTGCGCCACGCGCTGTCCTCCAAGGCGAGGGACGGCGCCATCGTGGTCCTCGAGGATGCGACGGCAAAGGCGGTCAAGACCAACGATCTGGCCAAGAGGTTCGACAAGCTCGGCGTTGGCAACGCGCTGGTCGTCGACGGCGAGTTCGACAAGAATTTCCAGATGAGCGCGCGCAATCTGGCGCACATCTCCATCCTGCCGGCGGCCGGCCTCAACGTCTATGACGTGATGCGCCGCGACACGCTGGTGCTGACCAGGGCGGCCATCAAGGCGATCGAGGAGCGTCTGTCATGAACTACGACGTGATTCTTTCGCCGGTCATCACCGAGAAGGCGACCAAGCTCACGGAAACCAACCAGGTGGTGTTCCGCGTGGCGCTCGACGCCACCAAGCCTGCCATCGCCAAGGCGGTGCAGGAACTGTTCAAGGTCAAGGTGACGGCGGTGAACACCGTGCGGGTGAAGGGCAAGACCAAGGCCTTCCGCGGCAAGCCGTTCAAGCGCAGCGACTACAAGAAAGCGATCGTGACCCTCGCCGAGGGCCAGCAGATCGACATCACGACGGGACTCTAGACGATGGCGCTCAAGCAATATCGCCCGACGACGAACGCGCAGCGCCAGCTGGTGCTGATCGATCGCACCGGCCTGCACAAGGGCGGTCCGGTCAAGGCGCTGACCGAGGGACAGCACCGCCATGGCGGCCGCAACAACACCGGCCGCGTGACCGTGCGCTGGCAGGGCGGCGGCCACAAGCAGCGCTACCGCATCGTCGATTTCAAGCGCCGCAAGTTCGATGTGCCGGGCAAGGTCGAGCGGCTCGAATACGATCCCAACCGCACCTCCTTCATCGCGCTGATCAAATACAAGGACGGCGAGCTCGCCTACATCCTGGCTCCGCAGCGCCTCGCGGTCGGCGACAATGTCGTCTCCGGCGACAAGGTGGACGTGAAGCCCGGCAACGCCATGCCGCTTGGCGCCATGCCGATCGGCACCATCGTGCACAATATTGAGATGAAGCCGGGCAAGGGCGGCCAGATCGCGCGCTCGGCCGGCACCTACGCGCAATATCTCGGCCGCGACCAGGGCTATGCGACGCTGCGCTTGAATTCGAGCGAAGTGCGCCGCGTGTCGCTCGCCTGCATGGCCACCGTCGGCGCGGTCAGCAATCCCGACCATATGAACGAAGTGATCGGCAAGGCCGGCCGCAACGTGTGGAAGGGCAAGCGCCCGCATGTGCGGGGCACGGCGATGAACCCCATCGACCATCCCCATGGCGGCGGCGAAGGCCGCACCAAGGGCGGCCGTCACCCGGTCACGCCCTGGGGCAAGCCCACCAAGGGCGCCAAGACCCGCGTCAACAAGCGCACGACCAAGTTCATCGTGCGGACGCGCAAAGGCAAGGCACAAGGGTAATCCATGACTCGCTCTGTTTGGAAAGGTCCGTTCGTCGACGGCTTCATTCTCAAGAAGGCCGAAGCCGCGCGCAATTCGGGCCGCAAGGATGTGATCAAGATC
>DATCOJ010000050.1:0-6909 GCA_036564785.1 Rhizomicrobium sp. | reverse complement strand
GCCGCCTTCTGGGCCGCGCGCGCCTACACGCAATCGGGCGAGCCCCTGCGCGTGGTCACGCTTTTGACGGCCGCGGCGCGCGAGGAGCCGACGTTCTACGGCATGCTGGCGGAACGCATCCTCGGCCTGAACGACAATGTCGGATTGTCCGATCCGGTGGTCGATACCGACAGCTTCGCCGCGTTGATGGAGATTCCTTCCGCGCATCGCGCGGTGGCGCTTTGGCAGATCGGCCGCACCCAGGACCTGCATGAAGAGATGGCGCGCGCCCTGGCCGACATGAATCTGCGCGACGGCCAGACCTATGCCGCCATCGCGCGGCGCATGAGCCTGCCCGATCTCGAATTGCGCGCCAGCGAAACCGCGGCGGCGCGGGGCACCATGCTGACGGGACTGTTTCCCGTTCCCGGCTATACGCCGACCGGCGGCTACTATGTCGACCGCTCGCTGGTGCTGGCCATCGCCCGCATCGAGAGCCGCTTCCAGGCCGACGCGATTTCGCCCGCCGGAGCACGCGGGCTGATGCAGCTGATGCCGGCGACGGCATCCCACCTCGCCGGCGGTGCTGCGACCAACGGCGAATTGCGCGAGCCCTCTTATAATCTGAACCTCGGACAGCGTTATCTCGCGGAACTTCTGGATACGACCAACGGCAACGTCTTCCAGCTCGCCGCCGCCTACAATGCGGGTCCTGGCAGCCTGCAGCGCTGGCTGGCCGCCCGCGACGGCAAGCACGACGATCCGCTGCTGTTCATCGAGAGCATGCCATCGCCGGAAACCCGCTCCTATGTGAAGCGGCTGATGACCTATTACTGGATGTACAGCAAGCGCATGGGCGAGGCCGCGCCGACGCTGGACGAAACCGCCACCGGCGATTGGCCGCGCTACCGGCCGCATCGGCCCACGCTTCAGCCCTTCGCGCCGGCGGCGCCGCAGCCGCAGCCGCCCAAGCAGCCGGATACCTCCGCCAACACCCTCGTCAGCGATGCCTCCCTCCCGCATTGACGAGACGCGGGCTTTCGTGCCCGTGCGCATCGCGGTGATGACGGTGTCCGACACGCGCGATTCCTCAACCGACACCTCCGGCGACACGCTGGAGGCGCGCATCAAGGACGCGGGTCATATTCTTGCCGCGCGGCTGATCGTGAAGGACGAGCGGGCCCAGATCGCGGCCCAGCTGCGCCGCTGGATCGAGGATCCCGAAATCGACGCGGTGATCTCCACCGGCGGCACGGGTTTGACCGGCCGCGATGTGACGGTGGAAGCCTTCCGCTCCGTGTTCGACAAGGAGATCGACGGCTTCTCCGTCCTCTTCCACCAGATTTCCTACGAGAAGGTGGGCACCTCGACGATTCAGTCGCGCGCCTGCGCCGGCGTCGCCAAGGGCACCTATCTCTTCGCCCTGCCCGGCTCGCCCGGCGCGGTGAAGGACGGCTGGGACGGAATCCTGAAATGGCAGCTCGATATCCGCCACCGCCCCTGCAACTTCGTGGAGATCATGCCGAGGTTGATGGAGCGGTGATCGCGTGCGCGTTATTCCTCGGAGCGCGGCAGATGACGCTTTAGGTCCATTGAATCATGGAGAATGCGGACGATCTCGATCCTCCGCTGACGCTCACCAACGCGAAACAACAGGAAATGGCGTGCGCGACGGCCATGCCGCGCCACGTGCAGGGTCATAAATCCCGGCGCCACATCGTTCCTTGCTCTGGCACCGCGGATGTTTGGTCCCTGCACCAACTCGCGGATGGCGGTGCGGACAATCTCTTCGTACGCCTCCGCTTGCGCCGCTCCAAATTGGTTTTCGGTCCAGACCAATATATGGGCGAAATCGGTGTTGGCCGCATCGGACAGCCGCACCCGCCATTGCCCGGTCACTCGGCCGCCCGTGGCTTTCCTCGGATCACGTCATCGGCAACTGCTTTAAGGTGCCGATCCAAATCATCGAAGTTGTCGAAGTCACGATATCGGCCTGCTTCAAGATCGTCGATTCCGACCTGAGCCGCCTCACGCAAGGCCTTCAACTTGGCTTTCTCCTCCGCTGACCGAAGCTCGATCAGGCGCAGGCCTTCGCGCAGAACTTCGCTCGCATTCTGGTACTGACCTGACGATACCAGACGGTTGATCAGCTTTGCCTGGCGCTCGGTAACGACGACGTTCTTGGTCGGCATGGACGCTTCTCCCTATTGGCATAATATGCCAAGGGGGGACCTTGAGCAAGCGTGTCGCCGAACCACACCATCTGGCGCTGGAACCATGCGGACGCCGTGCTAATCTCGGGGGGCGGCATCAAGGAGACAAAACATGAGCGTGGCAGTCATCGTGGGCACGCCGAAGGGCGCGGCCATTCTCACCAGCAAGGACCGCCGAACCTGGGAAGAGCAGTTCGTGCTGCGCGGCTGGCCGGTGACGGCTTCTGCGCGCGACGACAAGGGCCGCACCTATATCGCCGTCAACAGTCCCAATTTCGGCGTGGCGCTGTTCGCCAGCGACGATCTCAAGGAGTGGAAGCAGCTGGAATCCGCGCCGCGCTATCGGCCGGAGGACCGCGGCAATCCGGAGCACCATCGCCTGGTCGCCAAGATGGATTTCGAGGGCAAGCTCAAGGGTGGCGGCCGCTTCGTCGATCAGATCTGGACGCTGCACTTCGCCCACGGCGCGCTGTGGGCCGGCGTCTCCGAAGCCGGCTTGTTCGTCTCCCGCGACCGCGGCCAATCCTGGCAGCCGGTCGATGGCTTCAACGAGCAGCCGGGCCGCGAGAGCTGGGCGCCCGGCTTCGGCGGCCTCGGCCTCCACACCATTCTCACCGATTCCAAGAATCCCGACCGCATGTGGGTCGGCATTTCCGCCGCCGGCTTCTTCCGCACCGACGACGGCGGCAAGACCTGGGCCCGCAAGGACGACAAGGTCCATTCCTTCGGCGGCAATTGCGTGCACCACGTGGCGCACAATCCCGACAACGCCTCGGTGCTGTTCCGCCAGGAACATTTCGGCGTCTATCGCAGCGACGACGGCGGCGACAGCTGGCGGGTGCTGGAGGATGGGCTGCCGGTCGCCGACATGAGCGACGGCCATCGCTGCTCCTTCGGCTTCGCCATGGTGCACGACAAGCGCGCGGGCGCGAGCTTCGTGGTGCCGTTGGATGGCGACAATTTCCGCTTTCCTCGCGGCGGCCAGCTCGCGGTCTACCGCACCACCGACGGCGAACGCTGGCACGCGCTCACCAATGGCCTGCCGGACAACTGCTTCGCCGGCGTGCTGCGCGGCTCCATGGCGGCGGACCAACTCGCTCCCGGCGGTCTCTACTTCGGCACCACCGCCGGCTCGATCTATGCCAGCCCCGATCTCGGCGAAAGCTGGAGCGAAATCGCGCGCGACCTGCCGCGCATCATGAGCGTGGAGGCCTACGCAAATTGAGCGTGCGCGTGCAGCTGCCGCCGATCCTGCGCAATCTGATGGGTGGCGAGCGCTGGTTCGAGGCCGAGGGCAGCTCCGTCGCCGCCGTGCTCGCCGATCTCGGCCGGCGCCATCCCACCCTGGCGCTGCATTTCTTCGACGAGCAGGGCGCCATCCGGCACAACATTGTCTGTGTTCATGAAGGGACGATGGTGCGCAGCCGTGACGCCGCCGCCCACCGGATCAAACCCGGCGACGAGATCATCCTCACCAATGCGCTGGCAGGCGGCTAGCCGGACTGCTGCGCGCACTTCAAGTCTTCCACGCAATCCGCATCCCGCAGCATCGGGAGAAAGCCGATGCGCCAGTGCTTGGGTGTGTTGGCGAGCGTATCGGCCAAAGCGTGCGGCGATGACCAGCGCACCGCATGAAAGAGACGAAAGGCGTGCGCGGCGGTCTTGAAGCCGATCAGGTAGTAGCCCCCGTCGCGCGCCGGGCCGAGGATGAGATCGAACCGAGCCAGCTCGCGGCGAGCACGTGTTAGAAGGGACGGCAGAAGGTCCGGGATGTCGCTGCCGACGATGAGGCAGGCGCCGCGCGATCGCTTCGCGACGGTTGCCATGCGCCGGCCGAGATCGCCCATGGGCTGATCGCAGACGCGCCGGTGAAATGGCGATGCCCGCTTGAAGGATGCGGCAGACGGTGCCGCCGCAATCCTGCTGGACACGCCGGAGCGGTTTGCCGTCGCGATGGTCTTGGTGAGAGTCCGCCGGTACCACATCGCGGCAGCGATAACGCCGATGCCGCGCGCCAGCCGGGTCTTCACGCCGCCGGCAATCGGCGCCTTGGCGAAGATCCAGAGAGCGACGCCGTCCGGCCTAGATGGCGAGGACTTCGGTCTCGTGATCGCCGTCCGGATCGCCCGGATCGTCATCGTCCGCGTCGCCCTGGCTTTGCGCCATCGGCCCGGCCTTCTTGTTGACCTGGGTATCCGCGTCGCCGTCCGGACTGACGGCGAACGTATCGTCGGTCCCGCCCCATTGGTGAATGCTCGCCTTGCCGCCATTGGGCGCGATGGGCATGCCGTTCCGGCTGACGGCCGGTGCGGCAGATGCAGGCAATGAGATAAGCGCAACCAGCGCGCCCGAGACGAGCGCAAACGCAATGCGCGACATACTTCGGCTCCTTCGACACGACTCCCGCCAACGCCAATATAACCTATCGCAGAGCAGATTGCAGAATTATTTCAACGATAGAGCTTCGCAAGGATGCCGACAGGCACGCGGCAGGCAAAAAGCGCAAGAATTGTTAAGTTGCGGGCGGAGCGAAGCCAGTAACCATCCTTGCGGAAGCGCTGGGCGCTGGTCACGGCAGCGGCGGAAAGCATCGTTAGCCGCTGGCGTCCAACCCGCCGGACGAGATCGACATCCTCCATGAGGGGCAGCGGACGGTATCCGCCGTTCATTTGATAGAGGGCGCGGGAAATCAGCAGGCCCTGGTCCCCATAGGGGAGCGCGAACAGCCGGCAGCGCAGCGCCACGAGCCGTTCCAGCCGCCGCGCCGCGGCGCTCGCATCGTCGAGGGCAAAGCGGAAATAGGCGGCGTGGCTCGGGCCTGCTCCCTGGATGAAATCGGCCGCCTCCTGTTCCCAGCCCGGCTCCAGCACCGTGTCGGCGTGAAGAAACAACAGCCAGTCGCCGCAGGCAGCCTCAGCGCCGGCCGCCAGCTGAGCGCCCCTGCCCTGTTTCGCATGCACGATTTTGGCGCCAAGCGATTCGGCAATGGCAACGGTCGCGTCCGCCGAACCGCCGTCGACGACGATCACCTCGCCCACCGGCCCGCTGGCCCTCGCCGCCGCCAGCGCCGCCAAGCAATCGGGCAACCTGCTCGCGGCATCGAGCGTGGGAATCACGACGCTGATCACTTAGTCACTTTAGCCCAACGCCCCCAATGCGGGAGTGGAGTAAGCTGCTGCGGCGAGGGAGGTCGCGTGATCCAGTGCTCCCGAAACTTCCAAAATTAGGGCCTGTGCAGCAGGTGCAATTCCATCTGCAGCGTTGGATCGCGCTTGATCGCTTCGCGGATAGCGGCAGGATTCGGATTTGCGACGGCGTGCTGCCGCGCCCCGATACAACCATTGCGGCAAATGGCCGAATGGAGGTTTTTGGGCGTTGCCGGTATCCACTTGTCCAGAATTTCAATAGCGTTGCCGCCACCGGCTGGGCAATTCTTCCTCTTAGAACAATAGATATAGGAAACGCCATCTCCAGTCATGGCGACAACACCGGCATTGTTAATGCCCTTTGCAAAGACATAAGTCGCATTCGGTATTGATATCTCTGAAAAGGCATTGTTGCTCATATCAAAGAGAAACGCTCGCTCGAAGGTATCGTGTAAGTCGATCCATGCGCCAGAAATCATCCCCTTGTCGTTTATACCCTCCAGGAAAACACGGTATGCATCTGGATCGGGATAGTGGACAACCGTCGCAACTCCATTTTGGAGCGTGAATCCAGGATAGTCGCCGCCATTGTCGAGGTCATGAAAATACCCGACAACCGAGCCACGTTTGTTGTAGCCGCGCGGACTGGTGCGATCGGTGTTGAAGGGCAACGTCAAAGCTGACCGATATTTCGTGCCCTTGCCGTAGAAACCGTAAAAAAAAGCATTTTGCCCATCAAAATAAAAGTACTGCCCAATCAATTTGTTATGGCTTGAAATGTCTGCTCCGAGGCCGTCGACCGGAGAGCCATCGTTCGTGATTGTCTTAATTGAACCGCCCGGAGTGCGCAGGAACGCGCATCCGAAGATGGGACAATCACCCATATGAGCATTTGAGCCACCAGTAATGTAGCCGTCGTCATTGATGCCTTCAACAAAGGTTTGACCGTCTGGGTGATCGAAGGTTGTGTATTGCCCGTCAAGGGTGCCAACGAAGCCGTGGTATTCTCCGTCAGACGTTGTGTAGTCCCCCGCAATTACATTGTTGTTGTTAATTTCGGCGATATAGGTTGCCGTGCTTCCAGGAACCGAGGGGACAGGTATAAGTGTGCCCGCTTGAATTGCAGGTGAAGACACGGCCAGAGCGATAGCCGAAACAGCGACAGCCAAAACAATCTTGCGCATGATCAACTCCCCCAGGAATAGCGGTAGAATAACTAAGGTTCGGCCGCCATACAATGTTGCGAATGCGCGATCTCAACTCCTGTGTTCCGGCTAGGGAAGCGTGTAATCACCTGAGCCGCCATCGGCGACAATCACCTCGCTTACCAAGGCGCTTGCTGAAGCCGCCGCGAGCGCCGCCAAGCAGTCCGGTAGCGTCTCGGCAGCATCCAGCGTGGGAATCACAACGCTGATCATTGCCCTCCGTCCTCCCGCGACCGGCCCGCGAACTCGAACAAATGAGCCAACCCATGGTTAAGCACGGCCGGGAATAGGCGCTTTCGCAACTTCGTCATTGACCATAGAGTATGTTCGTCCATCGCCGGTTTGCCGACCCGTCCAGCCCAGAGG
>DATCOJ010000049.1:0-5655 GCA_036564785.1 Rhizomicrobium sp. | reverse complement strand
GTAGTGAAGTTGACCTATGCGGTTCACGTATGCGACGGCCTCGAACCGTTCGTCTGGTGCGTCAAGCGAGAGTGAGCCAGCAAGCTTTTGCCGACGTATCCTCATAAATTGCTGATAGTGGTATTGAAGGCCACCCAGCATCTCGATGGCGCCATAAATATCTATCTGCCCCTGCTTCACCGATAGACCTAGTGCCAACGATTTGACATTGCATAGAGCAACATAGGAGGACAACTGAGATTCGTCGGCATCAGCGAATGGAATAGGATTCTTACTGGCCCAATAGTTAGCCACGTATCCTCACAACGGTATGTTGTCGTGTTTTTTCCAGATCTGTGGGACCTGCTTGTTGCGGAGCATGCGAAGGGCGCGGGCGATGCGCCAGCGGGTGGAATGCGGCCGGATAACGTCATCGATATAGCCGCGTGAGGCGGCGACAAACGGATTGAGGAACCGGTCTTCGTATTCTTTGGTGCGCTCGGCAATGGCATCGGGGTTGCCGCGCTCATTTCTAAAAATAATTTCCACCGCGCCCTTCGCCCCCATCACCGCGATCTGCGCCGACGGCCAGGCATAGTTCACGTCCGCGCGCATGTGCTTGGAGGCCATCACATCATAGGCGCCGCCATAGGCCTTGCGGGTGATCACCGTCACCTTGGGACAGGTCGCCTCGGCATAGGCGAACAGCAGCTTGGCGCCGTGCTTGATGATGCCGCCATGCTCCTGCGCGGTGCCGGGCAGGAAGCCGGGCACGTCCACGAAGGTGACGATGGGGATGTTGAAGCAGTCGCAGAAGCGCACGAAGCGCGCGGCCTTGCGCGAAGCGTCGCTGTCGAGCACGCCCGCCAGCACCATGGGCTGGTTGGCGACGAAGCCGACCGTCGATCCTTCCATGCGGCCGAAGCCGGTGATCATGTTGCGGGCGAAGGCCTCGCCGATCTCGAAGAAATCGCCCTCGTCGGCCACCTTCAGGATCAACTCCCTCATATCGTAAGGCTTGTTGGCGTTTTCCGGAATCAGCGTGTCGAGGCTCATTTCCACGCGCTGCGGATCGTCGGGCGTCGGCCAGGAGGGCGGCTTCTCGCGGTTGTTGAGCGGCAGGAAATCGTAGAGCCGGCGCATCTCCTCCAGGCAGATGACGTCGTTCTCGTAGGAGCCGTCGGCGACCGCCGACTTGGTGGTGTGGACGCGGCTGCCGCCCAGCTCCTCCGGCGTCACGTCTTCCTGGGTCACCGTTTTCACCACGTCCGGCCCGGTGATGAACATGTAGGAGGTGTCGCGCACCATGAAGATGAAGTCGGTCATGGCGGGCGAATAGACGTCGCCGCCGGCGCAAGGTCCCATGATCACCGAAAGCTGCGGCACCACGCCTGAGGCCAGCACGTTGCGCTTGAACACTTCGCCGTAGCCCGCGAGCGATCCGACGCCTTCCTGGATGCGGGCGCCGCCGGCATCGAGCAACCCGATGACGGGGGCGCCGTTCTGCATCGCCATGTCCTGGATCTTGCAGATTTTCTGGGCATGGGTTTCGGAGAGCGAGCCGCCGAACACGGTGAAGTCCTTGGCGAAGACATAGACCATGCGGCCGTTGATGGTGCCCCAGCCGGTGACCACGCCGTCGCCGGGGATGCGGTTCTTGTCGGCGCCGAAATCGACGTTGCGGTGCTCGACGAACATGTCGAACTCCTCAAAGGAGCCGGCATCGAGCAGCAGCTCGAGGCGCTCACGCGCGGTCAGCTTGCCTTTGTCGTGCTGCGCCTTGATGCGGGCCTCGCCGCCCCCGGCCCTGGCGCCGGCCCGCCGCTTCTCGAGTTCCTGGAGGATGTGCTTCATGGCGGTCCGCCCGTCAGAGTCGCGTTGTTGGGGCAAGAGTGTGAGGGGCGGAGTCCGGGGTCAAGGCGGGTAAATCCAGCAAGGAATCACGCGGAGGCGCGAAGCCGCGGAGCGACCCCTCCCTTTAACAAATACCGTCATGGCCGACCGAGCCGCACCCCGGACTTGTTCCGGGGGAGGCGAGCTGTCGGCCAACCAAGAACACCGTATCGCAGGGTGTGCATAGGTGGCCGGGATTGCCTCCCCTCCGTTGCGGCAACCCGGCCATGACGACTTTTTTTGTTGTCTTGAACAGACTCCGCGGCTCCGTGTCTCCGCGTGTTCAATCTTATTCGAGCAGCCGCAAAAAGCGGTCGGCGGTGGAGAGGCTGCAGAGCAGGCGGGCGCGGCGCATTTCCTCTTCGGGGTCGCGGCTCCATTTCTCGGCCTGGAAATCCTCGTCCAGCATGGCGAGCGCAAGAGCGTCGGCGGCCGTGACGCGCGCGCTGGATAGCGCAAGCGCGAGGACGAGCGAGCCGGTGATCGTGGCGGCCGAATGGAGTCCGGCGAGCGCGAGGTCGTCGTGACGCCAAACCGCCTGCTCGAGCGCCAGCAAGGCGTCTGGAGGCTGCTCGATGAAGGCGATGCCGGCGCCGGTCGAGAGCCGCGCGCCATGCGTCTCGGCGAGCCAATCGAGCAGAGGATCCCAGGCGGCGGTTTGGCGCGCAACGAGTTCCGGCGGCGCCTCGGCGCGGTAGCAGAGAAGGTCGCTCTTGCCGAAGCGCAGCACCTGCTCGGCAACGCGCGCGCGGTCGAGCGCGACACTGTCGATCGCCGCGAAGGCAAGGCGCGTCAGCGGCATGGATCTGGGATCGATGGTCTCGTCCTGCCCGCGCCATTCTTCCGCGATCGCTTCTGCCAGCGGCCGATTGGGAAGCTTCAGGAGCGCGCGCTGCGGCGTCTTCACCGGCTTGCCATCGAGCAACACGGCATGCCCGCCATCCGCCGCAGCTGACGCGGAGACCTCCTTGTAGAACCGCTTCATCGCTTGCGTTTGAGCTTGCCTAGATTCCGCACTGCTTCGTTGGCGGCAACGGCCGAACGTCGCAAGCGTGGCGGGACCTTCGCGCGCAGCGCATCCGGCATGCCGTCATGCGGCCCCGGCTTGGGCACCGGATGATCGGCCCAATAGCCCGCGCCGACTTCCTTGTTGTACTTGGGATGGAACGGATACCAGTACTGATTGACCAGGCGCGAGCGCTCGCCACCCACGACGATCACGGCGTCTTCATCGCTGTTGTTGAGGATGGCGTGCGTGATGCCGGTGCCGTTCTTCCAACCGATGAAATCGCCCTCGCCCATCGGCGTGATCCAGCCGTCGTTCCAGGCGTCGACCCGACCCGAGACGACATAGACGAATTCGTCCTCGTCGCGCTCGGCATGGGGCCAGCTGGTACGCCGGCCGGGCTTCAACACCTGCACGCGCATGGCGATGCGGGAGAACCGCGCGCGATTGTCAAACCGCGCATCGTGCGTCTGGTCTTCGTCGCTGTCCGGATAGCGGTTCGCCTTCTTGCTGAGGAAATCGCGCCAATGGGCAACGAAATCCGGCAGACCGCGCTTGCGTCCGGCGCTGGAACCCGGCTTGCCGTCGTTGCGCCCGAGCTTGCGCTGGGGCGCCTCCGTCCACAGCATGCCGGACTTGGCGAGTTGCTCCTTCAGCTCCGGTTCCAGCGGATGCATGGCGCGAGAGTTGCGGCGGAACGCCTCGGTGAACACAAAAACACGCGCGTCTGCTTTCCCATTGTTGATCAGCGAATGGGTGAGGCCGGTGCCCGCCTTGAAGGTGACGCCGTAGCCTTCGCTCAGGCGATGGAGATAGCCGTCGGCCCACAGATCGGGCGTGCCCTCCAGCACGAAAGCGAAGATTTCGAGATCGTCCATGGCGAGCGGCGGATAGGCGCGGCGGCCCGGCGGGATGCGCAGGTGCGCCACGCGGAAATGATTGAGCCCAGTCGCGGTGGCGAGTTCGGAGGCAAAGCCGAAATCCTCAGGCGCACCCGGCGGTGCCGCCGGCGCCTCGATCTCGCGCCAGTTCTTGATGAAGGAGGGTTTGGGCGGTTGTTTCATTTGCGTCTCGCCGGGAAGGGATCGCGCGCGTCGCTCTCGGCAAAGCCGAGAAGCTTCCACGCCTTCAGCATATGCGGCGGCAGCGGCGCGGTCACGCGCAGGCGTCCGCCGTCGGGATGGGCGATGTCGATGGAGCGCGCATGCAGGTGCAGCCGGTTCTCTATGGCGCCCTTGGGCCGCGCTTCGGCGCCGCCATACTTGAAGTCGCCCACGATGGGCGTGCCCAAGCTCGCAAGATGGACGCGAATCTGGTGGGTTCGTCCGGTGACCGGTCTTGCGGCGACCCAGGCGAATTCCTCGCCGGCACGATCGAGCACGACGTAGTCGGTAATGGCATGCTGCGCGTCGTCCTCCTCGCGACCGACTACTTCGACACGTTCCTTTCCGCGTCCGCCCTGCTTGGCCAGCGCCAGCTTGATGGTGCCGTGCGGCTTCTTCGGCACGCCGCGGGTGAGCGCCCAGTAGATCTTGGAGGCGTCGCGGCGGCGCAGCGATTCGGACAGCGCCGCGGCGGCGGGCACGGTTCGCGCCACCACGAGAACGCCGGACGTATCTCGGTCCAGGCGGTGGACCAGACGCGGCCGCTGCTTCTTGCCGAAGGTGAGCTCGTCGAGCATTCCATCGATGTGCTCGGCGATTCCACTGCCGCCCTGGGTCGCCAGGCCCGGCGGCTTGTTGAGGACGATGACGCTGGAATCCATATGAATCACAACGTCTTCCGGACTTATCCTCAGCCGCTTGCTGACCTTCACAGGTCCCGTTTGTGAATTTGTGGAGCGTTTGTCCACAGGCTTGGGGATGTCGCCGATTTGCGGCGGCAGGCGAAGGATCTGCCCTGTGGACAGCCGGTCGCCGGCCTTGGCGCGCTTGCCGTCAAGCCGCACCTGCCCCGTGCGCAGCAGCTTCTCGAGCGCGCCATGCGCCAGGCCCGGGTGGTGCCGCTTGAACCAGCGGTCCAGCCTTATGCCGTCGTCGTCGATTTCGATGCTCGCGCTTTCGCTCATGAGAGCACGCGCACGATCCAGAGGCCGGCGAACAGCGCGGCAACGGAGAGGATCGCGGAGCCGGCCATATAGGCGGCCGCCGACGCATAGGCGCCGCGCTCGATCAAGAGCGCGCTGTCGAGCGAAAAGGTGGAAAAGGTGGTGTAGCCGCCGAGGATTCCGACGGTGAGGAAGGCGCGCACCTCCGGCGTCATGCTGATGCGCAGCGCCGCCAGTTCGGCGATCACGCCCATGAGGAATCCGCCCGAGATGTTGACGATGAAGATTCCCCAAGGGAAGCCCGGCCAGGCGGCGGATTGAATGAGGCTCGCCACGGCGTAGCGGGCCAGCGAACCCAGCGCCCCTCCCAACGCGACGGCCATGAGAACCGCGAGCTGCATCAGGCTTCCCACGGGTTGACGACAGGAACGGGCAAATTCGGAAAGTGGCGGACGTTGCGGGTGGCCAACGCATGACCGCGCGACACGGCAATTCCCGCGATCTGGGTATCCGCAGCGCCAATTGTGATGCCGCCACGGCGCCGGGCGCCATACAAATCCGCCGCGACGCGCGCCGCCGGTTCGTCGAACGGCAACACGCGCCCTTCCAACAATTCGCGCAAAGCCAGTTCGAACGCCGCCGCCAGGCCCAAGCGCTTCGAACGATCGCCGGTCTGCTCAATGCCCGACCGGATTTCGAACAACGTGATGGTCGTGATGCACAGGCTCCC
>DATCOJ010000048.1:0-19979 GCA_036564785.1 Rhizomicrobium sp. | reverse complement strand
CATCAGGGTCTGGAAATAGCGCGCGATTTCGCTCGGGTGGACATGCACGCAAACCGCGCTGCAAAAGACGAGATCGGCTTGAAACGCTTCCGCTTCGGCGACGACCTCCGCGCCGATGACGCCGAAGCGCGGCGCTTTCTCCTGAAGCAGCTGAGGACCGATCAGCTCCTTGCCGATTTCGTAGAAATCCTCGATGACGTCCAGGCCGAAGAAATTGCCCGGCTCGAGCAAGCGGATGAAGTGCGCCCCGATCCGCAGGCTGCCGCAGCCATATTCGATGACCCGGCTCTGCGCCGTGACCTGCGCGGCGCGGATGTACTTCGTCGCCTTGTGGGCGCCGGCCTGCCAGAAATCGTTGTCCTCGCCGCGCCCGTCGATGTTCTTCCCGAGGCTGTGATGGTGGGCGCCGCGCCTCAGCCGCTCGCCTTCCGGCTTCATGAAGTACTGCGCGAAACTCACGTCCGGATTCGTCTTCTTGTGTTTGAAATACTCGTTGTCCCGTTCGTCGAACGGACTGGGCGGCACGTCGGAGCTCTCGTTCGATTCGCCCGGTCCGCCGCGATTTGCGGTTTTGACGGGCGCGTTCTTCCGAAACGCTACGCGCCTTAGCCGATCCCACAATTCCGCCGGCGAGATTCCGACAGGACGCGATTTGGCCGCGGCCATGCTCTCATAGAGCTTGAGATCCTCGGCGCTTTCCTCGAGCACCTGGGCGCGAAACCTGGGCGTGATCAGCCGGGCGTAGCGTTCTTCGTCGGGCGGCGGCGACTCGAGAAGCATCTTCGGCCAGCCGAGCGCGTCTCCGAGGGCCGCGGCAAAGCCGCCGATGTCACTGGAAAAGCCCACGCCGACATATCTCGCCTGGATGGTACGCAAGGCCCGGCGGGCATCCGGCTTGCCGCAAATCCGAAGACACTGGGTGTTCCTGAGATAGATCGGATATTCGCGGGACGCTTCCGGGTAGAATTCCTCCAGGGACAGCCGGTTGGCGATGGCATGCAGCCGATGGCCCTCGCGCTGCCGGCAATAGAAATAGAGCGAAACGGCGCGATAAAGGGGATGCCGCAGCAGGCCGACGAAAACGCACGGCCGGCCCTTGTCGAGCTCGGCATAGTTCGAGGCCCCGGTGAAGACGCGGAAGGCTGCCAGATCCGCAGGCGTCGCTTCCGGCCATTTCTTGCTACCTGTCCCGAGGCTGGAACTGTAGATGCGATTGGCGCCGTAAGCCTTGCCCAGAACCTTGTCGCGAAACGTCTTCCCGCCCGTCCTTTGCGTGTGCGGGAAGACGATGAGGCTGTCTTCGCGCCGGGCGATCTCGACGAGCTTGCGGTTGATGAAGGGGGCCGGACTCATGGCGTCTTGGTGGGCCGCGCCAGATCGAGATAGCTGCGCGTTTTGGCACCCACCCAATAGTCCACGCTGCTGCCGAGGTCGAGAACGCAGCCGCCGCGCAGCTTGGCTTCGTGGATAATCACTTTGCCGGCGTAGCCTGCGCCGACCACGACCAGGCGTCCGCGCGGCCAATCCTCGAGCTGCTCGATCGTGTTGCCCATGATCAGCGGCAGTAAGCCGGGTTCGCGGGGCCGGTCGCCGAAAGTCGCCATCGAGGCATGGCGGGGCGGAATGAGGATGTTGCGCACCACCTTGGCGCCGAACAGGGTTTGCATCGCGTCGGCAAGATCGGCGTAGCACGACACCGCCACGATTTCTCCGCTCGTCTCGAACAGTTCGGGATAGAGATTCCAGCGCTGCAGATCCTGATTGATGCGAGACGAGGTGAGCAAACCGCCGCGGCGCGCACTCTGGAAGCTCGCGGGGTGCTCGAAAGTCCGCAGGACGGCGCGCAGGCCGCGCCCCGTCGGATGCGCCGACAGGTCCTGGTGCTCTTCCAACCGCAGATCTCTGAGGATGCGGGGGATCGTGGGGATGCCGACGCAATCGGCCTGCTCCATGGCGTGCCGCACGCGCTCGCCGAGCTCGGCCCGGTCGGCAGCGTCGAGTGTCCGGCCCCACCATTGAAACTCGCGTGCGGCGGCATCGTGCTCGAAATGCGGCGCGAGCTCCGGCTCGTAGCCAAGCGCATTGCTCTCGCCATCGTCGATGCGGATGAAGGAGAACGGAGCGCCGTCGGCAAGACGCCGCCTCGCCCAGCCGATGAACGCCCGGCCTTCCTCGATCGAGATGTCCGTTTCGAACAAACACTGCGCACCGGCACCGATCAGCGCCTCCTGGCCGCGAAGCGTGGCCTTCAGCACGCGAGCGGGGAAGGGATCGAGCGGGGCGCGATCGACCATGCGTTCGAAATTTGCGCGCGGTGGCCGCGGTCCCCGGCCGCGGCACTTACCGGACGGAAAACACGCCAGGATCAGGCGGCTCAATTTGAGCGCCGCGATCCGGTAGTCCGCGGAGCGGCGCAGGCGCTTGAGGAATCTTCGCACCACGGTCCGCGCCGCGGCGGGCTCTCCATTTGCCAGATGAATATTCGCCAGCCCGATGACGAAATTGGCGTCGCCCGCACGCGGCTTGTGACTTTCGACGAGACGGCCGAACGCCGCTTCGGCATCTGCCAGCCGTTCCGCCCAAAGCGCTGCATGCACCGTCTTGCGGACGAAATCGGCATTGGCTGGGAAATCGGCGCAGGCGGCGAGCCAGTAGTCGGTGTGATCGGCCAGCCGCTCGGTCATGGTCAGCACCAGGCCCTTCAGCCTGAGGTGCTCCTGGCGGTCCAGCGGCCGCAGCCGATCGGCGACCTCCAGGCACTCCGCATAGGACTCCGCCGCATAGAGCGCGCGACCGAGACCTGTCAGCGCTGCGGCATTGCCGGGAAACTTCGTCACCGCGTCGCGCCATGTCGCGATAGCAGCCTCGCGGTCTCCTGACGCGTCGGCGATCTTGGCCCGCAGCAGCGTGGCGTGAGGCAGGCTGGGACGCAGCCGCTGCAGCCGGTCGGCGCAGTCCCTCGCCGGCTCCAGCATCTTCTCGCCCACCAGCACCTCGCCCAGCCGGATGAGCGCCTGCACCCGGAACGGGGCTACTTCGATTGCTCGCCGCCAGTGGCGGATGGCCTCGGGCCTGTCCCCCCGCGCCTCGGCGAGGCGCGCGAAGAACATCGGTCCGTTCTCGTTGCGCGGGTGGCGATTGGTAAATTCCACCGCCAGTGGCTCGGCCTCGTCCAGCTTGCCGGCATAGATCAGCGTGCTGATGTATCCGCCGGCGGCCATGGCATCGCCGGGATACTCCGCGGCGCATTGTCGCCAGAGTTCCTCGGCCAGCGGCCAGTCCTTGCGCTGCTGGGCTTCGCGCGCGCGCAGGCGCTGCTGTGCCAGCTTGCGGGCGACGAAGGTCTGCTCGGCCTTGGCGGCGGCGGCCACGATGAGGTCGTGGCGGTCGTATTTCCGCGCCAGGATCCTCCTTCCCAGCAGCCCCATGCTGCCCCACCAACCCATCGGTCCTCCGGTTACGATGCCTGCCGAAGAAGATTGGCCGTCCGGCTTGGCGCGGATATCTTTATGGGCTAAGGACGGCCCGGGGAAATTGCTTCCTCGCGAAAAACATAGTCTGCGCGGCGAAATCGTTGCAAGGTCCTGATTGGATTGAGCAAAATGGCCTTGCACCGCGCGGCTGCCGGATCCGGAACAGGGGCGAAACCGCGTTATGAGTGAATTGCGTCTGTCGCATCTCAAGCGGCTCGAGGCCGAGAGCATTCATATCATCCGGGAGGTGGCGGCCTCGTTCCGCAACCCGGTGATGCTCTACTCCATCGGCAAAGATTCCTCGGTGATGCTTCATCTGGCGATGAAGGCCTTCTATCCCTCCAAGCCGCCGTTCCCCCTGCTGCATGTCGACACCACCTGGAAATTCCGGGAGATGATCGAGTTCCGCGACGCCACCGCCCAGCGGCTCGGCCTCAATCTGCTCGTCTACATCAACGAAGACGGCGTGCGGCGCGGCATCAATCCGTTCGATTCCGGCTCTTCGCTGCACACCCAGGTGATGAAGACCGAGTCCTTGAAGCAGGCGCTCGACAAATGGGGCTTCGACGCGGCCTTCGGCGGCGCCCGCCGCGACGAAGAGAAGTCCCGCGCCAAGGAACGCGTGTTCTCCTTCCGCAATGCGCAGCACGCCTGGGATCCGAAGAACCAGCGCCCCGAGCTTTGGCGCGTCTACAACACGCGCGTGAACAAGGGCGAATCCATCCGCGTCTTCCCGCTGTCCAATTGGACCGAGTTGGACGTCTGGCAATACGTGCTGAAAGAGAACATCCCGATCGTGCCGCTGTACTTCGCCAAGAAGCGGCCCGTCGTGGAGCGCGACGGCGCTCTCATCATGGTGGACGATCACCGCATGAAGCTCGCCGACGGCGAGGAGCCGGAAATGCGGCTGGTGCGCTTCCGCACGCTGGGCTGCTACCCGCTCACCGGCGCCATCGATTCCGACGCCGACACTTTGGAAGACATCGTGCGGGAAATGTTCACCGCGCGCACTTCCGAGCGCCAGGGCCGAGTCATCGATCACGACGAGAAGGCCTCAATGGAGAAGAAGAAGCGCGAGGGATATTTCTGATGAACGACGTCGCCCCTCACGCCGAGCTCACCCGCTTCCTGGCCGAGCAGGAAGGCAAGTCGCTATTGCGCTTCCTCACCTGCGGCAGCGTGGATGACGGAAAATCCACCCTGATCGGCCGCCTGCTCTTCGATTCCAAGCTGCTGTTCGACGATCATCTTTCGGCGCTCGAGAAGGACTCGAAGAAGCACGGCACCACCGGCGGCGACATCGATTTCGCGCTGCTGGTTGACGGCCTCGAAGCCGAGCGCGAGCAGGGCATCACCATCGACGTGGCCTACCGCTTCTTCGCCACCGACAAGCGCAAGTTCATCGTCGCCGATTGTCCGGGCCACGAGCAGTACACCCGCAACATGGCCACCGGCGCTTCCAATTCGGAACTCGCCGTCATTCTGATCGACGCGCGCAAAGGCGTTCTGACGCAGACCCGCCGCCACGCCTACATCGCCTCGCTCTTGGGCATTCGCCAAGTCGTGCTGGCGGTGAACAAAATCGACCTCGTCGGCTACTCGCAGGAGGTCTATGACGCGATCGTCGAGGATTTCACGGGCTTTGCGAAGAACCTGTCGTTCGCCGATGTCGTCCCCATACCCATTTCCGCGCGCTTCGGCGACAACGTCATCGAGCGCAGTCCCAACACGCCGTGGTACCACGGTCCGCTGTTCCTCTCGCATCTGGAGAGCGTCGACGTGGAGTCGGCGGTGGCGGAGAAGCCGTTCCGCATGCCGGTGCAATGGGTCAACCGGCCCAACCTCGATTTCCGCGGTTTCTCGGGAACCATCGTCGGCGGCCGGGTGAGAGCGGGGGACCGCGTCGTGGTCGCCAAGTCCGGCCGCGACAGCATCGTCAAGCGCATCGTCACCATGGATGGCGATCTCGACGAAGCGATGGCCGGCGCCGCCGTCACCCTCACCTTGGCCGACGAGGTCGACATCTCGCGCGGCGACGTGCTGTGCGCGCCATCGGCCCGTCCGGACGTCTCCGAGCAGTTCGCGGCGCATGTGCTCTGGATGGTGGACGAGGAGATGCTGCCGAGCCGGCAGTATCTGCTGAAGATCGGCACCGCCATGGTGCCGGCTACCATCAGCGACCTCAAGCACAAGATCGACGTCAATACGCTGGACCATCTCGCGGCCAAGACCCTGCGCCTGAACGAAGTGGGCTACGTCAATATTTCGACCTCGCAGCCCATCGTCTTCGATTCCTACCTCGAGAATCGCGACATGGGCGGCTTCATCCTGGTCGACCGCTTCACCAACGCCACCGCCGGCGCCGGGATGATCGATTTCGGCCTCAGGCGAGCGACCAACGTCCATTGGCACGCGCTCGGCGTCGATAAAGTGGCGCGGGCCGGGCTGAAGAGCCAGCGACCGGCCGTGTTGTGGTTCACCGGGCTTTCCGGGTCCGGCAAGTCGACCATCGCCAATCTGGTGGAGAAGAAGCTCTTCGCCGAAGGCCGCCACACTTACATGATGGACGGCGACAATGTCCGCCACGGCCTCAACCGCGACCTCGGCTTCACCGACGCGGACCGGGTGGAGAACATCCGCCGGGTGGCGGAAGCCGCCAAGCTGTTCGTCGACGCGGGCGAGATCGTGCTGGTCTCGTTCATCTCGCCGTTCCGTTCCGAGCGGCGCATGGCGCGCGAGCTTCTGGCTGCGGGCGAGTTCATCGAGGTGTATGTCGATACGCCGCTGGACGTCTGCATCGAGCGCGATCCCAAGGGCCTCTACCGCAAGGCCCAGGCCGGCGAGATCCAGAACTTCACCGGTCTCGACAGCCCCTACGAGGAACCGGAGGAGGCCGAGCTCACGGTCGAAACCGTCGACGTGACGCCGGAGGAGCTTGCCACGCGGATCGTCGACTATCTGCGCGACCGCGGCTACGTGCCCTGATCCCAGCCGCCTCGAGGACGGGATCGCGATGAAATTCATCCCAGCTGCTTTCACCTTGATTTTGGCCTTTGCCGCGCCACTGTCCGCGCAGGCGTTTTCGCGATGCACGTCAACGGCGCTGAGCGGGCCGGGTGGCGAACTTGCCGATGAAGGTTCCAATCCGGTGGCCTTTGGCGCGCGTGTCTATGCCGGCTTCACCCAGGGCGGAAATGTGACGGTCGTTCCAGCCGCCGACTTCGGCAGCACGTTGAGCGCCCCTGTCGCGATCTACACGGGCAATGGCGTTGCCGGCGGCTTGCGCCTGGGGGTGTCCCACCAGAATGTCTATGCGCTGTGGAAGTCGCGCGACGGGAAGCACACCGAGCTGATGTTTGATGCCAGCCACGGTTACGGAGAAGCCGGCACCTGGGACACTCCGCTCGATCTCGGTCCAATCCGGGGCCAGGCCCTGACCCAGCTCAGCGCGGATGGAAGGAACGTCCACCTCGCCTTTGCCATGCCGGACGGGACCGTCTCGGTTCGCAACAGCACCGACGCCGGCGGCGATTTCTCGGCCCCGGTGCCGCTGGGATTGGGAGATGAGGTCGTCATCGTCAGCCACGGCCAGGATGTCTATGCCGCGTGGTCGACGCATCCGTCCCAGCAGGGAATCGCATTGGCCGCCAGCCATGATGGCGGTGCAAGTTTCAGCATCAACGACGTCAGCGGCCGGGACGGGCACGAATCTACCTTGGCGCTGGATCCGGCGACCGGACGCCTGTCTCTTGCCTGGGTGGTGTTCGCAACGCACAGCGGCTCGTATGTGCAAAGCGAGGACGGAATCTCGTGGACCCCGCCCATGACGATCGACACGCCGGCTCGGCAGTTCACGTTGGCCGACGGCGGCAAGGATATCTACATCGCCTACTTCAAGGATATTCCGATCGACGGCAGGAAGGATTGGCAGGCCTACGTCACCGTAAGCTCCGATGGCGGCGCGACCTTCTCGCCACATAGCCTGAGTGGGGCAAGCGGCATCGCGCGAATTGTCGCCGATGGCCTGCGTCCGATCCCGTGGTCGGACGGCCAACGCTTCACGGTCACTGGGCTCAAGTCCGACGGCGTATATGTTTGGAGCGGCCGCAACGGCAGCCTTGCCGGAGACGCCCTTTATCTC
The DNA here is from genome assembly GCA_036564785.1 of Rhizomicrobium sp. Taxonomy (GTDB): domain Bacteria; phylum Pseudomonadota; class Alphaproteobacteria; order Micropepsales; family Micropepsaceae; genus Rhizomicrobium. The sequence continues at coordinate 12,365 of DATCOJ010000048.1, read as the reverse complement.
GGTGCGGGCAACAAGGCCTCTCCGGCGGGCAATGCAGTCGTTTGGCTCGCGCCGGGCGGCGTGGTGACATATGCCTATTGCCAGTGACCCCGCCCCGGCCATCGCTCCGCGCCGCATGACGCTACGCTCGCGAATTGTCAGTTGGCTGCCGGGCCGGCGCAAGGCGGTGTCGGCGCCGCGCGACATTCCCAAGGACAGGTTGTGCGCGGATGCGATCGCCATCGATCCGGCCGCCGTTTTCGCGCCCGATCCGGCCGTCATCGAATCCTACACGCACTTCGAAGGAGCGGGCGAGGACGACATCCGCCGCGTCAACGACAACAAGCTGTTCTACAAGGAAATCCCCTATTCCCGTTACCTGGGCGAGTGGCAGTTCCATCCGGGCCGCATCGGCGGATTCCTCAGCACCAGCAAGCAGGCGCCGCGTGTAGCCAAGGCCGCGCGCAGCATCCTGCAATACTTCGTCGAGCTGCCGAACGGAGGCCTCGCGCTCTACTATCCGTCCACCATCCGCACCGCGCGGCTGCAGGTGAACGAGCCGATCTATAGCGGCATCGCGCAGGGCCAGCTGCTGGCCGGCTTCACCCGCCTGATCCGCGACGGCTTTTATCCGGAGAAGGGCAGGGACTGGCGCGAGATCGCAGCCGGGGTCGCCAAATCGCTCGTCTTTCCCTTCGAGCAAGGTGGGGTGTGCGTCGACGGCAAGATCGTGCTCGAGGCGCCGAACTTCCGCGCCTGCCCGGAGGTCATCCTCAATGGCTGGATCGATGCGTTGCTCCATCTGCACGACTACCTCCATTTCGCGCCGGATCACGAGATGCAGGAATTCCTCGACAGGAACATCGCGGCGCTGGTGGACCTGCTGCCGCATTTCGACGCGCCGGAGGCCAAGCTCAGCCGCTATTCCGATCTCTGCCCCTATCTCTTCCGCGTCCATTTCGACGGCGCCAACCGGGGGAGCGCGCCGCGCGTCATCGTCGAATATCTGCCGCGCAAGCCCGGCTACAGCGCCTTCGTCATCGGCGACCTGTGGCCGGCCTCCCCCGATCTGCGCAAATGCGTCTATGAGAACAAGATCGAGCGGGCGAAATCGTCCTTCCTGGATTTATCGCTTTCGGTCAGCGGCCTCTACGACACCCGCGTGCATGTCGCCGCCGATTGCGCGCGCCTGACCTTCGATCCGGGCACCTTCAACGCCAGCTCGACCGTGCCGCGCCGCTCTATGCAGTCGCGCTCCCTCGCCCCCCATGCCAGGTCGGAAGGCTGGACCACGTTTGTGGTGCGCTCCTCGGAAAACGATCTGATCCCGGGCTGCCCCACCAATTTCATGAAGGAGGGAGAGAATTTCTACCACCTCTATCATGTGGTGGCGCTCTATCAGCTGGCGCTGGTGGCGGAGCCGGCGCAGCGGCGGATCCTGGCCGACTTTGCCACCAAATGGCTCGCCTACGCCCGGGACCCCAGGCACAGGACCAAGGACGGCACCGCCGTGTTTGCCGAGCCCCAGGATTTCGTCAAAAAGATCGAGCGATTCCGGGCCCTTCCCAACAAGCTTGCCTTCGAGCAGCTGCAGGCCAGAGCTCTGGCCACCTAGCGCTCCCTTGGGAAAATCTGCTGCCGGCCGGGGCGTTAAGCATGGCGAACATCGCTCCCTGTTGCGCCGCTGCAACAAGATCGGCCTCGCGAGCGGCGAATGCCCCTGGAATCGTGGCGGATTTCTGCCCCTTTCGTTGACACCCCCGGCGTGATCGGTCTAAACAAGAAAATCAGTCGAGTCAGGAGGCTCTTATGTTGCGCAAGTGGGGTTCGGCCGTCGTGGCGGCGGCAATGCTCGCGAGCACGGCGTCGTATGCGGGGACGGAAACCCAACAGCAGGGTGCCCTGGCTCCCGGCAAAGCGGCGGGCGTGCACGAAGCTACGGTTTTTGGCGTGCCATGGACCATGGCATTGCTCTTCACTGCGGCGACCGTTGCAGTGATCATCATCGCGACGTCGGACAACGGAAATTCGTCGGCCAATTCGACGACTTCCGGACCGCCGTAGACGGTTTTCCAGCGAGTTTGGGAAAAGAGGCGCCTTTGGGCGCCTCTTTTTTTTGCATGGGATTCAGCCCAGCTCCGGCGGCCGCAGCACTTCGATCTCGATCGATCCGGAATTGGGGCTGACATACTGGATCGAATGCCAGACGAAGCCGGTGGTGGGTGAAATCCAGTAGCTGTTCACGAACGTCCAATCGACTTTGTTGCTGTGGCAGCGCTCATCGACGCGCACGGTCGGGATGGCCACGGTGAAATTCTTGATCGCGACCGGGCCCCGCACTTTGGATACGCACGACACCGGCACCGAGTAGAGATTGAGCTCGGCGAAATCCATGTTCCATTGCGAGGTGCCGTTGGCCTTGATGGAGGGGGCCGCGTAATCCCCGTCGCGCGCGATCAGGCCGCTGAGATTGTGCTCCAGCCCGGCCGTCCGCACGATGCGGCCGCCGCGCAGCAACAGGCCGATCTTGGCGGACGAGGTCCACAGCTGCTCGCTCTGCAGACTGGTGGTCGCCAGAATCAGCATGCCCTCCTGCCCGCCATTGAGCCGCACGCCGATGCTGGCATAGGGCACCGCGGCCGCCTGCTGCAGCGTGATGCCGCTGTCCTGCGCGTTCATGGCCTGGGTCACCATGCCCAGCATCTGCGACCAGTCGGTGTCGCTGTCCGAGCTGCAGGCGCCAAGCGCGAGCAGAGGCGCCGCGAGCAGCAGCGCGCGCCGCGCCTCGCCAAACCGGTGTCTGCGGTCAGGGTGAGACGATGTCATCCAGATGCTCGTCGATTTCGCCATAGCCGGGGCGGGTGGTCTCGTCATAGAGCGAGTCGTCGCCCACCAGGCGCTGGCCGCCGTCCCGGCTCAGCGGACGGAAGTCGAGATTGGCCGCGGACTGGGTGTTGAACGGCACCAGCCATTCCAGCGGGATGCGGATGATGATGCCCTTGTCGAAGCTGCCCTCGCCGAACTTGGCGAAGGGCACGTTGGTGAAGGTGGCGAAGGCGCCGATGCGCATGCCGGTGGCGAAGTGGCGCGAGACCTCGAAGGTGCCGCCCCAGTCGCCCGCCAGATAGCGGCCGGCGTGCATGGCGAAGTCGATGCCGTACCAGGGCGACTGGTAGTAGAGCGAAGCGTGGCCGGTCGCCACGTTGTAGTGCTGCACTCCCAACAGGCGGTCGAAATTGCGCTGCCAGACCTGGTAGACGTCCACGCCCAGCGCCCAGCGCTGGCCGTTAGGCCGCCACAGCAGCTGACCGCCCGCCCCCATGAACATGTCTTCCAGGTAGCCGGCCTTGGCCTCGGCGAAGAGGTCGGTGGCGAGTCGCGTCCGGTAGGTGGCATCCAGGAACGAAATGCCGTTGGCGCCGTGCTCGTAATAGAGGCCGAAATCGCTGCGCACATGCGGCAGCACGCTGGTGCTGGGCGTGCTCGAGCCGAGATTGTTGTAGATGCTGCCTTCGAGGGTGCTCTCCAAGGTCATCCCCGGCCACAGCTCCATATAGCCGTCGACATCGGCGAAGATGCCGAACTTGGCCGGCGCCTTGGGATCGAAGAACGAGCGCGCGATCCTGGGGAAGATGGACCAGCCGAAGCGCGGATAGTCGGCCTGTTGCGTCTCCAGCACCGGATTGTCCATCGGCGCCGGCCGGATGCTGATCGCGTCGCGGATTTCGGCGTTCGAGCCGTTGAAGTCGAGGATACGCTCCAGCGGCGCCCGCAGCACCCGGCTCTCCCGCACCGGCACGCCGTGATAGAGCGAGATCATGCGGAAGATCTCGACCGAGGCCGGCGCATCGGCCAGCAGCACGCGGGTCAGCCGGCCGATGGCGTCGGCCTCGAAATTGTATTTGGTGTTGGTGAAATAGACGATCACCGTGTCGGAGCCGACGCTCACCGCGTCGACGGTCAGGTGCTGCGCGCGGGCGTCGGCGCGGATCTTGCGCTCGGCCTCGCGGGGATCGGCGATCTGGGGAATGAGCTTGCGTTCCTCGTCGCTACCCGGCGCAGGCGCGGCATCGCTGGAGACGGCCGAGGCGCCCGCGTCCGCCATGAAGCTCTGGCCCAGATTGACCTGCGCCAGCTGCGAACGGTGCGCCACGCTGCACAAGGTCACGCTGCCGCTCTTGTCGGACAGATCCGTCACCGCCACGGTGTCGATGCCCGGAAGATTGCTGGCCGCGACCTGGGCGAAGATGCTGCACTGGGCATGCATGTCTTCCGGCCCCTGGACGTTGATGGCGAGCGTGCGTCCGTCGACCTCATAGTCCTTGAGCGCCGCCGACGGCGCCGCCGCCATCACCGCGCTCACGTCCTGCGGCGAGGCGCGCAGGCTCACCCAGGGTCCTCCCGCGTTCAGCGTCGAGAGCTGGCTTTTGTCCGCTTCCAGATTGACCAGCGCCGCTTCGCGCTGCTTGGAGGTGCGGGTGGCGGCGGGCAGCGGTGGCGTGCCCATGCGCTGTGGGAACATCGGCTTGGTGGGATCGAAGTCGAACGACAGGACGGCGCCCCAGGTGGTGCCGTAGAGCCAGCCGCCCGTCAGCGTCAGATTGTCCAGCACGCGATAGGAGGCCGCGAAATTGACCGGCCAGCCGGTGAAGAACTTCGTGTTGCGGCGTTCCTGCACGTAGCGGTCGCTGCTGTATTCGACGAGCAGCGCCAGGTCGTCGATCGGCGTCTGCCAGGAGATGCCGCCGAACAGGCTGGTGTCCGGCCCGTGGAACAACTGTCCGAAGTCGACCTTGCCGCCCTCGCCGGTCGGGACCGAGCGCACTTTGAAGGACTGAAAGATATAGCCCAGCGGATTGGGGAACATGCCGTTGGAGGCCAGACGTCCCCAGCCCAGGCCGGCGGTGAAATCGAAATCGTAGATCTTCTTGGTGGCGACGATGTATTCCTGGCCGTAAACGCCGGTGCCGATCAGGTCGCGCACGCCGACGGAGAGCGCCGGCGAATACGCCGTCTCCTGGAACAGCCTCATTTTCAATCCGAAGCTGCGGTCGTAGAGCTGGTTGCCGTTGTCGAAGAAGTGCGGGATGTGGCTGTAGCGGAACGAGCCCTCCAGCCACGGCAAAATCTGAAAGCCGAGATTGATGCGTTGCGCGTCCGTGAGCGCGCCGACCGCGAAGGAGATCTGTCCGTCCGGCGCCATCCGGGCATTTGGCATCTCGATCAGGCCGATGTCGCCGTAGGTGGTGCGACTTTGGAAGTAGGGCACATCGTCGGCGCGCGCAGGCATCGCGGCCACGGAGGCAGCGGTCATCAACAGCGCGAATTTGAGCGCAGTCCGGCGGCTGCTCGGGCGCGGTCCGGCGACGGCAGTGCTGGCCCCACTCTCGCTCACAGCCGTCCGCTCGCTCCCAGCTTCGATTTCGGCGTCCGCCGGCGTCTTCGGCTCACAGGTTTTCTTGGATCGCCCGAGGGGCATGGCCCCCTTTTCGGGGCCCACTTCCCAGCCGCCGGCCGACTGTAATTGGCCCGCCGCGAGGGTCAACCGATTCCGAGCGTTATGTGATTGAAAAGATTGGCTGGCTGCCCGCCGGACCCGCCCTAAGGCTTGACATTCTTGAGGATGGCCCGGAGCGCGGGCGCGATATCGGGCCGGCTCAGGCCCACCTCGATATTGGCCTGCAGGAAACCGACCTTGTCGCCGCAATCGTAGCGGGCGCAATTGGTCTTCACGGCGTGGAACGGCATGCGGCCGATCAGCCGCGCCATGGAATCCGTGAGCTGGATCTCGCCGCCGGCGCCGGTCTCCTGACGGTCCAGCTCGGTGAAAATGTCGGCAGGCAGGATGTAGCGGCCGATGATGCAGAGCCGCGAGGGCGCCTTGGCGGGGCTCGGCTTCTCCACCACGCCCTTCACCTCGACAATGTTCCCCTTGACCGCGCCCGGCGCGATCACGCCATAGCGCTTGGTCTCCTCCAGCGCCTTTTCCTCCGCCAGGACCACCACGCCGCCGCCGACCTCGTTATAGGCGGTGATCATCTGCTTGAGGGCGCCGGGCTTGCCGATCAGAAGGTCGTCCGGCAGCAGCACGGCGAAGGGCTCGTCGCCCACGATATGCCGCGCCGACCACACCGCGTGTCCCAGCCCCAGCGGCTTCTGCTGCCGGGTGAAGCTGACCGAGCCGGTCATCGGCAGGCCTTCCAGAAGGCTGTCCAGCTCGTCGGTCTTCTCCCGCGCGCTGAGCAGCATCTCCAGCTCGTAGGCGTGATCGAAATGATCCTCGATGACGTGCTTGCCGCGTCCGGTGACGAAGATGAATTGCTCGATGCCGGCTTCCTTGGCCTCCTCGACGGCGTATTGCACCACCGGCTTGTCCACCACCGGAAGCATCTCCTTGGGCACCGCCTTGGTGGCCGGCAGGAAGCGGGTGCCCATGCCGGCAACCGGAAAGACGGCTTTGCGGACGCGTTGGGGTTTCTGGGGCATGGGGCGAGGGCCGAAAGGAGCGGCCCTTCTTGCCATAGCGGATCACAAGCGTCCACTTGCGGGCGGGCGGCTGGCCCACTAGGCATTCGCCCATGCGCATCCTCCTGACCGGCGGGGCCGGCTTCATCGGATTTCACGCGGCGCGCGCGCTGCTGGCGCGCGGCCACGAGATCGTGGCGCTGGACGATCTCAATCCCTATTACGATCCGGCGCTGAAGCGGGCGCGGCTGGCACTGCTGGAAGCGCAGCCGGGCTTTCGCTTCGCTTCTTGCGACATCTCCGATGCCGCGGCCCTGGCGCAGGCAACGAGCGGCGAGTGCCTCGACGTCATTCTCCATCTCGCCGCTCAGGCCGGGGTGCGCTACGGGCTCACCGATCCCGCCGCCTACACCCGCTCCAATCTGGTCGGCCATCAGAACATCCTCGAATTCGCGAGGCGCCACGACGGCCTCGCGCATCTCGCCTACGCCTCGTCGAGCTCGGTCTATGGCAACGATTCGATCCCGCCGTTCTCGGAAGACGCGCGCGCCGATCGTCCGGTGTCCTATTACGGCGCCACCAAGCGCGCCGGCGAGCTGATGTCGCATTCCTATGCCGAGCTGTTCGGCCTGAAGCAGACGGGCTTGCGCTTCTTCACCGTCTACGGTCCCTGGGGACGGCCCGACATGGCCTACTGGCTGTTCACCGAGGCCATCCTCAAGGGCGCGCCGCTGCCCGTGTTCGGCGCCGGCAAGCTGCGGCGCGACTTCACCTATATCGACGACATCGTCGAGGCGGTGGTGCGCATCGTGGAGACTCCGTTCGCGGGCGAGGCGGGGCGCGCGCCGCACCGCCTCTACAATCTCGGCAACAGCCATCCGGAAGACGTGCTGACTCTGATCGCGGCGATCGAACGGGTGACCGGCCGCAAGGCGCGCATCGAGGAGGCGCAAGGTCCGCCCGGCGACGTGCGCGAGACCTATGCCGACATCACGCGTGCCCGCCTCGATTTCGGCTTCTCGCCCAAGACGCCGCTCGCCCACGGCATCCGGCGCTTCGTCGATTGGTTTCGGGAATATCGCGGGGCAGCGCATTGAACCCTCCCGGCTGTGCGCCGCAGAGTTCCAGCTCCGCTACAAAATCCCCGAAATCCAATCATTTCAGATGCGACGGTGAACAGGTGCTGATAAGAATAGAGCCATGTCAACCCTCTACTACACGATACCAAAATACTTCGAAGCACGTATGGCTGAGCACAATTGCGTTGCTGCATGCACGCGGGTCGAGGCGGGTGACGAAGTAGTGTATCGGATCGAGCGCACAAACGGACGGAAGTCGCTCTTGGTTTTTTTGAGTGACGCATACAGCTTTGGGCAAGCAGAATACTTGGGAAGACCGACCATTATCAGGCGGGGAGATTTTGTTCTCGTCGCGCGGCCGGAGGGTGGCCTAGGTGATGTTTCGCTTGAGCGCGCCAAGAATGATGGCATCGGCATTGGGAAGCTCGCAAAACTTATGGGCGCATTAAACATGGATGATGTGTCCCGCTATCGAACACCCGAAGAACGGGAAGCGGACAAGCGTCGGTCATAGATCACTTCAGGATTGGCCTGTTTCGCTAGAAAACTAACATGGTCCGCTGCTTCGCCCGCACAGAAGAACGTCACGTGCAACTTGTGGCCAAACGTGCGAATGAACTCTGCCGCCAGTATTCCCTTTATGCGCCTAACTGCGGCCGCGATCTGGTGGTCTCTCATTTCCTCGAAGGAAACAATCACATCCACGTCGGATGTTGCAAAGTGATCGTGCGTGATGGAGCCAAACAGCGTTACGGAACGGACGTGAAGCCGTCGTTCCGAAAGCTTATGGGCAAGCCACTTTGACGCCTGCTTTCTGAGGTCTTCATCAGCTAGGATTTCGTATTGAATGGGCGCGGCGTCACCAGGAATCGTGCGTCCTGATAAATTTCGTATCCAGGTTCTGATCGTTGAAGCTGAGATCGGGAAATCCCAAGCTAGAATCAGATAAGCCAGAAATACGATACAGGCGGAAAGTTGGATACGTCGGTCAAACGCCTTGTCAGTAGCGAATGTTGGGAGATCGTGAATGCCGATTTTTTGTGCCCACTGGGACAGGTTCGAGGTAGCGTCGCGCGGCGCGACGGAGGCTGCAGCTATGAACGTGGCAAGCAGCAGGCCTGGGATGGCTTTGCAGATATCGCGCAACCGGCGCATCCTTGACCTCCTTGGGGGGTAGCAACAGAATCGTTCCCCCTCGGGGAAGTCAACTTGTGCGCAATCACCCCCTCAAGGGGAGGATAGGATGAGCCAGGTTCTTATCAGTTGTCAGCCGCGCGCGGCTGCTTTTCTGAGCCGGAAAAATCTAGGGACAAACACATGATCGGCATTACCGCTGTGGCGCCTACATTCCGCGGGCGCGGCTGCGGGGCAAACCGATGGCGGAAGCCAATGCTGGTTCCGGGAGAATACCGGAACATGACGGCGAGTGGCTTGACAGATAACTAGATATTTATATAATCAGATGATTGACGACGTTGACCCGAAGGAACTGATCTGGATCGGATCGAGCCGAAAGGCTTTGAAGTCGTTTCAAGAGAGCGTTCGTCGGACCTTTGGCGTCGCGTTGTTCGCGGCTCAGTGTGGAGAGACGCCGCCGGAAGCCAAGGTGCTGAAAGGGTTTGGCGGCGCTTCTGTCCTCGAGCTGATTGAGGACTACGACCGCAATGCCTATCGAGCTGTTTATACGGTCCGATTCGCCATGAAGGTTTATGTGCTGCATGTGTTCCAAAAGAAGTCGAAGCGCGGAATCGCGACGCCCAAACCAGAGATCGACCTCATTCACGAACGCCTGAAAATCGCCGAGCGCGTGCATCGCGAGGAGACCGGAAAGGTCTGATGATGAAGAAAACTCACGAGAAAAGCAGCGGAAACGTCTTTGCCGATCTGGGCCTGCCGGATTCCGAACAGGAGTTGTTGAAGGCGAAGCTGACGGTGCAGATCTACCGGCTGATCCGCGAGCGGGGGCTCACCCAGAGCAAGGCCGCCACTCTTCTCGGCACCACGCAGGCGCAGGTCTCGGCGCTGATGCGCTGCTGGCCCGTCTCCATTTCCGTCGGCCGCCTGATGGAGTTCCTGACCGTGCTCGGCCAGGATGTCGAAGTTACCCTCCGCCCGGCGCCGCGCCGCAAGACCGGACACATGTCGGTGGTTGTCGAGGCGCCTTAGGCGCCGGCGGACGCCGGTTGTGACTTGCCGGTAAAGCTGGTTTTCTCCCCACGGCCTCAGACACCAGGGAATTCACATGATCGGCATCACGGGCTATGGCGCCTACGTTCCCCGCGCGCGGCTGCAGCGCAAGGCGATCGCGGAAGCCAATGGCTGGTTCGCGCCGGGGCTCAGAGCCGCGGCCAAGGGCGAGCGCTCCATGGCCAATTGGGACGAGGATGCCGTCACCATGGCGGTGGAGGCGGGGCGCGATTGCCTGCCCGCCGCCGATCCGCTCAAGGACCGCGCCCATGTCGACGCCGTCTATTTCGCCTCCACCACCATGCCGTTCTCCGACCGGCAGAACGCCACCATCCTCGCCTCGGCGCTGAACCTGTCCGACGAGATTTCCACCTTCGACGTGACGTCCTCGCAGCGCTGCGGCACCTCCGCGCTCGTCGCCGCGCTCGATGCGGTCAAGTCCGGCCGCAGCAAATCCGCGCTGGTGGCCGGCAGCGACAAGCGCAAGACGCGCGCGGCTTCGGCGCAGGAGATGGCCTTTGGCGATGCCGGCGCGGCGCTGAGCGTGGGCGAGGGCGAAGTCATCGCCAAATTCGTCGCCAGCCATTCGGTGAGCGTGGATTTCGTCGATCATTTCCGCGGCGAGAGCGCGGAGTTCGACTACGGCTGGGAAGAGCGTTGGATCCGCGACGAGGGCTATTCGAAGATCGTTCCCGCCGCCATCAGGACGCTGCTCGAGAAGGCGAAGGTTTCCGGCGCCGACATTGCTCATGCCATCATCCCTTGTCCCTTCGCCAGGCTCGACCAGCAGCTTGCCAAGGCGAGCGGCATCGATCCCGCCAAGGTGCGGGACAATCTCGCCGCCAATCTCGGCGATTCCGGCGCGGCGCACGCGCTCGTCATGCTGGTGCATGCGCTGGAAGACGCCAAGCCTGGCGAGAAGATCCTGGTGGCGCAGTTCGGCCAGGGCTGCGACGTGCTGTTGTTCGAGGTTACCGACGCCATCGCCAAGCTGCCGAAGCGCCGCGGCGTCACCGGCGCGCTCGCCCGCCGCAAGGAGGAGACCAACTATCTCAAGTTCCTCGCCTTCAACGGGTTGATCGAGCTGGAGAAGGGCATGCGCGCGGAGATCGACAAGCGCACCGCGCTCTCCGTGCTCTACCGCAAGGACGATATGCTGACCGGCCTGGTCGGCGGCAAATGCGGCGTCTGCGGCACGGCGCAATTCCCGCGCAGCCGCATCTGCGTCAATCCCAATTGCAAGGCGGTGGACAGCCAGGAGCCCTGCAGCTTCGCGGAAAGCGAAGGCACCGTGCTGTCATGGTCGGCGGACTTCCTCACCTTCTCCATGAATCCGCCCAACCACTACGGCATGATCACCTTCGCCGACGGCGGCCGGCTGATGGCCGACATCACCGACGTCGACCAGGGCCAGATCGACTCCGGCGCGCACGTGCGCATGGCCTTCCGCATCAAGGATTTCGACGACAAGCGCGGCTTCCGCCGCTATTTCTGGAAGGCCGTGCCGGTTTAGCCAGACGAGCCCTGCCCATCCTGTAAAGGATTTCGGAATTTGAGATCGAAGTTATAGGATGAAGGGCATGCACCATTCCGAAGCCGACCGGCGCCCGCTACCCATTCCTGCCAGCTCTCCGGCTGTGTTGGCCGGGTTCGTCTTTGGCGTGCTTGCGACCGTTGCCGCTTGGTATGTGGCACGCCGGGTGATGGGCGACCGTTCTCACCTCGGCCCTCGAAGGATGGACGATCTGATCGTCAACCGCCGCTACGAGTTGCCCTCCTCGCGCGCCCGCTCCAACGGGGATGAACCCTGGGAACACCATAACGAGGTCCTGGGTTAGCGGGATGTCGGGGGACCTCCGACGCTATGAGGTGGTCGTCATCGGGCTGGGCGCCATGGGCAGCGCTGCGGCGCTGCAATTGGCCAGGCGCGGCGTGCGCGTGCTGGGTCTCGATCGCTTCGATCCGCCGCACGGGCTCGGCTCCAGCCACGGCGACACGCGGGTGACGCGGCTCGCCATCGGCGAGGGCGATCATCTAACGCCGCTGGTGATGCGCAGCCACGAACTGTGGCGGGGGATCGAGCGGGAAAGCGGCGCCAATCTGTTGAGCGAAACCGGCGCTCTGATCATCTCGAGCGACCAGAACGCGGCCAAGACGCATGTCGAGGGCTTCTTCCAAAAGACTGTGGCGGCGGCCGAAAAGTTCGACATCGCGCATGAGTTGCTCGATGCCGCGCAAATCCGCGCCCGCTATCCGCAATTCAACATTCGCGACGACGAGTTCGGCTACTTCGAGCCGACGGCCGGCTATGTCCGCCCGGAAGAATGCGTCCGCGCGCAGCTCATGCTGGCCCGCAAGCACGGCGCGGACCTCCGCACCAGCGAAACGGTGCTCGGCTTCGAGGCTTCGACGGATGGCGTCGTGATCGCCACGGACAAGGGTCGCTACGCTGCCGACAAGATCATCCTCGCTGCCGGCCCGTGGCTGCCGGAGCTGCTGGGCGGCAACCTCGCCGAGCTGTTCCAAATCTACCGCCAGGTGCAATTCTGGTTCGTCGCGCAACCCGCGGAAGAATTCGTCAGTCCGCGCTTTCCGGTGTTCATCTGGGAATTGCAGAATTCCAAGCAGGGCCTCTACGGCTTTCCGGCGCTGGAC
>DATCOJ010000047.1:0-23422 GCA_036564785.1 Rhizomicrobium sp. | reverse complement strand
ATCGTAGACTGTGCTAATCGCCACTCATGAGCCCCTACCGCCGCGCCATCCTCGACCTGGAAGCCAACGGCATCGGCAAGGTCGCCATGCTGGCCCTGGGCGAGCCGGACCTGATTCCGCTGTGGTTTGGCGAGACCGATCTGGTGACGCCCAGCTTCATCTGCGACGCGGCCAAGCGGGCACTCGACGAGGGCTTCACCTTCTATACCCATCCGCGCGGCATCCCGCCCCTGCGCGAGGGAATCCGGGACTTTCACCGCCGCGTGGCAGGCGTCGAGGTGGGGATCGAGCGGATCACCGTGCCGGGCGCGGCCATGCTGGCGGTGGTGACGGCGCTTCAATGTGTCGTGGAAGCGGGCGACAATATCGTGGCGGTGTCGCCGGTGTGGCCGAACATTTTCCAGGCGGCGCAGATCGCGGGCGCCGAAATCCGCTTCGTGCGGCTGGTGGAGGACTGGCAGGCGCCGGTGCCGCAATGGCGCCTCGACCTCGACCGCGTGTTCGCTGCCTGCAACGCGCGCACCAAGGCGATCTTCGTGGCCTCGCCCGGCAATCCCACCGGCTGGATCATGTCGCGCGACGACCAGCAGGCGATGCTCGAATTCTGCCGCGCCCGCGGCATCGCCATCATCAGCGACGAAGTCTACGGCACCTTGGTTTATGACGGCAGCGGACATGCACCGTCCTTCCTGCAGGTGGCCGAGCCGGACGACGCCGTGTTCGTCATCAACAGCTTCTCCAAGCCGTGGGCGATGACGGGCTGGCGCATCGGCTGGCTAGCGCATCCGGCGATGCTTGAGGATCAGATCAACGTCATGGCGATGGCGAATAACACCGGCGCCACCACCTTCGCGCAGTGGGGCGCGGTAGCGGCTCTGTCGCCGCAGGGCGATGCCTTCCGCGCGATGCTGCTGGAGCGCTGCCGCGCCGGGCGCGACATCGTGCAGAGCTTCATCGACAGCCAGAACCGCGTGCGCTGGATGCGGCCCGAAGGCGCCTTCTACGGTTTCCTGGAAGTCGATGGCATGAAGGACAGCCTCGCCTTCGCGAGCGAGCTTGTGCGCAAGGCCCGTGTCGGCACCGCACCGGGCTCCGCCTTCGGACCGCCGGACGATGCCGCGACCGATTCCTACATCCGCATCTGCTTCGCACAGGATCCCAAGCGCCTGCAGACCGGCCTCGACCGCATCGGCGCCGCTATCGCCGCGCTGTAGCTCTTGGCGATGCGAGGCTCCAAGGCGGCTCACTCCGCCGCGTGCGCCGCGGGAAGCGCGATGGTGTCAATGCGCGAAAGGTCCAGCTTCGTTGAGGCGTTGTCGATATCGAAGCCGACCACATTGCCGTTCGCATCGAGGTCAACGACGAGCCCTTCCACAATTTCACGCGTCTCCGTACCCGCGGCGTTCGAGAGCTCGATATAGAGGCTATCCGTTTCGGGATAGTATTGAAGCCTCACGACCGATCCTTGCGTCCAAAAAGGATGAGCGTGGCAGAAACCGCCATTGGCGCTGATTCTACCGTGCCGCGTTCCCAATAGTTCCAACCCGCATGTGTTAACTTATGGCCAACTATCAGGCTGTTCCCACCAATTTCCAGCGTGTCGTATCCGGATAGTGCGAACCAAGACCAAGTAGCGCAAATCACGAAAAACAGTCCGGCGAACACGGGCCAGCCAGGCAGACCCAGAGCCGACATGCCAACCGCAATGGAATAGATCACCGTTACGAAAAAGCTGTAAATGATGAGAAGGAATCCAAAACCCAAGATGATCGAGGGGTACTCTTCTTTGGTGGGCAGTCCATCACTTTCAGTGAAATTGAAGGCCATGGACAAGAGCGCCACAGATACGATTGCGATCAACAGACGTGAACCGCTCCACTGCTGCATCTTCACACCGACTCCACCGCCGCGACGCCAGGCAGGGATTTGATGGCGCCCTTGAGGGCGGCGTTGACCTGCTGGCGCTGCGGCAGCTTGATCTCCACTTCCTGTCCGCCACCGGCCGGAACGATCAGGGTGACGAGTCCCTTGCCCGGCTGGCGCAGCTGGCCGGCGATCGCGCCGAGCGGACGGGTGTCCTCCAGATAGACGCGCAGGCCTTCGCCGGCGCCCGCTGCCGCCTTGTCGAGATCCTGCGCGGCGATGGCGCGGAGCTTGAGCTCGTCGTCGATCCAATCGGCCGACACTGTGAACAGGACGGATTTGCCCGGCTCCAGGAACGGACGCGCCGCCGAAAGCACTTCCGAGAACACCATCACCTCGAACATGCCGGTGGGATCGGAGAGGGAGACGAAGGCATACGGCTGCTCGCTGCGGCCGCGGCGCTCCTGCTTGCGGATGATGGTGCCGGCGATCTGCGCGCGGAAGCCGGAGCGGCGGCGGTCCTCCTCCAGCTCCGCATAGGTGACGGCACCGAGCCGTTTCAGCGCCGCGACATAGCCGTCCAGCGGATGGCCGGAGAGATAAAAGCCGATGGCGTTGAATTCCTCGCTCAATCTTTCATGCGCCGGCCAGTCGGGAGAGGTGCCGAGGCGGAATTCGCCGTCGGGCACCTGCGCTTCGCCGAACAGAGTCGCTTGCCCCACTTCGCGCTCGCGTGTGTTGCGCGCGGCGTGGTTGAGGATGGCGTCGGCGGATTCGACCAACTGGCGGCGGTTGGGGGTCAGCGCGTCGAAGGCGCCGGCACGCGCCAGGCTCTCGAAGGCGCGTCTGTTGACCAGCTTCGCATCCACCCGCGAGGCGAAATCGGCAAGGCTCCTGAACGGGCCGCCCTCCCCGCGTACCGCCACCACGTGCTCCATCGCCTGCTTGCCCACGCCTTTGACGGCGGCGAGCGAGTAGTAGATAGCGCGCGTTTCCGCGTCGCAGGCGAACTCTGCCTCGGAGCGGTTGATGTCGGGCGGCAGCACGCGGACGTCGAGCCGCTGCGCCTCCTGGCGGAAGATGTTGAGCCGGTCGGTATTGCCGATGTCGAGCGTCATCGAGGCGGCGAGGAATTCGACCGGATAGTTGGCCTTGAGATAAGCCGTCTGATAGGCCACCTGCGCGTAGGCCGCGGCGTGGCCTTTGGGGAAACCGTAACCCGCGAATTTCGCGGCCAGCTCGAAGATCTGCTCGGCGAGGCTTGGCAGGATAGCGCGCTTGTCCCCGGCGCCCTTGATGAAGCGGTCGCGATGCTGCGCCATTTCGGCAGGAATTTTCTTGCCCATGGCCCGGCGCAGCAGATCGGCCTGGCCCATGGTGTAGCCGGCCAACTCGCGGGCGATGCGCATGACGTCTTCCTGATACGTCATGACGCCGAAGGTTTCCTTGAGGATAGGCTCCATCGCGGGATGCAGATAATCCGGCGCCTCGCGGCCGCGCTTGCAGGCGATGTATTTCGGAATCGATTCCATCGGCCCTGGGCGGTAGAGCGCGACCAGCGCCACCAGGTCGTTGATGTGATCGGGCTTCATCTTGCGCAACAGATCCCGCATGCCGGCGCCTTCGAGCTGGAACACGCCCACGCTGTCGCCGCGGGACAGCATCTCGAAAGTCGTCGCGTCGCCGAAATCGATGTTCTGGGTGTCGACCGCGATGCCGCGGCGCTTGAGCAGCTCCTCCGCCTTGGCGATGACGGTCAGCGTCTTCAATCCGAGGAAGTCGAATTTGACCAGGCCCGCCTTCTCTGCGTCCTCGTAGTCGAATTGGGTGACCGGCATGTCGGAGCGCGGATCGCGATAGAGCGGCACCAGCTCGTCCAGCGGCCGGTCGCCGATGACGACGCCCGCAGGATGGGTCGAAGCGTGGCGGTAGAGGCCTTCGATCTTCTCCACGATGGAGAACAGCGGCTTGGCCAAAGGCTCCTGCTCGAGCACCGTCTGCAGGCGAGGTTCGCTTTCAATGGCGTCCTGCAGCGAAATATGGCGCCCCGGCGGATTGGGGATCAGCTTGGCGATGCGGTCGACCAGGCCCAGCGGCATCTGCAGCACCCGGCCTACGTCGCGCACCGCCGCCCGCGCCTGCAGCGAGCCCAGCGCGATGATGTGCGCCACGCGGTCGGCGCCGTATTTGTCGCGTACATAGCGCACCACTTCGTCGCGCCGCTCCTGACAGAAATCGATGTCGAAATCCGGCATCGAGATGCGCTCGGGATTGAGGAAGCGCTCGAACTGCAAGCCGAAGCGCAAAGGATCGAGATTGGTGATGTCGAGCGCCCAGCCGACCAGCGAGCCCGCGCCGGAACCGCGCACGCCGACCGGAATGCCGTGCGCGCGGGTCCACTTCATAAAATCGGAGACGATGAGGAAATAGCCCGCGAACTTCATCTTGATGACGATGTCGAGCTCGAATTCCAGCCGCTCGCGATAGGCCTGCTCGCTCGCATGCAGGCCATGCAGC
Source organism: Rhizomicrobium sp. (assembly GCA_036564785.1). GTDB lineage: Bacteria > Pseudomonadota > Alphaproteobacteria > Micropepsales > Micropepsaceae > Rhizomicrobium. The sequence continues at coordinate 19,042 of DATCOJ010000047.1, read as the reverse complement.
GCCAAGCGCCGCGTCAGGCCTGCTTCGGCCTGCACCCGCAATTCCTCTTCCGGCGACAGACCGGATTCCGGAACGAATCTCGGCAGGATGGGATCGCGTTTCTTGGGCCGGTAGGCGCAGCGGCGGGCGATCTCGATGGTGTTTTCGATGGCCTCGGGCAGATCGGCGAATTGCGCCGTCATCTCCGCCGCCGATTTGAAGCGGTGCTCGCGGGTCAGCTTGCGGCGGTCGGTCTGCGACACGAAGGCGCCGTCGGCGATGCACAGCAGCGCGTCGTGCGCCTCGTACATGTCGGCGGCGCCGAAATGCACGTCGTTGGTGGCCACCAGCGGCAGGCGCTTGGCATAGGCGAGGTCGATCAGCTTGGCTTCGGCGGCGCGCTCTTCCGGCAGGCCGTGGCGCTGCAGCTCGACATAGAGCCGGTTGCCGAACGTCGCCGCGAGCCGGTCGAGCACCGCTTCTGCCGCTTCCGGCTGACCGTTGACGATCGAGCTGTTGAGCGGGCCGCCGGGTCCGCCGGTCAGCGCAATCAAGCCGTCGGAATGCGCCGCCAGAAATTCCGCCCGCACATGCGGCCAGTCGCCCGGCTCCGCGCCGAGATAGGCCGCGCTCAAGAGCTTGATCAGGTTGCGATAGCCGGTCTCGTTCTGGGCGAGCAACGGCAGCAGCGGCGGACGCTGGCGCACGACGACATTGGAGAGCTGCGGCGAGGGCTCGAAATCGACCGACAGGAGGCAGCCAATGATGGGTTGGACGCCGGCCTTGGCCAATGCTTCGCTGATTTCGTAAGCGCCGAACAGATTGTTGACGTCCGTGACGGCCACCGCCGGCATCGCGTTGTCGCGGGCGAGCTGCGCCAGTTCCTTCGGGCGCACCGCACCCTCCAGGAGCGAATAGGCGCTCTTCACCCGCAGATGAACGAACGCGGCCTGCTTGCGCGGCTCTGACATCAGTGATTCCCGAGCGAAATCCGGCGGCAGTATCCTTCAGACGCCGCTCGCGCGGGACCGCGATGCCGCTTCGTCCACAGCGATTTGCTCAGAACAAAACCGCCTGCGCGATCGCCGCCAGCGAAAAGGAGCAGCCGATGAATGCCAGCAGCCCCGCTGCGGCAAAGCCGTCTTTGACCCAAGCCATCTCTCGCCTCCGTCCCTGGCGAGAACTTTGTTCTTCTTGTGTTCATGAGTCAAGAACAAAATGGAAACTCTGCTCTGGTCAGATATCGCTTATAAATCAACCCGTTAAGATGCAGGTAGAAATTTTATTGCGGAATTGAACCGCGATTTTCGAGAAATTTCAGAGCCACGCAACTCTTTAGGTAAGCCTATTTAATGGTGGAACATCCTAAGAACGAGGTGAGCCCGTCGTCAACTGCCCCGGGAATACGGAAGTACAAGCAGCGGCTCCGCATAGTCACGTCCAAGTCCATCGTTCTAAATTCTGGCGCCAGCCCTTCACGGAAACTTAAGGTTGTGTTAATTCTTCACTAAATCGCAAAGGGGGCAGCGATGGGGGCTATCGCAACCGGTTTCTTCCGGTCAATTCCGGGCACGTTGGCTGTCGAATTGTCAGTGGCCGTCAAAGCATTCGTTCGGTCATCGAGCATCATGCGTTATATCGGTTCAGTCAGCGCAGTGTGTTCATTTGCGACGGATTTCCTGAAGCCCGTACTTCATTACGGTACCTTGATGCTGTTTTGGTTCGCCTTCATCGCGCTCACTGCCGTAGGAATTTTGGTGTATCGTGGAAAGCTCAAAGCCGATAGAGCGGCTGCTACTATCGTCTTTTGTCTGATCACGGCATTTCTTTCGCTCGGATTGTACGCGTGGCAGAAAGCGGAGCACGACCCTCCTGATGGTGTTTTCGGTCAATTGCTTACCGCAGTGAAGGACCTTCAGAAGGCCACGGGGGTCTTGGCGAGTGCGGTGAACAGCAACACCAAAGCAGTGAACAGCAACTCCGATGCGCTTCGGGAGAACTCCGCGCTCGAAAAGTCGGTCATCCGGAGCAATCAAGCATTGCTTGACGCCATCAACCGAACGACAGGCGTTCCGATCGGAGCGCTAGCAGTGCTGCTGATCCGGGTAGAAGAGAATACCGGAGCAGCCGACGTACAAAGGGCCAACGGTCTATTGTGGGACAAGGCGCACGATTACGTGTCGCTGAAAACGCAACTCGCTCGGCTTACCAGCGACGACCCGCAGGCCCGAGCCCTGCAGCGGCAAGCGCAAACGGCTTTCAACCAAGCCAATTTCGACGAAGCAAGCCTGAAGGCACGGCAAGCGGCTGAGGTCGATCGGACCTCATCTCTCGAACTGACCAACCTGGCGCGGGCTCACGCCTTGGCCGCCGCAAGATCGCTGGAAAAAAGCGCCAGTCTGGCGCGAATGGCGCTTCAGTATCGTGCCGCGACGGACGATCTGAACACCGCTGCAAAGCTGGCGGCGCCGTTTGATCCCCACTATGCTTGGCAGCTGACCACTGCGAAGGCGGACACGCTGGTCCAGCAGGGCGATGAATTGGGAGATCAGGCCGCAATTGGCGATGCAGTCGAGGTTTATCGCAGTGCCCTGTCGATGATTCCCCAGGACAGTTCCGACTATGCGAAGAGTCGAGGCAACCTCGGGCTCGCGCTCGGGAAACTGGGGAGCGCGAACAGCGAGACGCTTGGCCGACATCAAGACGCCATTGCGGCCTATCGCGATGTGAGCCGGGCCAGTGACCGCAGGCAAATCGAACAATCCGTCCGTGAACGCAGCGACAGGATTCCGGATTCCAGCCGCGCGCGATCGCGAATGGCGGAGCAGGCGGAAACCGGACGGCGTGCACTCGGCCGTGGCAGCAACGTCGATCGCGTCCGCTCGCTACCGCGAAGCCGAGAACGGCTGGCGACCGGACGGCTCGAACGAGGCAACGGAACCTTGAGTTCAAGTGCGGCCGCGCTTGCTCCGGCACGGGCGGCTGAAGACAGGGGCGTTGCTCAATCCGAGGAATCCGGTGGATTTTTCTCCCGTATCAAGCGATGGGCCGGGGGATCGTCGTCATCGGCTCCATCGGAAGCGGCGCGATCGCCGCTCGACTCGGCGACGCAATCCATCCGCCCTTCGACGGTCGAAGAGCAGCGCGGGCTTCTCACCCAGCACTTACATGGAAAATTACATTCAACCGGTACAGTTGCCGCCGGTGGTACAGTGTCTAGACACAGAAGGAATTCCAGCAAGTAGCTCGCAGCGCATCCGGCGCTCTGGGCGCTAACCGCCGGGGTGGCCGGCCTCGAGACCCTTGAGTTGCTGACCATTGGTGTACTCGCGCGCCGCGCGGGTGATCTCGTTCCACTCCCGCTGGGTGTGGCAATCGCGGGCCACCGCAATGCGGCTGCCGATGACGTGGCGGTTGCGGCAGATGAGCTTGTCGTCGTCGCTGGTCGCCGCGGCCGGCGCCGGCGGATCGACGATGGCCGGATCCGCCATCGCCGGAGCGATAAGGCCGTAGAGGCTCATGCCCGCGGCAATCACGAGTGCTGACGTGGAGCGCATCGATTTCCCCCTGTGACAGTTTCGTCCACTCAGTCTGCGCTCCCGACGCTCGCGCGCAAACACCGCCACCTAGCCGATAACCCATTCGTGATCCGGATATCGATCCGTCCGAAGGGCGCGCGTCAGCTCCGGACGCCGAGCTTGCCGCCGTCGATCAGGCGGCCTTCGTGCAGCACCAGCGCGCGGTCCATGCGCGCCGCCAATTCGAGGTTGTGGGTGGCGACGAGCGCCGACAGTCCCTCGGAGCGGACCAAGCCCGCCAGCGCCTCAAACACACCTTGCGCGGTCTTGGGATCGAGATTGCCGGTGGGCTCATCGGCCAGAAGCAATCGCGGATGATTGGCCAGCGCCCGCACGATGGCGACGCGCTGCTGCTCACCGCCGGAAAGCTGTGCCGGCCGATGCTCCAGGCGCTCCGCCAGGCCCACAAGGGTCAGAAGACGCAGGGCTTCGGCACGTGCCTCGGCCCGGGACTTCCCCGCGATGCGCTGCGGGATCATGACATTCTCGAGCGCGCTGAACTCCGGCAGCAGGTGGTGCGCCTGATAGACGAAGCCGATCATGTCGCGCCGCAGACGCGTGCGCTCGCGGTCAGGAAGTCGTGACGCGGCCATTCCGTCGAGATAGATCTCGCCCTCCGACGGCGCTTCGAGCAATCCGGCCATGTGCAGCAGCGAGGACTTGCCGGCGCCCGAGGGACCGACCAGCGCCACCAGCTCCCCCGGCCGCAGCGCCATCCGCACATTGCGGAAGACTTCGAGCGTGGCTTGGCCTTGCGCATAGCGGCGCGCAACATTGTCGAGCTTCAGCACGCTTGCGGCGAAGGCGTCACTCATTGCGCAGCGCCTCCACCGGATCGAGCCGTGCCGCGCGCCAGGAGGGATAGAGCGTGGCGAGGAACGACAGCGCCAAAGCCAGCGCCACGACGAAGATGACCTCCCGCGGATTCATCTCCGCGGGCATCCGGCTGAGGAAGTAGATCGTCGGGTCGAACAGGGTGGTTCCCGACAGCGAGGAGAGGAATTGACGGATCTCCTCGATATAGGCGCAGAACACCACGCCGATGGTGAAGCCCAGAAGCGTGCCGATCACGCCGATGCTTGCCCCCGCGATGAAGAATACGCGCATGACGGCGCCGCGGCTGGCGCCCATGGTGCGGAGAATGGCAATGTCGCCGGCCTTGTCCTTCACCAGCATGATCAAGCCGGAAATGATGTTGAGCGCCGCCACCAGCACGATGAGCGCAAGGATGAGCGCCATCACATTGCGTTCCACCTGAAGCGCGCCGAACAGGCTCGAGTTCATGTCCTGCCAGGTCACGACGCGGCTGTAGGGCCCGGCGGCGGCGGCAATGGCGTTGGCGGTGGTCTCGATGCGGTCCGGATCGCGCGCCATGACTTCGAGGCCGTTGACGCTGTTGCCCATGTTGAAGAACAGCTGCGCCTCTTCCAGCGGCATGAAGACGAAGGTCTGGTCGTATTCGCTCATGCCGATGCGGAAGGTGCCGGCGATGGTGTAGCTCTTGACGCGGGGTGTGGTGCCGAAGGGGGTGACGTTGCCGCGCGGCGCGATCAAGGTGAGTTTCATGCCGGGTACCAGGCGCAGCCGATCCGCCAGACGTGCGCCGACAATGATCGAGTCTCCGCCCTGAAAGCGCGCCAGCGCACCTTCGGACAGGGATTTCGACACGGTGGTGAGCGTGCGCAGGTCTTCGCGACGCATGCCGCGAACCAGGACGCCGCCACTGGCGCCGTTGGCCGTGGCCATGACCTGCCCGTCGACGATCGGCGCCACGCGCTCGACACCCGGCACGGCGCGGACCTTGACGGCCAGCGCGTCGTAGTTCGGCAGATTGCCGTAGAGGCTCTGCACCACCGCGTGGCCGTTGAGGCCGAGGATGCGAGACAACAGCTCGTGGCGGAAGCCGTTCATCACCGAGAGCACGATGATCAGCGCCGCCACCCCGAGCGCAATGCCGATCAGCGACAGAATGGAAATGACCGAGACATAACCCTCGCGTCGCGTGGGCCGCAGGTAGCGCACCGCGATCATCCACTCGAAGGCGGCGAAAGGATGCATCCGCCGGCTCGATTTCACGTCCCTTTGCGCGCGCGAGCCTTCGCTCCCGGTCGCAAGAGCCATCCGGTCCGCCAAGGCATCGGCCTGTGCCTTCCGCTCGGCCATCAAGCGGCCAAGTGAAGCTTGTAGCCAAGCGCCTGCACCACTTTGAGAACGGTGAGAAACTCCGGATTGCCGCCCTTGGACAGGGACTTGTAAAGGCTCTCCCGGCCCAGCCCCGCTTTCTTGGCGATCTTGGCCATTCCCTTCGACCGCGCGATAATACCGAGCGCGTGGGTGATCAGCGCCGGATCGCCGACCTCGAACACAGCTTCCAAATATTCCGCGACGTCCTGCTCCGTCTTGAGATAAGCGGCCGAATCCCAGGGACGAGTCTTCAGCTTGGCCATGATCTATTCCTGTTCGCTCTTTGCCATCTCGATAGCTGCCGCGATGTCGCGCCGTTGCGAGCGCTTATCTCCACCGGCCAGGAGCAGATACACCATCTTTGCCCGGCGCATAAAGTAGACACGATAGCCCGGGCCAAAGTGGATTCGCATCTCATATACCCCAAAGTCTATCGCCTTGCAGTCTCCAGAGTGACCCAGTTCCAGAAGGTCAATGCGCGCCTGGACACGTCTGCGTACGCGACTGTCGCGCAGGCCTTCATACCATTCGGCAAACCGCTCCGTTTGCCGGACATGATATTTGTATTCCATAGGATACAACTTGTCAAGTGGGTGCGGCTAGGGCGAGCCTGTTCACAGCGGCATCGAGCGACAATTCCTCCCGCGCGCCGGTGGCGCGGTTCTTGACCTCGATCATGCCTTTTTCCAGGCCCCGCGGGCCGACGATGACCTGCCAGGGAATGCCGATGAGATCGTGGGTGGCGAACTTGGCTCCGGGCCGCTCGTTGGTGTCGTCGTAAAGGACATCGCGGCCGGCGGCGGTCAGTTTTCCATACAAGTCCTCGCAGGCCGCATCGGTCTTGGCATCGCCCGATTTCAGATTGATCAGCGAAATGTCGAACGGCGCCACCGGCTCGGGCCAGACGATGCCGGCATCGTCATGACTCGCCTCGATGATGGCGCCCACCAGGCGCGACACGCCGATGCCGTAGGAGCCGCCTTCAACCGGCACATCTTTGCCGTCCGGGCCGGTGACCAGCGCTTTCATCGGCACGGAATATTTTGCGCCGAAATAAAACACTTGGCCGACCTCGATGCCGCGGGCCGAGACACGCTTGTCCTTCGGCACTTCCTTTTCGAAGCGGGCCTGGTCGTGGACGTCGGAGGTCGCCGCGTAAAGCGCGGTGCGCTGGCGCACGATGGGCTCGAGATCGGCTTCGAAATCTACGTCCTCGGCCGGCACTGGCATATCGAGCAGATCTCTGTGGCAGAACACCTGGCTCTCGCCGGTCTCCGCCAGCACGATGAATTCGTGGGAGAGATCCCCGCCGATGGGGCCGGTCTCCGCCCGCATGGGAATCGTCTTCAGCCCCATGCGGGTGAAGGTGCGCAAGTAAGCGACGTACATCCTGTTGTAGGATCTGCGGCCCGCCGCCGCGTCGATGTCGAAGGAGTAGGCATCCTTCATCAGGAATTCTCGGCCGCGCATGACGCCGAAACGCGGCCGCACTTCGTCGCGGAATTTCCATTGAATGTGATAGAGATTGAGCGGCAGCGCCTTGTACGAGCGGACATAGGCGCGGAAGATCTCCGTCACCATGTCCTCGTTGGTCGGCCCGTAGAGCAACTCGCGCTCGTGACGGTCCTTGAGGCGCAGCATCTCGGGTCCGTAGGCGTCGTAGCGACCGCTCTCCCGCCACAGGTCGGAGGGCTGCAGGGTCGGCATGAGGATTTCGATGGCGCCGGCGCGATTCATCTCTTCGCGCACGATCTGCTCGATCTTCTTGAGCACGCGGAAGCCGAGCGGCAGCCAGGCGTAGATGCCGGCTGCCTCCTGGCGGATGAGTCCGGCGCGCAGCATCAGCCGGTGGGAGACTATCTGCGCCTCGGAGGGTGTCTCCTTGAGCGTGGGCAGGAAGTAACGCGAGAGGCGCATCGGCAAAGCTTCCAGATAGCTATCGCCGCCTTCTTTACGGAAGGCTCAGGATCAGGGCAATGCCGGAGGGCGCAGCAACCGCGATTCGATGCCTCAATTTGGCCCCAAGCGGGATCGAGGCTCCGTTTCGGGAGGGGCGACATGACGGCATCCCGCCGCATTCTTACGTTCATTGGGCTTGTCCTCGCGTTGGTCGTTCCGCTGGTCGGCCCGACGCGGTTTCTGCCAGCCGTGCACGGAGTCGATCCGCTCTATGTGCGGGAGTGGTTCTGGTGGGCCCTGCTTGCCATCATGCTGGCCTACGTGCTGCTCGTGGAGCGTCGTCCGCTCGCCTCGATCGGCTTTCGCAAGCCCAGCTGGAAGACATTCGTCTTTGGCCTCTTGGCCGCGGTGGCCGCCGTCGCGGGCATCGTGGCGATCTATACCATGCTGTTTCCGGCGCTCGGCCTGCATATGAATGCCGCCGCGATGAGCAGGCTTCTCCAGACGCCGTTCTGGTTCCGCTTCCTGCTCGTCACCCGCGCCGCCCTGATGGAAGAAACGCTGTTCCGCGGCTACGGCATCGAGCGTCTGGACGAGCTTCTGAACAATCGCTGGCTGGCCGGCCTCATCACCTGGGCGGCATTCACGCTCGCGCACCTGACGGCCTGGGGCTGGGCGCAGCTGATCGTGGCCGGCTGGGGCGGGCTGGTGCTGACGGCGCTCTATCTGTGGCGGCGCGATCTCATCTGCAACATGACCGCGCACTGGCTGACCGATGCCGGCGGCTTCCTGCTGCCGCACGGCTGAGGTCTATCGCCCGACCGCCACCATGCCCTGGAACGGCACCTGGCTGCCCATATTGTCGATCAGGGATTTGATGTCGACGGGCGGCGGATCGTCGATCCCGGTCCATTTGTCGCGCGCATTCAGCTCGGCGATGCTGAAGCCCATCTGCGCGTCATAGGTGCGGTCGGGCTGATTGCGCAGCCGCTGCTCCGCCGCATACCACTTGCCCTTGTCGCGGCCGTCCGGACAGTTGGCGCGCTCGCTGCCTTCGGCGCCCCAGCGCATCTCGATGCAGTGATAGGGATCGAACGACAGGCGGAACATCCGGTGCAGCATGTCGTCGAAGGTCATCGCGATGGGGCGCTTGCCGGAACTGAGATAGGTGATGGTGCAGGCCCGGCTTTGCTCGTCATAGGCCCTTTCCAGATCGTCCTTGAGGAACTGCCCGTCATAGACGATGCGCGGATCGCGGGCGAGCCACAGCCGGATCATCTGGGCCAGGTCCTTGTAGAACTGCGCCATCGCGGTCTTGATGCGGGCGTCGCGCGAGGGCGTGGAGTAGTCCTCCCATTCCTTGTTGTCGGAGCCGTAGATGTTGTCCGGCAGCCGCTCGGGATGGGCCTTGTTGGCGATACCGTCCTTGATGGCGAGATCGACATATTGCGCGCGATCGTTCAGATCGTTGCACAGGGTCTGCATGGTGGCCCTGAGTTCGTAGATGGGGTTGTAGTCCATCTTGCCGCCGGACACCGCGACGCGGACATATTCGTAGAACCCGAGATCGACGCCGTTGTAGCGGAACCGCGCTTTCTTCGGGTCGCCCTTGGGATCGGGTCCGTTGCCGTTGTACTGGATGAGCGAGAAATCCGCGATCTGTTCGTTCTCGGCGAAGGCCATGTGGCCGCCGAGCAGATGGCCGGCATGGTCGCGATGGGCGCCCACCAGCCGGAACGGCCGCCAGTTCTTGAAGCCGCCGCCGAGGCGGGCCGGGCTCTGGCCGAACTGCGCGCCGTAGACGCTGCGGGTGATGGTGAAATCCGGGTGGGCGTCCATGTAATAGGCGCGGCCGTCCGCATCGACCTTGTAGACGATGCCGACATGGCCGTTGACGTCGTAGACGATGGTGCCGGCGCGGATGGAGCCGGGCTGCAGCGCCGGCGAATAGAAATCCGACAGCACGCCGCGCTTTTCGCCGGCGTCGGTGCGGTAGGTGCCGGAGAAGACCGTATCCATGACGTCGCGGATGGCATCCGGCGCGTCGATGCCGCCGCCGTCGTCGATGAAGTCATGGCGCGAGGTGGCGCGGTTGGCGGAGTGGGTGTAGCGCAGGTCGCCCCCCTCCCCGTCCACCCCGTTCACGAAGCTGAACGGCAGCCCGTTCTTCCAGGCGTAGTAGGAGCGCAGCAGATAGGGCAGCTTGGCGCAGTCGACATCGATGTCGAGGAAGTGCTGGTCGGTATTGCGGTAGGGGTTGGCGGGGTTGCGCAGGCAGCTTTCCGACGAGCTGCAATTGGTCTCGCCAAGGGCCTGGACGAACTGGCCGAAACCCTTCTCGTCGGCCTCCGACCAGTGGTCCTTGACGATGCGCCAAGCACCGGCCGAAGCCTGTCCCCCGGCAAGCAACAGAATTGCGACCACCCCACAGGCAAGCTTGCGCATGGCCCACTACCCCAGAACGGCAAGCGTCCAAGGCGGGCGGTCCCAAGTCAAGATGGGACAGCGGTTTGCTTAACGCACGTTAGGGGATCAGTGGCCGACGGCGGCGATCAAATTGCCCAGGAACGGCATGCCGATGCAGTAAAGCAACGCCAGGGCGCCGAAAACGATGAGAACGCGGTGGTCGCGCAGGCGCGGCTGAGGATGGTGAGCGGAATGGTGAGTGGTCTGCATCCTAACGTTCCCCCGAACTCCCATGAGCCTAAGCGGCCAAAGATGAACAGTTCGTATAGGGAACGCGCGGCGGGCAATTTGGCTTCAACAGCCGGCCGTCACTTTGCTTTTGCTTAACGGGGCGTTGATTTCGGGAGTTTGGGCGCCGTCAGGCCTGCTCCAGCTCCACCAAGGTGCCGACGAAGTCCTTCGGATGCAGGAAGATGACCGGCTTGCCGTGGGCGCCGATGCGCGGCTCGCCCGTGCCGGTGATGGTGGCGCCCATCTTCTTCATCTGGTCGCGGGCGGCGTAGATGTCGTCCACCTCGTAGCAGACGTGATGCATGCCGCCATTGGGGTTCTTCTCCAGGAACTTGGCGATGGGCGAGTTGTCGCCCAAGGGCTCCAACAGCTCGATCTTGGTATTGGGCAGCTCGACGAACACCGTGACCACGCCGTGATCGGGCTGCGGCACCGGCTCGGACACTTTGGCGCCGAGCGTCTCGCGATAGACGTCCGCCGCTCTCTTTATATCCCGGGTCGCAATGGCCACGTGATTCAACCGCCCGATCATTCTCTTTTCTCCACTGTCCCGTTCGACGCCATGCGCCCTTATTCTAATGGTCCCCGGCCGGGAAACGAAACCGCCTCACGGACGAAAGCCGGACGGCGCACTTGGCGAGGTAGGCTTCTTTTTTTTCGCCCGTGACCCCGCCGGCGCCGACCCGGCTATCCGACCCGAATCCGAGGCCGGCCGCGCCGGTCCCTCGCGCAGCGGCGAAGGTCCGGACGGGCACCTTGGCTTCGTCCACGGGCGTTGCCGGACCTCACGGCGGCTCTCCGACGGCGCTTGATCATGGCCGCTCGGGCGAAGCTCTTGCCGGATCCGGCGCGGATGCGCGCGAGCTCGCACCCTGCCCTGTCTGGTCTCGCGTCACCTAGGGAAACGCATGCTCGAACTCCCGCGGGCGACGGCGCATCGATCGCGGCCCGCTCGCCCTTTTTCATCTTCGCGGGGATTATACTTCAGGTTCGGCGGGGGTTGGATACGATCGGCAGTATTACTGCCCTTATTTCGGCGAAGCGCTTGATTTGGCTGATGAATGCCGGCCGGCAAGATTGGGGTTTTTCCGGAGAATGACGATTTGGACCGAAACGAGCACTCCATTTCCGTGCTATCAATCGCCTCATGTGGCGCAACACCACGAGGTGGATATTGGGGATGGCGATGGCCGCGGGCGCGGCCAGCGCAGACACCACCGATCAGCTGCGCCCATCATGGCCGGAAAACGACCTGGAACGCTTGCTCGTCGCAAGGGCGATGGATCGCGCAAGGAGTCCGGATTTCATTCGCGGCCTCCTCAAGAGCGAGATATGCGCGCTCGCGCAGAAGCCATTGCCGGACGCAACCGACGCCAGCCGTGCAGATCGAAAAATTGCCTTGCTGGCGGTCAAGGCACCAGATGGACTTCCCGCCGCGCCGGTCTTCACATCCAGACACCGCGGCACGGACGTCTTTGGTGAAGACCAACCGATCGTCTGTGGCAAGGCTGATGTCCTGTTGAATGCGTTGCGTGGCGAAAGGATTGTCATCGATCCCGGCCAGCCCTTCGGCGTTATCTATACTGCCGAAGAATTGGACCACATCCTTGGCGTTCAGATGGAGATTACGAATTCGGACATCGTTCTTCAGCCGCCTAACGATGCGCCAGCAGCGATGGTCCGCAAGCTCACGGACGTCCTCAAGGCAGAACCGGGCGTCACGAGTGCCTGGCTCTCCCTCGCCTACTATCCAGCCAAGAAGGAATGGTCTTGGTTCCTCAATGTTGGAACGACGTTGGACGCGGACACAGTCCACCTAACGCTGCGCGACGTAGCGAGGGGAATCGACATGCTTGGGCGCCCGCTCGACATCGCGATCAACGCGCCCATTGAAATGCCCGAAAAGGGACTGATGCTATTCAAGCGCTGATCGCGTTGGCGGGTAGACGGCCGGCGGACAAAAAATGGGCGAACGGGTCACCGGCGCGATCGGATGCGGACTCGTGCTCCTGCCAAATCCATGTCCGAGCCTCTCCGCGTTTGGTGCTTCGATGCCACCCCAGAGAAAAAGGACTCACGCGGCGCGCCCTTGGCGCGCGCGGAGGACGCGGAGATTTTCTTACCTCCCCCAACGCGGCCGCCTTCGCTAAAGCTTCGGCGTGCCGAGAGAGTCTCACTTGCCACGGCGTAGCCTTTAGGCGGAGCCGGGGGAGGTCGAAATTCGCGAGCAACGCAAAGCGAATTTCGGGTGGGGGGCTACGATGAACATTCCCCCCACCCGCTTCATCTACCCCCGCACAAGTGCGGGGTCAGATGAAGCGACCTCCCCGCGTTGGGGGAGGTAAGACGAGAGTTCAAATCCACACCACTTCCACCCGCGTCACCGGTTTCTTGCCCCAGGCATCGGACGCGGCTCTACGGGCGGCGCGGCGCACCTGCTCCTGCAGTTCCTCTCCGTCGTGCTTCTTGGGATTGTAGCGGCGGATGGTTTCCGCCACGGCCTCGCGCACCGGCGCATGCACGGCTTCCGGAATCCCTTCGAGAAAAAGCGACGGCTCGCCGGCGGGCCGGCCCTTCTGGTCGAGCGCCAGGGTGATGCCGATGAACCCGGCGAAGGCGAGCGCCCGGCGTTTGCGCGCGAAGCCTGCGCCCTCTTCCACTCGCACACGGCCGTCCAAATGCAGGCGTCCGGACGGAACCTCGTCGACGATCTCGGCGCGGCCCGGCGCCAGCCGCAGCATGTGGCCGTTCTCCAGCACCACGGCCTGCGCCACCTGCAGCGAGCGGGCAAGGCGTGCGTGCTCGGCCATGTGGCGCAGCTCGCCATGCACCGGCACGGCGATGCGCGGCCGCACCCAGCGATACATCTCCGCCAGTTCCTCCCGCGCCGGGTGACCGGAGACGTGGACGAAATGATCCTCGACGGTCAGCACCTCCACGCCCAGTGCGGCCAGCTTGTTGTGCAGCGCATGGATGCCGAGCTCGTTGCCCGGAATGATGCGCGAGGAGAAGATCACCGAATCGCCAGGACCAAGCGTGACGGTCGGGTGATCGCCGGCGGCGATGCGGGAGAGCGCGGCGCGCGGCTCGCCCTGGCTGCCGGTGCAAAGAAAGAGCACGCGATGGGGCGGCAGCTGCGCGGCTTCGGATTCGTCGAGCGTGCGGGGGAAATCGGCGAGATAGCCGGTCTCCTTCGCCGCACCGACGATGCGGTGCATGGAGCGCCCCACCAGCGCCAGCTCCCGGCCATGGAGGCGCGCCGCTTTGGCGACGGAATCGAGCCGCGCCACATTGGAGGCGAAGCCGGTGACGGCGACGCGGCCTTTCAAGGTGCCGATGAGATCGGTGAGCGCCTTGCGGACATCCGCCTCGGAGCCGGAATGGCCCGGCACCAGCGCGTTGGTGGAATCGCAGACCAGCGCCAGCGCGCCTTCGTCGCCGATCTTGCGGAAGGCATTGGCGTCGGTGGTGTGGCCGATCAGCGGCTCGGGATCGATCTTCCAGTCGCCGGTATGCACCACGGTGCCGAGCGCGGTGCGGATGGCGAGCGCGTTTGGTTCCGGGATCGAATGGGTGATGGAGATGAACTCGACGGCAAAAGGGCCGAGGGTGAGCTTTCCCCCGAGCGGAACGATTTTGACGCGCAGCCGGTCCTGCAGGCCCGCCTCGATAAGCTTGTCCTGGATCAGGCGTGCGGTGAACGGCGTGGCGTAAACCGGGCAGCGCAGCTCCGGCCACAAATGCCCAACCGCGCCGATATGGTCTTCATGGGCATGGGTGAGCACGATGGCGAGCACGTCCTCGCGCCGCTCGGCGAGGTAGCGGATGTCCGGCATGATGATGTCGACGCCGGGCGTGTCCGTTTCACGGCCGAACAGCACGCCGCAATCCACCACGATCCACTTGCGCTCGTCCGGCGGGCCGAAGCCATAAGCGTTGAAATTCATGCCGATCTCGCCGGCGCCGCCGAGCGGCAGCAGAACGAGCTCGTCTTCCATCAGCTGAGCGGCTTTCCGCATTTGGCGGCGTTGCGCGCGTGGATCTGCACGAGGCCGCGGATGGTGAGATCGGGGTCGAGGTGATCGATGACGGTCATCTGCCGGTGAAACAGGTTGGCGAGGCCGCCGGTTCCGATCACCGTCATCGGCTTGCCGTATTCCTCCTTGATGCGCGCGATCAGGCCCTCGATCAGGCCGACATAGCCCCAATAGAGGCCGGACTGCATGGCGGGCACCGTGTCCTTGCCGATCACGGCTTGCGTGCGCTGGATAGCGACGCGCGGCAGCATGGCGGCGCCCTGGTGCAGCGCTTCCGCCGAGAGATTGGCGCCGGGCGCGATCACGCCGCCTTCGTAGTCGCCCTTCTCGCTGACGATGTCGAAAGTGGTGGCGGTGCCGAAATCGACCACGATCAGAGCGCCCTTGTATCGCTCGTGCGCAGCCACCGCGTTGACCAGCCGGTCGGCGCCGACCGCTTCCGGGCGGTCCATGTGGATGCCGATGCCGAGATCGAGGTCCGGATCGCCGATCACCAGCGGCTCGCAATTGACAAAGCGGCGGCAGAGCTGGCGCAGATCGAACAGCGCCGCCGGCACCACGGTGGCGATGATGGCGCTGTGGATGTCGGAGAATTTCAGGCCCTGGATGTCGAGCAGATCCTTCAGCAGCACCGCGTATTCGTCCGAGGTGCGGGTGGTCTTGGTCATCGCCCGCCATTCGGCGCGGATGGCCTTGCCGTCATGCACGGCGAAGACGATGTTGGTATTGCCGGCGTCGATGGCGAGCAGCATCAGAAGAACACCTCTCCTGCGGCGATGGTCCGCGCCGGCCCGGCGCCTTCGCGCAGGAGTAGAGCACCCGTCTCGTCGATGCCTTCGAACACGCCTGCTAGTTCCCCGTTCTGAAGCCGCGCCGTGATGCGACCGCCGAGATTGGCGGCGCGCGCGAGCCAGGCGTCGCGGACGGCTGCAAAGCCCCGCCCGCGCCAGATTTCATACCATTTCGCGAAGCAGGCGGCGAGTTCGGTCAGCGCATCGGCGACGGGCGGCACCGGAACGCCGAGCCAGGCGAGCGAGGTCGCGGGGAAGATCGTGTCGGTGGGGAAATGCGCGAGGTTGATGCCGATACCGATAGCGAGAAAATAGGGTTCGCCGCCGCCGCTCGCCGATTCCAGCAGGATGCCGGAAATCTTGCGGCCGTCCGCCAGCACGTCGTTCGGCCATTTGACCTTCACCTCGGCAGCCGGCGCGAAATGCGCGACCGCGTCGGAGGATGCCAGGGCGGAGACGAAGGAGAGCTGCGCGCATTCGGCCACCGCGCAGCCGGGCTGGATCAGCAGCGTCGACATCAGATTGCCGGAGGGCGACTCCCACACCCGGCCGCGACGGCCACGCCCCGCGGTCTGCTCGCCGGCGGTGATCCACAGCGGACCCTTCTCGCCGGCGGCGGCGAGGCGGCGCGCTTCTTCGTTGGTGGAATCGATGGTCTCGTGATGGGTGTACGCGTAACCGGAGGGCCAATCGGTCACTTGAAGAACACCTGCGCCGCGGTGCCCGCCGCCGAGATCAGCGTGCCGGCATTGACGACGAAGAACAGCGAAAACAGCGTGGCCACCGTGGCGATGATGCCGACGCTCCAGCCGATGTCGCGGTCGAAGGCCGGCGCCGGATCGTCGAAATACATCACCTTGACGATGCGCAGATAGTAGTAGGCGCCGACCACGCTGGTCAGCACGCCGAAGATCGCCACGAAATAGAGATGCGCCTGGATGGCGGCGAGGAAGACATAGGCCTTGGCGAGGATGCCGGCGAGCGGCGGCAGGCCGGACAGGCTCAGCATCATCGCGGCGAGCGCAAAGGCCATCGCCGGTCGGGTGCGCGCCAGCCCCGCGAGATCGGCGATGCCTTCCACCGCCTCGCCGTCGCGGCGCATGGCCTGGATGCAGGCGAAGACGCCGAGATTGGTGAGCGCGTAGAAGGCCAGATAGAACAGCATGCCGCGCACGCCCAGCGGAGTTCCCGCCGCCAGACCCAGCAGCGCGTAGCCCATATGGCCGATGGAGCTATAGGCCATCAGCCGCTTGATGTTGGTCTGGCCGATGGCGGCGAAAGCACCGAGCGCCATCGACAGCACCGAGAGGAAGACGATGATCTGCTGCCACTGATGAATTGCGCCCATGAACGGTGTGAGGATGGCGCGCAGGATCAGCGCGAAGGCGGCGACCTTGGCGGCGGTGGCGAAATAGGCGGTGATCGGCGTCGGCGCGCCCTCGTACACATCCGGCGTCCACATGTGGAAGGGCACCGCTGAGATCTTGAAGGCGAGGCCCGCGATGAGGAACACCAGGCCGAAGGTGAGGCCAAGTGAGACGCCGGACGCTTTCACGATGCCGGCGATGGCGAGGAAGTCCGTGGTGCCGGTGAAGCCGTAAATCAAGGTGATGCCGTAGAGCATCATGCCGGACGACAAGGCGCCCAGCACGAAATATTTGAGCCCGGCTTCGGTGGACCTCAGCGAATCGCGGTCGATGGCGGCGAGCACGAACAGCGCCAGACTCTGCAGTTCGAGCGCCATGTAGAGCGCGATGAAGTTCGAGGCGGACACCATCAGCGACATGCCGCAGGTGGCAAGCACGATCAGGATGGGAATCTCAAAGCGCGATTTCTTCTCATCCTCGAAGAAGCGCTGCGCCAGGAGCACGCAGGCCGCCGACGACCACAGGATCACCGCCTTGGTGAAGCGCACGAAAGCGTCCACCACGAAGGCGCCGTGGAACGCGGTGGCGTCCGGTCCCACCATGGAGACGTAGGCCGAGGCGGCGATCAGCAGCACCGACAGGATCGATATGAGCTTCGAGCTGCCCTCGCCGCGCACCGCGCCCACGAGCAGCAGCGCCATGGCACCGACTGCCAGGATCAGCTCCGGCAGCAAGGTGTAGAGGTCGCTGGTGAGCGCGGTCATCGACGGGCCTCACGCGGGAGCAATGCAAGGGCTGTTGTCCCGTGCGCGGGTGGAGGATGGTTCGCATAGACAGGCGAGGAACCCTGGGCCTGCTTCACCAGGTTGGCGACGGAGGCGTGGGTCACGTCGAAGATCGGCTTGGGATAGACGCCCATGAGGATGGTGATGATGACCAGCGGCGCCAGGATGGCGAACTCGCGCAAGGTCAAGTCCTGGATCGCCATCAGGCTGGGCTTCACCAGCTTGCCGAAGATCACCCGCCAGTAGAGATAGAGCATGTAGGCCGCCGACAGGATCGCGCCCGTGGCCGACAGGATCGCCACCCAGGTGTTGACCCGGAAGGCGCCCAGCATGGTGAGGAATTCGCCCACGAATCCGCCCGTTCCCGGCAATCCGACATTGGCAAGCGTGAACACCATGAAGCAGGCGGCATAGATCGGCATGCGCGCCACCAGCCCACCATAGGCCGCGATCTCGCGCGTGTGCATGCGGTCGTAGATCACGCCCACGCAGAGGAACAGCGCGCCGGACACCACGCCATGCGACAGCATCTGGTAGATGCCGCCCTCGATGCCCTGATGGGTCAAGGTGAAGATGCCCATGGTGACGAAGCCCATATGGGCCACCGAAGAGTAGGCGATGAGCTTCTTCACGTCCTCCTGCGCCAGCGCCACGAACGAGGTGTAGATGATCGCCATGATCGACAGCGCAAAGATGACCGGCGCGTAAGTGTGGCTGGCGCTGGCGAACATCGGCAGCGAGAAGCGCAGGAAACCGTAGCCGCCCATCTTCAAGAGGATGGCCGCGAGGATGACCGAGCCCGCGGTCGGGGCCTCCACATGGGCGTCGGGCAGCCAGGTATGCACCGGCCACATCGGCATCTTGACGGCGAAGGAGGCCAGGAACGCGAACCACAGGAAGCCTTGCATCTCCACCGGGAAATGCGCGGTGTGGATCAAGGTGTCGATATCGGTGGTGCCGGCGAAGAGATACATCCACAGGATGGCGAGCAGCATCAGCACCGAGCCGAGCAAGGTGTAGAGGAAGAACTTGAAGCTGGCATAAACGCGCCGTGCGCCGCCCCACACGCCGATGATCAGGAACATCGGGATCAAGCCGCCCTCGAAGAACACGTAGAAGAGAATGAGATCGAGCGCGGTGAACACGCCCATCATCAGGGTTTCCAGGATGAGGAAAGCGATCATATATTCGGGGACGCGGGTCTTGATCGAATCCCAGCTGGCCAGGATGCAGAACGGCATCAGTCCGGCGGTCAATACGAGGAACAGTACGGAAATTCCGTCCACCCCCATGTGATAGAAGATGCCGACGCCAAGCCAATCCAATTTCTCGACGAACTGGAAGGCGGCCGTGGAGC
Organism: Rhizomicrobium sp.; assembly: GCA_036564785.1. Classification (GTDB taxonomy): domain Bacteria; phylum Pseudomonadota; class Alphaproteobacteria; order Micropepsales; family Micropepsaceae; genus Rhizomicrobium. The sequence goes on along the minus strand of DATCOJ010000047.1, from coordinate 368 downwards.
CGTCGAATCTCGACCAGATGTAAAGTGCGACGGCGAGATCGGCGATGGTGGTGATCAGCGCCACCCAGCGGGCGTTGCGCGCGGCGGCCGCCTCATCGCCGCGGGTGAGGACGATGAACAGCACGCCAACCAGCGGCAGGAAGGTAACGATGCTGAGGAGGGGCAGGTGGCTCACTGGAAGCCTCCCGCGAACATGAACCAGGTCGCCAGCGCCACCACGCCGATCAGCATGGCGAAGGCATAGTGATAGACGTAGCCGGTCTGCAGGCGGACGGCGCCGCGCGTAGTATCGAGCACGCGGGCGGCGACGCCGTCTGGGCCGAAGCCGTCGATGATGTAGCGGTCGCCGACGATCCACAGCACGCGCC
>DATCOJ010000046.1:0-3706 GCA_036564785.1 Rhizomicrobium sp. | reverse complement strand
GCGGTGCAGGAGCCCATCACGACTGCAATTTGGGGAATGCCGAGTGCCGACAGCGTCGCCTGATTGTAGAAGATGCGGCCGAAATGCTCGCGGTCGGGGAAAACCTCGGTCTGGTGCGGCAGGTTGGCGCCGCCACTGTCGACCAGATAGATGCACGGCAGCCGGTTCTCGCGCGCGATCTCCTGCGCGCGCAGATGTTTCTTCACCGTCATCGGAAAATAAGTGCCGCCTTTGATGGTGGAGTCGTTGCACACTACCATGCATTCACGGCCTTCGATGCGGCCAATGCCGGTGATCAGGCCCGCGCCGTGAATGGCGTCGTCGTACATGCCGAAGGCGGCGAGCGGCGACAGTTCCAGAAACGGCGAACCGGGGTCGATCAGGTTCATCACCCGATCGCGGGGAAGCAATTTGCCGCGTCCGATATGGCGCTCGCGCGCTTTCTCCGAGCCGCCCAAAGCGGCCTCGGCGCGGCGCGCCTGCAATTCGGCCGTGAGCGCGCGCATGCGTTCGGCATTGGCGCCGAATTCGGCGCCGCCGGTGTCGATGGTCGACGAAAGAATGGCCAACCTGCCCTCCCCGATTGCCGCATAAGCGTGCCTTGGCGGAACCCGGAACGCAATGGCGCGGGAACTGCGGCATTACCGCGACTTTCGGAACCAGCGCGCCCCGACCGCGTTCCCGTTAAGCACGCCACAACGTCAAGCACGTCGGGAGGTGCCCACAGGAGGATTCAATGAGGAAAGCAAGTTTGTTATCGACCGTCGCAGCGACGCTGTTGCTCACCGTCGGCGTCGCATCGGCCCAGACCATGAATAAAGACGAAGCGGCGCCGAGCCGTGCGCCTGCCGCACAGCAGAAGGCGCCGCCCGAAAAGATAGCGCCAGGCATCAAGGCCGGAGAGCAGAAAGCCGGCGTCCAACGAAAAACGCCGGAGACGACAGGCCAGGCGCCAAACCCATCCGACGCCGACAAGACGCGGGCCACCGACAAGGCCGGCATGGACAAGTCCACGGAGAAAGGCCCAGCTGCCAAAGGCGCGTCCGACGCCAATGGCGACGTCGATATGAAGTCGAAGGCCAACGACAGCGCTCAGGCTCCGGCCGGTGCCAGGTCGCGCCAGTCCACGACCGGCCAAGGCGCGGCGGCCGGCTCCGCCAAGCTCTCGACCGAACAGCGCAGCAAGATGACCACCATCTTCAAGCAGCACAGGGTGAAACCGGCGCATCTCAACATTTCGGTACGCGTGGGAGCCCGCGTTCCGAATAGCGTCCACTTTTACCCGCTGCCGCGGGAGGTATTCGTGATCTATCCCGAGTGGCGCGGCTATGACTACATTATGGTGGGCGATGAGATCATCGTCCTCGACCCGCGCACGCACGAGATCGTCGCGATCCTCGACGCGTAATCGGCGCAACCGACCTATCGCGGAGCGGCCGGGAACTTTCCCGGCCGTTTTGCGCGCGATATTGCACACTTTTCCTATGGAACGTTCGCAGGCGTTCATTCGTTATCGCTTTGAGTGTGCCGTCGCGCAACGAAAGGACAAACAAATGAACAAAGATCGCATCGAAGGCTCGGTCGAACAGGCCAAGGGCAAAGTGAAGGAAGTCACGGGCAAGGTTACCGGCGATTCCAAGCTTGAGACCGAAGGCAAAGTGCAGCAGACCGCCGGCAAGATTCAAAACGCCGTGGGCGGCTTCAAGGACGCGGCCAAGGAAGCCGTCAAGAACTGACTTCCGGCGGCCTTCGCGGCCTGAACTTCAAAAACCCGGCGCCTGCGCCGGGTTTTTTCTGTGCGCGGTTTCGTTCTACACTGGCCTCCCAATGACGGGGGTAATCATGCACGCGCCGGACGACTACAAAGGTCTCGAGCTCAAGCTCGACGGCCTGGTGCCGCCGGGCCACGGCTTCCACCGCAACCTTCTGCTCGACACGCTTTACGCTTCTTTGCCGCGCGACCCGCAAGTGAAGGTTCAAATCTACAACGCCGAGATCGTGCCTGGCGGCTACACCAATTGGCATTGCCATAACGGCGCGGCGTTTTTCGTCGCGCTGCAAGGCCTGTTCGAGGCGCATTTCCAGGAGGGCGTGCTGGTCAAGGCCAAAGCCGGCGATTGCTATTCCGAACCGATCGCCAAATTCCACCGCGGGCACAATCCGCACCCGGAACTGCCTTATCTCTGCGTCGGCCTGTGCTTCACCTCGCCCGACCGCGAGCACGTGACCAATTCGATCGAGCGGCCGTGGTGAGGGCATACGCCCTCACCACCTCTTTCGATAGAGACGCTGCTCGCTAGGCTCGCACCTCTTGTCTCTGGAAGGCGACATAGCCGCCGACGAACAGCAGGATGCTGGCCGCCACCATGCCGACGATCTGCGGCCAGGCCACCATGACGCTGTCCCACAACGGCAGCGGCGCGCCCATCACCGCGCCCTCCAACTGGCTCAAATAGACTGGCCCGAGCGTGCGGGTGGTCGGATCGAGCAGCGCCAGCACGCATTCGCCGAACAGCGTGGAGGGCGATAGCCGCGCCAGCATCTGCGCGGTGGTGACCAGCGTGGCCTGGTGCTCAGGCGACACCAAAGCCTCGGCAATCGCCGGCGCCAGCGCCGGCCAGATCACCGAGAGGAACAGCCACAGGCCGAGCGTCACCAGCGCCGCGGTGGCGGCCGATCGGAAGATCACCGAGAACAGCATGGCCAGCGCCAGCCAGACCCCGGCATAGGCGATGGTCACCAAGAGGAAAATCAGCGCGCGCGCCATCTCTTCGCCCCCCGGCGGCACGCCCAGCATGATCAGCCCGAGCCCGATCACCAAGAGCCACAGGCACACCAAGCTGATCGTGATGACGGCCAGACCGCCGAGGAATTTTCCGAACAGTAGCGCGTCGCGGTAGATCGGCTGCGATAGGATGCGCGACAATGTGCGCCGGTTATGCTCGCCGTTCACTGCGTCGAAGCCGAGTCCGATCGCCATCAGCGGCACCAGGAAGCCGAGGAACGCCACGAAAGACGGCAGCGGCGCGCGCGCGGTGGTGAACAGCCGCAGGAACAAAAACGGGTCCTCGGCGGTGACGGCGCGGATCTGCTGGATGGCGCCGAAAACCGCGGCGAGCGCGGTCAGCACGACCAGCCATTCCAGCACACGCATGCGTGCGCTGCTGAGATGGTCCGACAATTCCTTCAGGGTCACCACGCCCAAGCCCTGGAGCGCTGAGCCTTCACGCCGCATGACGGCCCTCCTCCGCGTTCTGGAAATAGCGCGTGTAAATGGTCTCGAGACTTGGCTGGTCGAGCGAAAGCTGCTTGAGCCGCCCGCCGGCAGCGACCACCGCGGCCGCGGCCTCGGCCCGCAGATCGCGGTCGCAGGTCATGCGGAAACGGCCGGGGCCAGGCTCCGCCACGCTACGCACGCCTGGCAGCGCCGAAAGATGTCTGGCGACGCCGCTGCCGCCGTCTGCTTCGACCTCGACGGCGTAACCGCCGCCCAGCACCTGGCGGCCAAGCTGGGCCACGGTGCCCATCAACACGATGCGGCCGGCATTGAACAGCGCCACCCGGTCGCACACGCTCTGCACCCGGTCTAGCAGGTGCGACGACAGCAGAATGCTGACGCCCTGCTCCTTCAGCGAGCGGATCAGTTCCAGCAGCTCAACGCTGGCCTGCGGATCGAGCCCATTGGTCGGTTCGTCCAAGATGGCGA
>DATCOJ010000045.1:0-12069 GCA_036564785.1 Rhizomicrobium sp. | reverse complement strand
CGCGCCTTTTCCTTCCGCCAATGCTCGAAGAAGTACGCGGCGTTGCGCTTGTGCAGCATGTCGAACAGGGTGCCGGCCGCCACGCACGCGATCATCAGCGCCACATACAGCTGCATCAGCGGCGCGGGCACCGAGGCCGCCAGCACGGCGAAAGGATTTTCGCTGAACATCGCGCCCCGCTCTCCTCGCGCCGTGCATATCAGGCCGGCACGCGCTTCGGTAGTCCGCTGCGCCCAGCTCGGGAGAATCTAGCGCGCAGGAATCAGCGGACTGGGGCGGGCGGTTGCGTCACGGTCACTTTGGCTTAGTCGTCGCCGTCATCGTCGCCATGGTGCGGCGGCGCGGGCGGCTTGGGCGGCCGCGGACCATGCGGCGGCCGCGGCGGCGCCGGCATATCGGGGGTGCCGACATCCACGCTCGCCATGCCCTCGCTCGACATGTGGCCCTTGTACGCCTTGATCTTCACGCTGCCGGAGCCGAACGAACTCACATGCGGGTTCACTGCGGTGCCGCCGAAGCTGAAATCGCCGGAACCCATGATGTCGACATGCAGCGGATTGGCCACGCCGTCGGCGATGCTGACGGAGCCCGAGCCCGCGATGTCCACTTTCACCGGCCCGTTGACGCGCGGCGTCGAGACGTCGCCCGAGCCTGCGATGTCGACGGAAAGGCCGCCGGCGATGGGGCCGAGCGTGGTGTCGCCCGCGCCCGCAATATCGGCCTTCACGCTCTGCGTGGCGCCCACGTTCACCTTGCCGGAGCCGGCGATGTCGAGATCGAGCGGTCCTGCCACCGAGGCCACGTCCACGCGGCCGGCGCCGGCGAGCGAGATGTCGGCCTTGGAGACGCGCCCGATCTTGGCCTGCGTCGCCGCCGCTTCGAAATGGATCGGGCCCATGGTGTCGCCGATGGTGGCGTTGCCGACCAGGTCGTCGACATGGATATCGGTGCCCTTGGGGACGCCCACCTTGACGATCAGTTGGTCGGGCTTGGAGCGGCCCGTGTCGGAGAAGTTGAACCAGTTGCGCCAGTCCCAGACGGTTCCCGCGTTCTCGCCTTCAATGACGAGACGGCCCATTTCGGAATGGACATTGAGATCCTTGATGCGCTCCCTTGTGCCGGCCACGTCGAGCGTCATGGCGCCGCCATTGTTCACCGTCACCACCAGGGTGCCGACGAAATCGTTCACTTTGAGCGCATTGGCGTTGAAGCTCTTGCGCGGCCAGGTCACCCAGTCGCCGCCGGCCGCCGCGGGCAGGATCAGGAGCGCGGCAACCGCCGCCCCGATCAACAGCGATTTCATCTGACTGGTCATGCTGGCCTCCCGGCCGGATTGCTTCCCACCCACAAATAGGGTGTCCACAGTAGTGTGCACAGAACGGTAAAAGCGCAAGCGCGGAATGACCCGTGCGCGGGGGAACAAACTAGCCACGTTTCCCGGCTTTTCCGCGGTTTAGGCCACCAGACGGTAGCCGCCGGACTCCGTCACCAGGATCTGCGCCCGGCCGGGGTCGGCCTCGATCTTCTGCCGCAGGCGATAAATGTGCGTCTCCAAGGTGTGGGTGGTGACCGCCGGATTGTAGCCCCAGACCTCGTGCAGCAGGGTGTCGCGCGCCACCGTCTCGCCCGAGCGGTAGAGATATTTGAGGATGTTGGTCTCTTTCTCGGTCAGCCGCACTTTCTTGCCGGCTGTGTCGAGCAGCAGCTTGGCGCTGGGGCGGAAGGTGTAGGGACCGATGCGATAGACCGCCTCTTCGTTCTGCTCGTGGCTGCGCAAATGGGCGTGGATGCGCGCCATCAGCACGGCGAAGCGGAACGGCTTGGTGATGTAATCGTTGGCGCCGGACGCCAGGCCCTCGATGGTATCGGCGTCGGTATCCGCGGCGGTCAGCAGCACGATCGGGCAGGTGACGCCCGCATCGCGCAGCTCGCGACACAGCTTGCGGCCATCGCCGTCGGGCAGCCCCACGTCGAGGATCATGAATTCGTAGAGGCCCTCATGGGCGCGCGCCCGGCCCTCGGCATAGCTTCCCGCCTGCACCGGGGCGTATTCGCCCTCGGCGGCGAGCTGCTCGGCCAGCGAGCTTCTGAGCATGGCATCGTCGTCGACCAACAAAACAGGCTTGGCGCTTGGCATTTTTGTTTCCCTAGCAAGGTCAAGCCCACCCGCGACCTAACTCTACCCGGAAAATCGGCGGCAGTGTATGTCGAAAGTTATGGCGGCGGCGCGAAAAGCCAAATTAACGAAACGGCGGAGGGCCGCGGGCTCCGCCGTGGCGCGTGTCACCAAGGCCGCCATCGCCATGCGCGAGGGGCTTGCCGTCGCAATCCGCGACGGCAGACGCGCGTTCCTCGTCTATTCGGTGGAAACTCTCGACGCAGCCGCTCTCGGGAAGTTGAACAGGAATGCGCGGCTGGTTCTCACCCACGCCCGCGCCCGCACGCTGAAGATGCGGCTCTACACGCCGCGAGCTGTGGCGCTGGCGCTGGAAAAGAGCATGACGCCCGACCGATTGCGTGCCATCGCCGATCCGACCTTCGATCTCGCCGAGCCGCTCAAGGGACCGTTCGAAGCATTGCGCGAAACGCTACCGCCCGCCCATGCCGCCTCCATCAAGCTGGCGAAACTGTCGGGCCTGCTGCCGGCCACGGTGGTTGTGCCCGCCACGCGCATTCCCTCCGGCGCCGTTCAGCTTTCTTCCGCCGACATCGAGGACTACGAGCGACAGTCGGTCGAAACGCTGACGCTGGTGACGCGGGCGCGCGTGCCGCTCGCCGGCGCGGAGCACACGGAACTCGTTGCCTTCCGCGCGCAGGACGGCGGACCGGAGCACTATGCCATCGCCATCGGCGCGCCCGCGTCGAACAGGCCCGTGCTGACGCGGCTGCATTCGGAATGCTTCACCGGCGACCTGCTGGACTCGCTCAAATGCGATTGCGGGGCGCAGCTGCGCGGCGCCATCGAGACGATCGAGAAAGCCGGCGGCGGCGTTCTGCTCTATCTCGCGCAGGAGGGCCGCGGCATCGGCCTCATCAACAAGCTGCGCGCCTACCGGCTGCAGGATCAGGGCTTCGACACCCACGCGGCCAACGAACGGTTGGGCTTCGAGCCGGACGAGCGGCTTTACGGCATCGCCGCGAAGATGTTGTCTTTGCTGGGCTATCGATCCGTGCGTCTTCTGACCAACAATCCGGAGAAAGTGAAGGCGCTCGAGGCCGCAGGCATCGAGGTGGTAGCGCGGGTGCCGCACCGCTTCGCCAGCAATCCGCACAACCGCGCCTACCTCAAGGCCAAGGCCGGCGCAGGACATTTGCTGTAATCGATCCGGCGGTCTTCCGTCAGTCCTGCAGAGCCTGCTGCACGCTCTGCGGATGGCGCGCGATCACCGTCAGATAGGCGCGCGCCGGCTGGTCGGGGATGGCGCGGCCCTGCTCCCAATCGCGCAGCGTGCCGAGTGGGATGCGATAGCGTGCCGCGAATTCCTCCTGCGTTAGGCCCAAAGCGCGGCGAATGATCTTTGCCTGGGGCGTCCGCTTGAGGCGCTTGAGATCGCTGACCGTCAACGGTCGAGCATCGGGATCGGCACGCGCAGCTCGCTCCGCGGCACCTTGCGTCATGGGACGAATGCTATCGCCGGACCTATTGGAAATACGCTTTCTGCTCATGCTTCGTGGCTCTTCGGGCCGATATGATTCGGATCGCCTCGTCTCTCTCGGTATAGGCGACATAGAGAACGTGCGCATCCACCAGTCCGATGATCACGAAACGCTCCTCGCCATAGTCTTCGCGGTCATCGAGGAATTCGATGGCGAACGGATCCTCGAATGCTCTTTTCGCAAGTTCGAAGGTGACGCCGTGTTTGGCGTAGTTGTCCCCCGCCTTGACCTCATCCCATTCGAATGTCAGTGACATATTGTACTGGTAGCCCGTAGTCAAGTCGCCGCCGCTACGAGTCTACTCTGAAATTTCGCGCCGGACGCGGCAGTTCTTGCCGAGTTGGGCTGCGGGCACCTCACAAACCAGGGAGATTTGCAGGCTTTTCCACTGGCAAGGGGCTTGCTTCGCAAGCCGCAGAGGGAGAGCAGAATGCCCGTACCCGATTTCGCCCAGCACGTCGCCGGCACCTATGTGCCCGCGATCTCGCACAAGAGCTTCACGGCTCCGCCGAAGCCGACCATTGCGGCCGCCGACGCCAAACCCGGCGACGGATTCTCCTTCGACGACGCGCTCGACATCGTCAATCCGCTGCAGCATCTGCCCGTCGTCGGCACGCTCTATCGCAAATTCACCGGCGACCAGATCAAGCCGCTCGAGAAGGTCGCGGGGGACACGCTTTATGGGGGCCCGCTCGGGCTCGCCGGCTCGCTCGCCGATCTCGCCTTCGAGAAGATCACCGGCAAGAATTTCGGCGACACGGTCTACGCCTTCGTGTTCGGAGACGACGACAAAGCGACCGCCACCGCTTCGGCCGCGGAGCCCGCGCCGCATGCCGCAACAGCGTCGGCCACCGACACGCCGCCGTCGGCCTCGACATCGGCTTCCGCCGAGGCTCCCGCGGCGACACCAGCAAAGGTCGCTGGCGCGATGCCGGTGCAGCTACCCGGCATTCCGGCGCCGGGCTTCGCGCTGGACAATTCCAGCCTCAACGCGCTTTCCAAATCGCTCAGCCTGGACGGCATCGACAGCGACCTCAGCGAGCGTGCGCTGGACGCCTATCGCCGGACCATGGCGATGGACGGCAGGCCCGCCATTCCGCCCACCCCGATCCACTAGCGCGCACTCCGTTCCCCGAAGATCGCGGTGCCCACGCGCACATGGGTGGCGCCGAATTTGATCGCGCTCTCGAAATCGCCGCTCATGCCCATGCTGAGAAGCGGCAGGCCGTGGGCGCGCGCGAGCTTCTGCAGCAATGCGAAATGCGGCGCCGGGGCCTCGTCCTGCGGCGGAATGCACATCAGCCCGCGCACCGGCAGCTTCAGCTCGTCACGGCACAATCCGATGAAGCCTGCGGTGTCATGCGGTGCCACGCCCGCCTTCTGCGGCTCCTCGCCCGTGTTCACCTGGATGAACAACACCGGCGATCTCCCGCTGCGCTCCAGCTCCGCCTTGAGCGCGTGGGCAAGCTTCGGCCGGTCCAGCGTTTCGATGGCGTCGAACAGCGCCAGCGCCTCGCGCGCCTTGTTGGTTTGCAGCGGGCCGATCAAATGTAGCTCAGCATCCGGATAGTCCTGCTTCAGCGCCGGCCATTTGGCGGCAGCCTCTTGGACGCGATTTTCCCCGAACACCCGATGACCCGCTTGCAGCGTGGGACGAATCCGATTCTCATCCACCGTCTTGGTGACGGCGACGAGCGTGGTAGAAGGAGCGGGCGCAAGCGCCTTGCTTCGCGCCGCCGCGATCCGGGCCAGCACATCGGCCAGCGCCTGGGCCGGATCGGGTGATGTTTGGGTGGAGGACATCTTGGACAAGTTCGCGCGTGCCAAGCTAGCAAGAGCGGCGACCGCGCTCAATCGCGGGAGCGCGCTCCCCGCGCTCGTATTGATGACCGACGACGAGCGGCTGCCCGATCCGCTGGCTGCGGCTGCCGCCTTGCCGCGCGGCAGCATGGTCGTGGTGCGGACGCGGCAAGCCTCGCATCGCGCCAAGCTGGCCCGCGCCTTGGCGCCGATCGCGCGCGCACGCCGGCTCACCCTGCTCGTCGCCAACGATGCGCCGCTGGCGGCGCGGGTGCGGGCGCATGGTCTCCATCTTTCCGAATCGCGCGCGCGCGAGGCGGGACACTGGCGCGCGCTCCGGCCGCGCTGGCTGATCACCGCCGCCGCCCATTCGCTTGAGGCTTGCGTGGCTGCCAAGCGATCGGGCGCCGATGCGGTCTTCCTGGCTCCGGTCTTTGCCACCTCGAGCCACCCCAACCGCCCGGGCCTTGGCGCGCTCCGGGCCCGGATGATCGTGAGGGAAGCCCGGCTTCCCGTCTATGCGCTGGGCGGCATCGATTCGCGTCGCGCGCTGCAGCTGGCGCACAGTCCCTTCGCCGGCCTCGCTGCCGTCGGGGCGCTTAAAGCTTGAATTCGAAATACAAAAATCCCGCATCGAGAGCCACCTCGCGCTTGCCGTTGTAGAACGTGCCGCTGCTGCGCGAGTAGTCGGCATGCTGGTAGCCGAGGGTGAGCTGCAGATTGGAATTGAGCGCATAGCCCACGGCCGGCTCATAGCCGGTTTCCATCAGCCGCGGCAGCGCCCCTTGGGCGCCCGCCACGGCATCGGAATATTCGAAACCGAATTCCCACGGTCCCTTGGTCAGCAGCGCCGTCGCATGGACCGCATGGGTGTTGCCGCCGGAGAAACTCTGGTCGATGTCGAAGGCATAGCCGCGCGATTGCCGGTAGGCGCCGCCAAACGCGAGCACGGCATCGTCCGAAAATTTGTAATCGACCTCGCTGCCGAGCGCCCAGTCTCGCGCCGCTTCATGTCCCGGCGTACGATCCTGCGTATGCCCGAAGACGATGCCGGCATAGGCATGCAGCGTCAGCCGGCCGTAGCCGTGCGCATAATTGGCGCCCGCCTCGAGAATGTTGCGCTGGCGATTGGGACCATTGTCGGCATGCGACAGGAACGGCACGCCCTTGGTCTCGCTGGGCGTGAACGAGACGCCGACCTGCAGATCGATCAGTCGCGGCGAATAGTAGGAGATCTTGGCGTCATTGGAGGTGGCGAAGGCGCCGGTGCGCACCGGAAAGAAATTCGTGAACGCTTTGCCGGTCGTGGGATCGATGAAGAACGTGACATTGGCATCGTCGATCGCCGGCGGCCCGGCGACCAGCGGACCCGTCGCTTCCAGCTTATAGGCGGCGCCGTCCTGCTGACCGACCTCCAGCCGCCCATACGCCGTCTGCCAATAGGCATAGGCCTTCTCGAGGATGTCGTTGCCGTAATTATCGCCGGCGAGCCGGTCGTGATAGACGAGCAGCGCAGTGCGCAGCCCGAAGGTCCAGCCATTGTCCAGGGGATATTGGATCTCCGGCGAGACCAGCGCCGCCCCAGCCAAACCCTCGGGGTCGATGCCGCCCGACTGCCGTGCCATGTATCCGGCGCCATAGACGTCGACAGGCATCAGCAGCTGAACATTGCCGATGCTGACGCTGGGCGTGGGGATGTCCGGCAGAATCTCTGCCCGGGCGTCGGCGCAAGCCGCCACCGCCGCCAGCAGGCCCCAAGCTACCCCCCGCATGCGCTTCCTCTGCCGGCCGTTAACGCAAGCGGCTCAAGCCGTTGCGCCATCCCTCGCCCGCCAGTATAAGCCCGCCGGGGGACGAATTGGTGCCTCGCGCGCCACTCAAGTGAGCAAACCATGCGGATTTTGACGGTCCTCCTCGCCACCCTGCTGCTTGGCGCCTGCGGCGGCGACGAACTTGACACCGGCGACGCCGCCAGCGGCGCCACCGCCATTTCCTCGTCCAGCGGCCACGTCACCCTGGGGGTGAACTCCTATCTGTGGCATGCAACCCTGGACACGCTGTCCTTCATGCCGCTGCAGTCCGCCGATCCCTTCGGCGGGGTGATCATTACCGACTGGTATTCCTCGCCGTCGGCGCCCGGCGACCGCATGCGGGTGACCATCTACATCCTCGACCGCCGCCTGCGGGCGGACGGCATCAAGATCACCGTCTTCCGTCAGACCAAGTCCGATCAGGGCTGGGTCGACGCCCAGGTCAACCCCGACACCGCCAACAAGCTCGAGGACGCCATTTTGACGCGCGCCCGCGAGCTGCGACTCGCAAGCGGCGGAACATCTGGAACTTAGCTTGAGCGCGCTGTAAGCCTTTTCCGCCATCGGGCTTGAGCAGCCCGAAGCGATGGCGAAGAAGGAACGGTCATGGCGCGATACGACGCCAGAGAAGCGGAGCCGAAATGGCAGGCCCTATGGGCCGAGCGCCAGTGCTTCGTGGCACCCAACGATTCGCCGAAGCCCAAATGCTACGTGCTGGAGATGTTCCCCTATCCGTCGGGGCGCATCCATATGGGCCATGTGCGCAACTACACCATGGGCGACGTCATCGCCCGCTTCCGCCGCGCCCAGGGCTTCAACGTCCTCCATCCCATGGGCTGGGACGCCTTCGGCCTGCCGGCTGAGAACGCGGCGCGCGACAAGGGAGTCAATCCGCGCGACTGGACCTACGACAACATCGCCACCATGCGTGGACAGCTCAAGCAGATGGGGCTCGCCATCGACTGGAGCCGCGAATTCGCCACCTGCGATGTCGCCTACTATTCGCAGCAGCAAAAACTGTTTCTGGATTTCTACCAGGCCGGCCTCGTCTATCGCGCCGAAGCGGACGTGAACTGGGATCCGGTGGACATGACCGTGCTTGCCAACGAGCAGGTGATCGACGGCCGCGGCTGGCGTTCGGGTGCGCCGGTGGAGCGCAAGAAGCTGGCGCAGTGGTTCTTCAGGATCACGGCTTACGCCGACGAGCTTCTGGAGGCGCTCGATCACATGGAGCGCTGGCCGGAAAAAGTCCGCCTGATGCAGAAGAACTGGATCGGGCGCTCGGAAGGTCTGCGCTTCACCTTCGACCTGTCCAATTCCGAAAAGCTCGACGTCTTCACGACGCGGCCAGACACGCTGTTCGGCGCCAGCTTCGTGGCGCTCTCGCCCGATCATCCGCTGAGCGAGGTGCTGGCGAAGACGGACAAGAGAGCGGCCGCCTTCATTGCGGAATGCCAGCGCATCGGCACCACCGAGGCCGCCATCGAGACGGCGGAGAAGATGGGCTTCGACACCGGTATCACCGCCGCGCACCCGTTCGATCCCGCGTGGCAGCTGCCGGTCTACATCGCCAACTTCGTGCTGATGGGATACGGCACCGGCGCCATTTTCGGCTGCCCGGCGCACGATCAGCGCGACCTGGATTTCGCGCGCAAATACAAGCTGCCCGTGCTGCCGGTCGTCGTGCCCGAGGGCGAGGATCCCAAAGTCTTCGAGGTCGGCGCCGAGGCCTATACCGGTCCGGGAAGACTGGCCAATTCACGCTTTCTCGACGGGCTCGAGGTCGAGGCCGCGAAAGCCGAGATCGCCGGCCGCATGGAGGCGCAGGGCAAGGGCACGCGCACGGTGCAGTACCGCCTGCGCGACTGGCTGGTGTCGCGCCAGCGCTATTGGGGCTGTCCGATCCCGATGGTGCATTGCCCGACATGCGGCATCGTACCGGTACCCAAGGGGCAGCTGCCGGTCGAACTGCCGTCCGACGTGCGCTTCGACGTTCCGGGCAATCCGTTGGACGCCCATCCCACCTGGAAGCACACGACCTGCCCCAAATGCGGCGCCAAGGCGCTGCGCGACACCGACACGCTGGACACCTTCGTCGACTCGTCGTGGTACTTCGCGCGCTTCTGCAATCCGAAATCCGAGGCGCCGGTCGATGCGGATGCCGCGAAATACTGGCTGCCGGTCGACCAGTATATCGGCGGCGTGGAGCACGCCATCCTGCATCTGCTCTATGCCCGTTTCGTCAACCGCGGGCTGCACAAGCTCGGCTACACCGCGGTCGACGAGCCGTTCGCGGGCCTGTTTACCCAGGGCATGGTCTGTCATGAGACCTACAAAGGCCACAACGGCGAATGGATCGCGATCGAGGAGATCGAGAAGCGCAACGGCAAGGCCTATTTCAAGGGCAGCGACACGGAAGTGACCATCGGCCGCTCCGAAGCGATGTCGAAGTCGAAGAAGAACGGCATCGCGCCGGAGACCATCATCGACGTCCACGGCGCCGACACCATCCGCTGGTTCATGCTGTCGGACACCCCGCCAGAACGCGACATCGAATGGACCAACGACGGCGCCGAAGGCTGCTCCCGCTTCGTCCAGCGGCTGTGGCGGCTGGTGGATGAGGCGGGTGAGCTGCCTCCCCCCGGCACGAAGGCGGATGGCGCGAGCGAGTTGCGCCGCGCCACCCATCGCGCCATCGCCGCCGTCACCGACGATCTGGAGAACCTGCGCTTCAATCGCGGTGTGGCGCAGATCTACACGCTGGCAAACGCCATCGCCGACGCGAAGGACGCCTCCGTCGCCGCCAAGCGCGAGGCGCTGGAAGCGCTGGTGCTGCTGATCGGCCCGATGATGCCGCACCTGGCCGAAACCGCCTGGCAGGCGCTCGGCCGCGACACCTTGGTGGTCGACACACCCTGGCCCAAAGCCGACGCGTCGCTGGTCGCGTCCGACACCGAGACTTACGCCATCCAGGTCAACGGCAAGCTGCGCGCCACACGACAATTCGCCAAGGGCACCGACAAGGCGACGGTGGAGAAGGAATCGCTGGCGCTTGAGCCGGTGGCCCGCATGCTCGACGGCAAGCCGCCGAAACGTGTTATCGTGGTGCCCGGCCGCATCGTGAACATCGTTGCATGAAAACGCTTCGCCTCCCGGCGGCTATCGGCGCCGCGCTCGCGCTTTCCGGCTGCGGCTTTCATCCGCTCTACGGCCGCATGGACAACGGCGCGGGGGTGCAAGCGACCTTCGCTGCCATCTATGTGCCGCCGATCGACCTCGAACGCGCGGGCTACGAACTGCGCAACGATCTGATCGACGATCTGCAGGCGAGCTCCCGGCCGGAAGGCGCGCTCTACGATCTCAAGATCGTGCTCACCGAGAAAAACGAAGGCATCGCAATCCAGAACGAGCTGGTCGGCACCGTCAAGGAAGTCGAGATCACCCGCTACAACTATACGCTGGTGGCACGCTATCAGCTGATCGACCGCAAGACGCAGAAGCCCGTCACCAAGGGCATCGAGAGCTCGCTGTCGGCTTACGACGTGGTGGCCTCGCCCTATGCCACCATCGAAGCCAAGTTCAAGGCGCAGAAGAACACCGCCGCCGACGTAGCCGAGCAGCTGCGTTTGAAGCTCGCGGTCTATTTCCGGCAGAACCAGGCGAAATGATCGTCAAATCCGCCGAGGCCGACCGCTTCGTCGCCAACCCGCGTCCGGGGCTCGCTGCGGTGCTGGTGTTCGGTCCCGACCAGGGTCTGGTGCGCGAGCGGGCCGAGGCCATCGCCAGGACCGTGGTGCCCGATCTCACCGATGCGTTCCGCGTCGCCGAGCTCGAGGACTCCACGCTCGCGGCCGACGGTGCGCGTCTGGCCGATGAAGCCGCCGCGATTTCCATGCTGGGCGGCCGCCGCGTGGTCAGAGTGCGCGGCGCCGGCAACGGCCTCGCCAAGCTGTTCGAGGCATTCCTCGACGATCCCAAGGGCGATGCGCTGGTGGTGGTCGAGGGCGGCGATCTCGCCAAGAGCGCCTCCCTGCGCAAGGTGTTCGAGGAGGCGGACAACGCCGCCGCCATCCCTTGCTATGCCGACAGTGCCCGCGATCTCGCCGACGTCGTGCGCAACGCGCTCAAGGCGGAAGGCCTTTCGATCTCGGCCGAGGCGCTGGACGATGCTGTGGCGCGGCTTGGCTCCGACCGCGGCGTCACGCGGCGCGAACTGGAGAAGCTCGCGCTCTACATGCACGGCAAGAAGCGCGTCGAGCTCGACGACGTGCGCGCCATCATGGGCGACGAGGCGGACGCCCGCGTCGAGGAAGTGTGCGACGCGGCCGGCGAAGGCGATCTGCCGCGCCTCGACCTGGCGCTGGAGCGGTTATGGGCGGAGGACGCCTCGCCCATCGGCATCGTGCGGGTGGCCATGGGACATTTCCAGAAGCTGCTGCTGGCCAGGGCGCAAAGCGCGCGCGGCGAGTCGCTGGATGCGGTGATGCGACGCCTCAAGCCCCCCATTCACTTTGCCCGTGCCTCATCTTTCAAGGCGCAAGCCTCGCGCTGGAGCGAGGACAAGCTCGCCGACGCGCTCGACCTGCTGCTTGACACCGAGGTGCTGTGCAAGACTACCGGCGTTCCCGCCGAAGCTACCCTCTCCCGCGCGCTGTTCAACGTGGCCGCGATGGCGCGGGGACGGATGTAGGGAGCTGGCAGTTAGGGAATGGGCAGTGAGGAATGGTCGCGCCCTTACTTTACCTCCCCCAACGCGGGGAGGTCGGAGCATTTCGACCCCGCAGGGGAGAAATGCTCCGGG
>DATCOJ010000044.1:0-1589 GCA_036564785.1 Rhizomicrobium sp. | reverse complement strand
CCGAACAAGCTGCTCGGCGTCTGCGCGCTGTTTGGCTCGATCGGCATCCTTGCTTTCCTGCCCTGGCTCGATACCTCGAAGGTGCGCTCGGCGCGCTACCGCCCGCTGTTTCGGCAGTTCTTCTGGCTGTTCGTGATCGCTTGCGTCGGCTTGGGCTGGCTCGGCACCAAGCCGCCGGAAGGCATCTATGTCATCCTCTCGCGCGTCTTCACGTTCTACTATTTCGCCTTCTTCCTGATCGTGCTGCCGCTGCTTGGCATCTTCGAGAAGACAAAACCGGTGCCGAATTCGATTTCGGAATCGGTGCTGGGCGCCAAGGCGTAAGCGGAACAGCCATGAAAATTCAGCACACGATCGTCGCCCTTGCCCTTGCCGGCTCCCTGGTTGCGCTGGCGCTGCCGGCCTCGGCGCAGGAGGCCGCGCCGCCGCCGCCGCCGCGGCTGAAATGGTCCTTCGCCGGCCCGTTCGGCAAATACGACGAGGCGCAGCTCCAGCGCGGCTTCAAAATCTTCAAAGAGGTCTGCGCCAACTGCCATTCGATGGACATGCTTACCTTCGGCAATCTCGCCGATCCGGGCGGTCCCGGATTTTCGGAAGGCCAGGCCGAGGCGGTGGCGGCCGACTACAAGATCCAGGACATCGACGACAAAGGCCAGCCGACCGAGCGATCGGGCCGACTGGCTGACCATTTCCCGGCGCCGTTTCCGAACGCGCTGGCCGCGGCCGCGACCCACGGTGTCGCCCCGCCCGATATGTCGACGCTGGCCAAGGCGCGTAGCTACAGCCGCGGCTTCCCCTGGTTCATCTTCGATGCCTTCACGCAGTATCAGGAGCAGGGGCCGGACTACATCGCCGCCTATATCAATGGCTACAAGGATCCGCCGAGCGGCTTCGTGATGCCGCCGAGCGGCCACTACAACGAATATTTTCCCGGACACAACACCGCCATGCCGCCGCCGCTGCAGGACGGGCAGGTGGCCTATGACGACGGGTCGCCGCAGACCGTGCAACAGTATGGTAAGGACGCCGCGGCCTTCCTGATGTGGGCGGCCGAGCCCAAGCTGGTGCAGCGCAAGCGCACCGGCTTCCAGGTTATGATTTTCCTGATCGTGCTCACTGGGTTGCTTTACTTCACGAAGAAGAAGGTGTGGTCGGCGGTACACTGAACTTCTTCGTCATGCCCGGGCTTGACCCGGGCATCCATTCGGCTGTCCAAATTGTTTCGTCGCTTCATGGATTGCCGGGTCAAGCCCGGCAATGACAGGTCAGTTGCTCACGTAAACAGCGCCAGCCGCTCGTCGTCACTCAGCGCCATGAGCGCGGCCAGCGGATCGCGCGGCGGCGCGACGACCGTTTCAATGGCCGCGGGCGGCGCCCTTTCGGCGACGGCGGGCGCCGGCGCCGATGCGGCATTGGGAACGAGAACCATGGCCGGCGCCGGGGCGCTTGCCGGCGAGGGGATCGGTAATTCCGGCTCGTCGGGCTGCGGCACCACGGCAAGATGCACGCGTCCGGCAACAGCGGAATCTTCCGCTCTTGCCTCACCAGGCGTTGGGGCCATGGCTTCGATGCGGCGCTCGAACAGGTCG
>DATCOJ010000043.1:0-6540 GCA_036564785.1 Rhizomicrobium sp. | reverse complement strand
CTCGTAAGGCGAGGGAGGCGGCGGGGCAGGATAGACGCGGCCGCCGCCGCAGGCCGAAACCAGCAACGCCGCGAGCGGGACCAGGGCTTTCTTCATTCCAACTCTCCTTCCGCCCCCGCTCGAGCCAAGCCTAGCGGCGGGGCGGATTTGTGACCATCCCCGCGCCCGATTAAGAATGCCGGCGACAGACATCGGGAGAGGGGCATGAACCTGTTCGATCTGACCGGCAAGGTGGCGCTCGTCACCGGCTCGACCAAGGGCATCGGCGAGGCCATCGTGCACCGTCTGGCCGAGCACGGCGCCAAAGTGGTGGTGTCGAGCCGCAAGGCCGACGCCTGCGAGAAGGTGGCGGCCGACATCAACAAGGCGCGCGGAAGCGAAGTCGCGGCGCCTATCCCCGCCAACATCAACTACAAGGAACAGCTGCAGCAGCTGGTGGCGAAGACCCGCGAAAAATGGGGCAGGATCGACGTGCTCGTCTGCAATGCCGCGCTCAATCCTTATTTCGGGCCGCAGATGGAAATTCCCGACGAGGCCTTCGACAAGATCATGAGCGCCAATGTGCGCAGCAACCACTGGCTCTGCCAACTGGTGCTGCCGGAGATGGTGGAGCGCAAGGACGGATCGGTCATCATCGTCTCCTCCATCGGCGGCTTGCGCGGCTCGCCGGTGCTGGGCGTCTATTGCATTTCCAAGGCGGCCGACTTCCAGCTGGCGCGCAACATCGCGGTGGAATATGGTCCGCACAACATCCGCGCCAATTGCATCGCGCCGGGCCTGATCAAGACCGATTTCGCCCGTGCGCTGTGGGAGAACCCGGATATCCTCAAGCGCTCGACCGCCAACGCGCCGCTCAGGCGCATCGGCGAGCCGGACGAGATCGCCGGTGCGGCGGTGTTCCTGGCCTCGAAGGCCGGCGCCTTCATGACCGGCCAGGCCATCGTGATCGACGGCGGCGCCACGATTTGACATCCACCGTCGCCATCCTATTTGAGGGGAGGATGGCATTGGAGAGGTACCGATGATCTATCTGCTGGCCGTGTTCTGCTCGCCGCTGGCGCTGCTTCTGAGCGGCAAGCCCATCTCGGCGCTGTTCAATCTCGTCCTCTATGTCCTGTCGATCGCCTTCTGGCTGACCATCATCCTTCACACCCTGGGGCTGATCTTCTGGGCCATCGCCTTCGTCCACGCGGTGCTCGCCATCGACAATGCGCGGGCCGAGCAGCGCACCCGCCGCATCGTTGCGGCGATGAAATCGGGACCCTCGGCCGAATGATCATTTATTGTATGTGACAGTTTTTTTGTTTTGCGAATTCGCGATTGTGAGTCCGACACGATTGTGCTTCCCTGCCATTTCACTTCATTGCGTCAGGACAGACAAATGGCCGGACCGGTCAATCTCAATAACATGGCAACGTCGTCGGCGCCGAATGCTTTCGGCGGATTGCTGTGGTTTCGCGGCACCGACAACACGCTTTGGCGCATGCCGGTGGCGGCGCCCTCCAAGGTAACCAACCCGTTGGGATTTCTGGCCTCGTCGACGCCCATGCCCTCGACCGACGGCTATCTCTTCTACCAGGGCATCGACAACAAGGTGTGGATGATGCAGCAGGGCACGCCCTACCTGAACGTCAATCTGGGCGGCTTCGAGAGCAAGTCGCCGCCCTTCGCGCCCGGCGACGGCTTCATCTATTTCCAGGGCACCGACAACGCGCTGTGGCAGGTGAGCACCGTCGATCCCGCGATCAACACCAATCTCGGCGGCTTCCAGTGCGCCTCGATGCCGACGGCGCCGCTGGGCGGCAACGGCTTCCTCTATTTCCAGGGCACCGACAACAATCTGTGGCAGGTGAACATCAAGGACCCGTCGCAACGGTCGAATTTCGGCGGCTTCCAATGCGCCTCCGCGCCCTATGCCAGCAACAACGGCAATCTCTATTTCCAGGGCACCGACAACCAAGTGTGGGAGGTCAATCTGCTCGATGCCTCCAAGCGCCGGCCGTTCGGAACCTGGCAGTGCAAATCGACGCCCAAGACGACCGAGTTCGGCGAGGACGGCAATCTCTATTTCCAGGGCACCGATGACAGGCTGTGGCAGGTGTCGATCGCCAATCCGTCGCAGGGGGTCAATCTCTATTCCATGGCGAGCAAGTCCTCGCCCGACCTGCAGGGCGACGGCTACGTCTACTTCCAGGGCACCGACGACAAGCTCTGGCAATGCCCAACCAAGTGACGCGGAGCGCTAGGCCAGTCCCAGCACCGCTTCCGCGCTTTTCCACGGAAGAGGGGCAGAGTCGCGTTGTTGAGCGCAAAGGTCGAAGTGCGCGCCACCGCGCCCGGCATGTTGGCGACGCAGTAATGCACCACGCCGTCCACCATATAGGTGGGGGCGATATGCTTCAATCGCGACCATCAATGCGAGTTGAATTGAAAGCTGGCCTCAGCCGTTTGCGCTCATCAGAAACCAGGCTTGTAACAAGAGCATGGTCAACGCGAGAACGAGCAAAGTCACTCCAATGCGAACCCACGTTTTCCATCGATTTCTGCCGTCGTAGAGTGCCTTCAAGAGGGCGTAGGTCGCAGCCTGCTGTGCCTTTTGAAACGACGGGGAGGACGGGAGATTCGCCTGTCGCGCAAGATCGAGCCCCTGCCAGTTTTCCCTTTCATTCAGAAGGATGAAAAGAGGCACCACTAGAATGATCGCGGCGACAGTGCCGCAAAACGCGGCAAGCAGTCCGGCCCAGTCGGCACCGTTCGTCATACTGTTTCTCTTTGCAGGTGGCCCGGTTGGGAGGCCTCAATTCATTCTTCGGCGACTGCGCCAGCGGCTGCCTCAAGTATACGTCCCTCTTTCCAAGCTGTCTCTTCCAACGGAGACGGGGGCCAATCTGCGAAACCACACACTCGTGCTACGCGCCTCAAAAGCATATAGCTGATGCCTTCCGGAGACCCACCACGCTCGATTTCACTGACGCGTGCCTGTGAAACGCTAAGCCTGTCCGCCAACTCGGTCTGGGTGATATTCGCATGCTTGCGCATCTGCCGCACAAATCTAGCAGCCTCTTGTACGGCGTCCGCGTCCTTGAGCAACTCCTTCTTGGCTTCGTAGACTTCGTTCCCAAGCAGCACCCGCATCGACCATTCACGCTTCGCGCGTTCGTTCATAGAGAACTGGCCAACCATGATACCTCACCTTAACGGCGCATCGCGTCCGAGATCATTTGACCCTCGTCGAATGCATTGCGAGTTACACCCATCATCATGACCAGAGCCTGCGGCGGAAAGCCCTCGACACGGTAGACCACCGCCAAGTCGTTCTCGCGTCTGAACCCGAAGTTCGGATTGCTTGCGATGGCATCCGATATGAGCACGCTCGGATCGAATTCCGCCATTGTCACACGAGCGATGAGGCCGGCCCAGGCTTTGGTATCGTGTGCCATGCAGGTGTGGCTCTCGCCTTCGGCGTCTATGCCCCGCCGGGGATCACGAAAGAAATCCGCCATCCCAGACCCCCTATATAAGGAATTCCTTTTGCGCTGTCAAGTTCCAATTTCAGCGAAATTCTACCATAGGTTTATGGGCGCTCAAACCCCCAACACCTCTTCCGCCTGCTTGAACGGCAGAGATTGCGCTTCGGCCACCGCGCCGTAGGTGAGCGTGCCCTTGTAGACATTGAGGCCGGCGCGCAGATGCGGGTTCTTCTTCATCGCCGCCTCCGGTCCCTGCTCGGCCAGCGCGATGGTGAAGGGCAGGGTCGCGTTGTTGAGGGCGAAGGTGGAAGTGCGCGCCACCGCGCCCGGCATGTTGGCGACGCAATAGTGCACCACGCCGTCCACCAGGTAGGTGGGATCGGCATGTGTGGTGGCGTGCGAAGTCTCGGCGCAGCCGCCCTGGTCGATGGCCACGTCCACCAGCACCGAACCCTTTTTCATCTGGCTCACCATTTTGCGGGTGATGAGCTTGGGCGCCGCCGCACCCGGCAGCAGCACGCCGCCGATAACGAGATCGGCGCCCACCACATGCTCCTCGATGGAGTCGATGGTGGAGAAAACCGTGTTCAGCATGGCGCCAAACTGCAGGTCGAGCTCGTTCAGCCGGGGCAGCGAGACATCGAGGATAGTCACGTGCGCTTCGAGCCCCATGGCCATACGCGCGGCATTGGTGCCGACCACGCCGCCGCCCAGTACCACCACCTTCGCGGCGGGCACGCCGGGGACGCCGCCCAGCAGCATGCCGCGTCCCCCCTGCGCGATCTCGAGTGAATGAGCGCCCGCCTGGATCGACATGCGCCCCGCCACTTCACTCATCGGCGCCAGCAGCGGCAGGCCGCCACGCGCATCGGTCACCGTCTCGTAGGCGATGCAGATGGCGCCGCTGTCAATTAGCCCCTTGGTCTGCTCCGGATCGGGCGCCAGGTGCAGATAGGTGAACAGCGTCTGCCCCGGACGCAGCCGCTTGATTTCGACGGCCTGCGGCTCCTTCACCTTCACGATCATGTCGGCGGAAGCGAACACTTCGTCGGCGCTGGGAAGGATCTTGGCGCCGACGCGGGTGTACATCTCGTCGCCGAGCCCGATGGCGTCGCCCGCCTTGGTCTCGACGAACACGTCATGGCCGCGCGAGGTGAGTTCACGCACGGCGGCGGGCGTCATGCCCACGCGGTATTCGTGATTCTTGATTTCCTTGGGCACACCGATGCGCATTGGGGCTTCCTCGCTTGCCGCTCAGGCCGACCAGCGGCCCTTTACTTCCAGGACGGCGATGAAAAAGAACACGACGAACTCGATCGCCGCCGCGTAGCGGATGAATTCGGGGTCGATTACCCGATTTGTGGCGGCGAGCAAAGCGCCGGTCGCGAGATACAGCAATCCTGTCAGCAGCGGCGGGACCACGAGCACGAAAATGACCAATAACAGCCGCCGCAGCGCAAGCATCGTTCACCCCTATTTCAGCGCGGCCAGGACGGCACGGACGCCGTCGATCATGCGGCCGATATCGGATTCCGTCGCGATCAGCGGCGGCGACAGCGCGATGGTGTCGCCGCCCACGCGGATCACCATGTCCTGCTCGAAGAAGGCGAGCCGGATGGCGTCGTGGCCGCGGCGGCCCGGGGCTTGCGGGTCGGGTTCGAGCTCGATGCCCGCCGCCATCCCGACATTGCGGATGTCGGCGACGAAGGGCGCGCCTTTCAATTCGTGCACCGCCGCTTCCAGCACCGGCTCCATCTGCCTCGCCCGCTCGAACAGGCCCTCGTCGCGATAGAGATCGAGCGTCGCCAGCGCAGCGGCACACGCCAGCGGATGGGCCGAATAGGTGTGGCCATGGAACAGCTCGATGGCGTGCTCCGGTCCTTGCATGAAAGCCCCGTGGATCTTGTTTGAGACGATGGCGCCGCCCATGGGAACGGCACCGTTGGTGACGCCCTTGGCGAACGTGATGATATCGGGCGTGACGCCGTAACGCTCTGCGGCGAAGGCATGGCCGAGACGGCCGAAGCCGGTGATCACTTCGTCGAAGATCAGCAAGATGCCGTGGCGGTCGCAGATCTCGCGCAGCCGCTGGAGATAGCCCTTCGGCGCCGGAAACACGCCGGCGGAACCCGCCATCGGCTCGACGATCACCGCCGCGATGGTTTCTGCGCCGTGCAGCGCGACGAGCCCCTCCAGCGCCTCAGCGAAGCGCTGGCCCTCGTCCGCTTCGCCGCGGGTGAAGCGCATGCTCGCCTCATAGTGAAGCGGCAGATGATCGTCCGTACCCGGAAGAAGCGGGCCGAACGCCTTGCGGTTGTTGCCGATGCCGCCCACCGAGATGCCGGCGAAGGTCGTGCCGTGATAGCCGCGCTCGCGGCCGATCAGGCGGAAGCGGCCGCCCTGTCCGATCCGCTGGAAATAGGCGCGCGCGATCTTCAGGGCCGCGTCGCAAGCCTCCGAGCCGGAATTGACGAAAAAGACGTGGTCAAGCCCCTCGGGCGCCAGCGCGGCGATCCGCTGCGCCAAAGCGAAGGCGGCGGGATGGGCGAACTGAAAGGTCGGCGCGTAGTCGAGTTCGCCGGCAGCGCGGCGGATCGCTGCCGCGATCGGTTCACGCCCATGACCCGCATTGACGCACCACAGACCGGCGCAGGTGTCGAGCAGTGCGCGTCCGCTTTCGTCGTAGTAGTGCATCCCCTCGGCGCGGGCGAGCATTCGCGGCGCGGATTTGAAGGCGCGGTTGGGCGTGAACGGCAGCCAGAAGGCGGAAAGATCGTTCGGCTGTCGCATGAGCCCCTCTGCAATGGAGCCACGCTAGCCCGGCGGGGTTGAACGTCAAGCCGGTGTCGGCGAATCGTCTCCCTCAAAGCAATTGGGGGCCCAGAGCGGGCCCCCAATCGTCAGAACGATGCGCGACGTGCGGGATCAGCCGCCGCCGCCGGGCTTGTTGTTGTCATTGTTGTCGTTGTTGTCGCCGTGGTGACCCTTATGGCCGCCACCGCTGTTGTCGCCATTGTCACCGCTGCCGGCATTGTCGCCGCCGGCGTTGTCGCCGTGGTGACCCTTGTGG
>DATCOJ010000042.1:0-10051 GCA_036564785.1 Rhizomicrobium sp. | reverse complement strand
GACCCCGGCCTTGAGCCGGGGGACGCGGGGGAGGGGTGATGGCGCAAACCCCTCCCCCAAATCCCTCGCGCTTGCGCGCTCGGAATTTGCCCCCTCCCGCAAGGGGAGGGGGGAGAATGCTTGCGACGCTTTTTTTGCTCGGATTTGGCTTCGGTATTTCTTCCACATCCGCCGCGGAGCCGGGCTGGCCCTATTACGGCGGGGATCAGGCGGGGCAGCGCTATTCGGGCGCGCGGCAGATCACGCCCGCCAATGTGCGCGATCTCGCCATCGCCTGGACCTATTCGACCGGCGCGATGGCACGTCATGCCGATGCGATGAAGCGCGCCTCCTTCGAGGACACGCCGATCCTGGCCGAAGGCCGGCTTTATGTCTGCTCGCAATTCAACGAAGTCTCGGCGCTCGATCCCGGCAGCGGAAAGCAGCTCTGGCGCTTCGATCCCAAGCTCAACACCGCAATGCATTATCCCAACGACTATATCTGCCGTGGCGTGGCGTTCTGGCGCGACGATACAGCGAAGTCGAATGCCGCTTGCGCCGCGCGCATCTTCCTCAACACGGCCGACCGCCGCCTGATCGCGCTCGACGCGAAGACGGGAAAGCCCTGCGCGGATTTCGGCAGGCGCGGCACCGTGGTCATCGGCGAAGGGCCGCAGATCGAAGGCAAGCGCTTCGGCCGCATCCACACAACCTCCGCGCCGGTGGTGACGCATGGGCTCGTGATCGTGGGCTCCTCCATCGACGACAATCAGAAGGTGGATGAGCTCCGCGGCACCGTGCACGCCTTCGACGCGGTGACGGGCGCGCACAAATGGAGCTTCGACCCGCTCGCCGATGAGAAGCCGCCGTTCCGCGCCGGCGCCGCCAATGTGTGGGCGCCGATGTCGGTCGATGATCGGGCGGGCCTCGTATTCCTGCCGGTGTCCAGCTCGAGCCCGGATTTCTGGGGCGGCTACCGCAAGGGCGACGGCAAATACGCCAATTCCATCGTGGCGCTGCACGTGGCGAACGGCACGGTGGCCTGGTCGTTCCAGACCACCCACCACGACGTGTGGGATTACGACATCCCGGCGCAGCCCACACTTGGTACCGTGACCTACAAGGGCAAGACCGCGCCGGCGGTGCTGCAGCCGACCAAGCAGGGCCTCGTTTTCACCATCGCGCGCGGCACGGGTCAGCCGCTCATTCCCGTGGTCGAGCGCAAGGTGCCGCAAGGCGCAGCACCAGGCGACACGCTGTCGCCGACGCAGCCCATTCCCATCGCCCCGCGGCCGCTCTCGCCCACCCGCATCAAGCCGGAGGATGCGTTCGGGCTCACCTTCTGGGACCGCGGCAAATGCCGCGACATCATCAAGAGCGCGCGGGCGGAGGGGCTGTACACGCCGCCGTCGACGCGCGGCACCATCCTCTATCCCTTCACCGGCGGCGGCACCAATTGGGGCGGGCTCGCTTTCGATGCCGCGCGCGACACGGCTTACGTCAACGTGTCGAGCGCCATGCATCTGGTCACGCTGATCCCGCAGAAGGATTTCAAAAGCGTGGAAGAGCGCTACTTCGACAAGGAGGTCTCGCCCAACGAAGGCGCGCCGTTCGGCATGATGCGCCAGGCGCTTCTCTCCCCCTGGGGACTGCCGTGCAATCCGCCGCCCTGGGGCCTGCTCTACGCCATCGACATGCATGACGGGCACGTGAAATGGAGCGTGCCGCTCGGCACGTCGGAAGACCTCATGCCGTTCAGCGAATATGTGCTGGGCAAGAGCGGCACGCCCAATCTGGGCGGACCCATCGTCACCGCCGGCGGACTGGTTTTCATCGGCGCGGCGATGGACGACTACCTCCGCGCCTTCGATGCGGCGAGCGGCGCGGAGCTGTGGCGCGGGCGGCTGCCGGCCGGCGGCCAGGCGACGCCGATGACCTATGTGTGGAAGGGCCGGCAGTACGTCGTCATCGCCGCCGGCGGACACTCCAAGCTCGACACCAGGCGCGGCGACACGGTGGTGGCGTTTGCACTGCCGCCAAAGCCCTAGGCGACCGAGGCGGGCACCATATTGACCCGGGAAACCCGGCTTCACTGCCTTGAAATCGGCTCCGACATCTGTCATATTATTTCCGACAAGTGACGGAGGCTTCGATGCCGGATGTTGCGTCCGCTGGTGCCGTTGAGGAGGCGGAAGATCTTGCACGCGTGCAGAAATTGTTCGGCGGCAGGCAGATGCTGGGTCGAACGGTCAAGACTCAATTCGAAGCGCATGAGCTCCTGAACGATGGATTGAAAGCCAAGGCGTTGGATTACCTTGTGCGGAAAAAGATCGTCCACGTGCCGCAGGAGGATGTCTTCAAGGCCATCGGAATCAGCGAGCGAACCTATCAAAGGCAAAGGAAGCTGCCGGAAAGGTCCCTCAACTCGGATCAGAGCGGCCGTGCCTGGAAATTCGCCGAGATGCTGTCCGAGGCGACTTCCATCTTCGGCTCGCAGACCGAGGCGGAGCGATGGCTGGAGCGTCCGGCGCTTGGACTGAATCGTCAACGGCCGATCGATTTGCTCACGACGTCGGCGGGCAGGCGACTGGTTGCGACCTTCCTCACCCGGCTGAAATACGGCGTTTATACGTGACGGCTTCGCCGGCTCTGTTTTTTCAGGGCGGCAAGCTGGTTGCGTGGCGCCTGGATGAGAGGCGATTTAGCCCAGCGTGGGACGGGGGCGAGGGTGCTTTTCTGGCAGGCGGCCGCTGGAACGGTCCCGGCGTGCGGGCTGTTTATTGTTCGACCGATCCGTCGACCGCCATTCTGGAGGTCGCGGTGCACAAGGGCTTCGAGTCCCTGGACCTGGTGCCGCATACGCTCACGGCAATGACCATCATTGACGAGGATGCCATCCAGGTCGTCGACCCGGCGGATGTGCCCAACGCGAATTGGCTTCGGCCGGCGCCGCCAAGCGCTGGGCAGCAGACCTTTGGCGACGAATTGCTCAGAGCGCACAAATTCGTCCTGCTTCCAAGTGTCGTGGCGCCCCATAGCTGGAACCTCATTTTTGTCGCCGCCAACGCGGCGGGCGCCTACACTTTGACAAGTCAGGAGGCATTCGCGCTTGACACACGGCTCAACCGTGGGCGGTAGCCTGGTCATCGCGGGAAGGGGATCATGAGAACGATCGTGCTTGTGCTGGGCTTTGCGCTGGCGCTTGGCTGCGCGGCGTCCGCCGAAGATCCGCCCGCGAGTTACGACCGCGGGCGGGTAGAGGCGTTGCACAATTCGCTGATGGCCGCGCTCAAGCTGATCGATGCCGAACCGCAGGATAATGCGGCCATCGCCGCCGCTCTGAAACCGATTCTGGCGGATCCCTCCTTCCCCTATCTGGCGGAAGACGAGCGCCATGCGGCCTATCGGGCCGAGGGCTCCGCCCTGGTGATCGTGGAGGATTTTGCCGGCGGTCTGCCCTGGCTGCAGAAGGCCAGCCAGATGCCGGAAGCCGACGAGGACGATTGGGACTTCCGCCTGCAGGCCGCGCTTGCGCTCGGCGACTGGGACGATGCGGCTGGGGCGGCCACGGTGCTGGCGCAGCGCTGGCCGGACAAACTCAGCGAATACAACGATTCCGCGATCTGGCGGCTCGCCCGGGGACTCGACACCAGACCGGAATTGGAAGGCGTCGAGACGGAACTGCTGAAGGCGCTGCACGCCATCCAGTGGAAGCCCAAGGACGCGTTCTCCACCGCGGACAGTCTGTGGTTCTCGCTGGTTCGCCTGCATCTGCAACGCGACGAACTGCCCGGCGCCATCGTCGTCGCCGGCGACATCTCCGAGCCCGACTATTTTCTCGATATGCAATCGGACAAGCGCTTCGATGCCGTGATCGAATCCGATCCCGGCCATTTCGACGTGATGGCGGCCTACGAGGCAAGGCTAGCGCACGAGCGGGCGGATGCGGCCGCAGCGCCGGACAAGCTCGAAGGTATCAACACGGTGGCGGGGACGCTGACGACACTCGGCCGCGACAGCGAAGCGATGGCGCTCATCGAGACCGCTCTGGCGCGCAACGAGGCGGACCCGAAAGCCTTCTCCGACGCATCGGACTATTTGAAATGGACCCTGGATATCCATTCGCGCCTGCTGTTCGCGGCGGGAAGGAGCGAGGAGGCATTTCAGGCGCTCGCCGACGGCGCCAAGCAGGACGAGGTCGGCCGCGCCAATGTGAGCCAGAAGATCAATCTGGCCGATGAGTATGTGACTTTCGACCGGCCGAAAGAGGCGCTGAGCGCGGTGGAGAATGTCGAAGACGCCAAACCCAGCGCCTACGGCTTGATGGCGCTCGCCGATGCCCGCGCCCGCGCTTACTTCGAGCTCGGCGACACGGCCAATCTCGAAAAGACGTTTGCCTACATGCGGGCGAATGCGCACGACGGCAAGCATCCCTATCTGACGATTCTGCTCTTGACGGGCAGGCTGGACGACGCGGCGGCGGAGATCATCGCCGAATTGCAGGATCCCGCCTCCCGCACCGATGCGCTTCGCAGGGTCCAGGACTATCTGCCGGATGAGCATTTGACCCCGCGCGAACAGGCGCTGCATGCCGCCTGGCTCGCGGTCCGCAACCGCGCGGACGTGCAGGCCGAGATCGCCAAGTTCGGCCACGTGCATTCTTACGCGCTGCACGGCTCGCCGTACTGACCCATCGCCAAGCGCGACGCGGTGGTGGCGTTTGCACCGGCACGGCAATGGTCACGACGCCTGCCAATCATTTGCTAGTCATTGTTCGATGGAAAGGTGTGGTCTAGCCTTCCTGCAAAGTACGGGGGGTCCGCCATGTTCAAGCATTTTTCGCTCCTTCCGGGCGACGAAGACATCATGGGATGGAACGGGGATCCGTGGACGGTTCAGGCTTCGGCAATGGCGCCGATTTACGTCCCGCCACCCGACAATTTCACCGGCACATCCGGCGATGACCATTATCGCGGAACCTTGGGAAACGACACTTTCGATATGTCGCAAGGCGGCGACGATGTCGTCAAAGCAGACGCCGGAGGAGACTACATTTATTTCGCCGCAGCCTTCACCGCGGCCGACAAGATCGACGGCGGCGCCGACCCGGACGAACTCGTGCTCGGCGGAGACTACTCGTCGCAGGTCGTGTTCGGCAAAGCGACGATGACAAATGTCGAGGATTTGGAGCTTTACGGCTCGGAATTCGGAGGCGGCAGCTACAATTTCGTGCTCAACGATTCCTGCGTCGCGAAGGGCAGCTATCTGCGCATCCATCTCAACGACTCAAATCAGGAGCCCGATTTCCTGAATCTCGACGCCTCGGCCGAAACCAATGGGGACATTTTCGTCCAGACGGCAGGGAAGGCCAGCGATCGCATTTTCGGCGGCGGCGGCAACGACTTTATCAACGGCGGCCGCATCATCAACGACACGCTGGGGGGCGGCGGCGGCTTCGATATCGTTTCTTTCGCGACCGCCGGTCAGCTGGTGAACGTCTCGCTGCTGTTGCAGGGCGCGGCGCAGGATATCGGCGGCGGCCATTTCGTCACGCTGAGCAATTTCGAGGGCCTGACGGGCTCTGCCGGCTCCGGCACCGATACGCTGATCGGAGACGACAACGCCAACTGGATTCGAACCAATGGCGGCAACGACAATGTGCAGGGAAACGGCGGCGGCGACCTGATCCTGGTGGACGACTTCACCGCCTACACCGCCGTGACCGTCGACGGCGGCAGCGGAAGCGACACGCTGAGTTTCTGGAGGTCGCAGGTTTCCGGCGTTACCTTTTCGCTGGCGCTGCAGGGTACCGCACAAGCGACAGGCGAGGGTGGCACGGTGACCGCGACCGGCTTCGAGAATCTCGTCGGGACCGATCTTTTCGATGACACACTGACCGGCGACGCCGCCAAGAACAAGATCTTCGGCGGCGGGGGCAACGACACGCTCAGCGGCGGAGACGGAAACGACACGCTCTATGGCGATGCCATCTACGGACCGAAGTACACCGATACGCAGGATATCGGCATGTCCGGGTTCACCGTCCTTCTATCCGGCAACGGCAATGACGTTCTCGACGGCGGCGCCGGCAAGGACAAGCTCATCGGCCGAGGCGGCGCGGATTCTCTGACCGGCGGGAGCGGCGCCGACAAATTCATCTATGACAGCGTCACCGACACCCTTCCCGGCGCCGGCAATCGCGACATCATCACCGATTTCAGCCATGCCGAGCGCGACAGGATCGACCTGCACGCGATTGACGCCGATATCACGCAATCCGGTGACCAGGCGTTCCATCTCGGCGGCAACAGCTTCACCGGTTCCCCCGGCGAGCTGATCCAATTCCTGGACGGCAGCGGAAACACGATCGTTGCGGGCGACGTCAATGGCGACGGCGTGGCGGATTTCGAGATTCAGGTCGCGCACGCGCCGACCCTGGTCGCCGGAGACTTCGTGCTTTGAAGCAGCTGGGGCTGGCCGATCCAAAGCCCACGCAAAATCACCCGATGGCCGACGAGGTTGACAGGAAAACCCGCCCTCTCTAGAACCGCCCCTCCCTTGGAAACGGCCGGAGAACCGGAGCAAAGCCGCCATGAAGCGCACCTATCAGCCGAGCCGGCTCGTCCGCAAGCGCCGCCATGGCTTCCGCGCCCGCATGGCCACGGCCGGCGGCCGCAAGGTGCTTGCCCGCCGGCGCGCCCATGGCCGCAAGAAGCTCTCGGCCTGATCCCGTCCAGCCCACCCTGACCGAAACCTCCTCCGGGTCCAGGCCCGTCGGCTCGGAAGGTGCCGCCTATCCGGCAAAGTTGAAACTGAATCGGCTAAAGGTCCGGGCCGATTTCCTGCGCTGCGCCGCCGGAACTCGCCGGGTCGCCCCAGGGATGACGCTAGAAGCCTGCGCCACGCCGGAGAAGTTCGCCAAGCCCCGAAGCCTGCGGGTCGGCTTTACCGCCAGCCGCAAGGTTGGCAATGCGGTGACGCGAAACCGGGCCAAACGGCGGCTGAGGGCCGCGGCTGCGGCGCTCCTGCCCCTTTATGGCTGGGAGAGCCATGACTATGTTCTGGTCGCGCGGGCCGGCACGGCGGCTCGGCCCTTCGCCGAACTCCTGGAGGACCTTGCCGTTTTGCTGAAGGCGGCGCATGCGAAGCTTGGCCGGTCCGCATCCGGAGCAGCTTCTTGAGCGGCCGGGCCGCAGACCTGCTAAAGCGCGCCGGCACGATGGTGCTGATCGCGCCGATCCGATTCTACCAATGGTGTATTTCGCCGATGCTACCTCCCGCCTGCCGCTTCATGCCGACCTGTTCGGAATACGCCGTCGATGCCTTGCGCATTCACGGTCCCTTGCGGGGTTCGCTGCTGGCGGTGCGGCGGCTCGGTCGCTGTCATCCCATCAAGAGTCTGGGCGGCAGCGCCGGCTTCGATCCCGTGCCTCCTGCCCGATAGAGAGCCATGAACGACAACCGCAACCTCTTCGCCGCCATGCTGCTCTGCGCCGCCGTGCTGTTCGGCTGGCAGTATTTCGTCGCCGGACCGCAGATGAAGGTCGAGCAGGCGCGCCAGGCCGAGCTCGCCAAAGAGAAGGGCAAGGAGACCCAGACCAAGACCGCGGAGTTGCCGCAGGCCGCGGCCAACATCACGGCGGAGCTGTCGCGCAATGACGCGTTGAAGCAAGGCGGACCGCGGGTCGTCATCGCCACGCCGTCAGTCAACGGCTCGCTCAGGCTGAAAGGCGCACGCTTCGACGACCTGCAGCTTCGCCATTACCGCGCGACGGTGAATCCCAAGAGTCCGGAGATCGTGCTCTTGTCGCCGCAGAGCACGCGCTATCCCTACTACGCGGTGTTCGGCTGGGTGGCCGCGCCCAATGAGCATGTGAAGGTGCCGGGCGACGACACGCCGTGGCAGCAGGTCGCGGGCAACACGCTGGCGCCGAACGCACCGATCACCCTGCGCTGGGACAATGGCCAGGGGCTTGTTTTTACCCGCACCATCGCGGTGGACGACCAGTACATGTTCACGGTCAAGGACGCCGTCACCAACAACAGCGGCGTCAAGCACGTTCTGTATCCCTACGCCTTCGTGCGCCGCCAGGGACTGCCGCAGTCCCAGCATTACTGGTCGCTGCACGAGGGTTTCGTCGGCATCGTCAACGGCTCGCTCAACGATCCCACCTACGACGACCTCAAGGATGGCAAGCCGCCGCAGGCATTCCATTCGGACGGCGGCTGGCTCGGCATCACCGACAAATACTGGATGGCGGCCGTCATCCCGCCGCAAAGTGGAGGCTTCGACGGCGGCTACAGCGGCTCCAACGTGGCGAGCCAGCGCGCCTATCAGGCGGACTATCGCCTCGGCGCGCGCGCGGTCGCCCCCGGCGCCACCGTCAGCGTCAGCGAGCGGCTGTTCGCCGGCGCCAAGAAATACGACATCCTCACCGCCTATCGCGACAAGGCCGGCGTGCCGCGCTTCGAGATGGCCATCGACTGGGGCTGGTTCTTCGTCCTCACCAAGCCGATGTTCCAGCTGCTCGACATCTTCTTCCGCTATACCGGCAATTTCGGCATCGCCATCCTGCTGCTCACGGTGGTGGTGCGGATGATCTTTTTCCCGCTCGCCAACACCCAGTTCAAGTCGATGAGCCGGATGAAAAAGCTGCAGCCGCAGATGGAGCGCCTCAAGGAGCGCTTCGCCGACGACCGGGTGCGCCAGCAGCAGGAGATGATGGAGCTGTACAAGCGGGAAAAGGTCAATCCGCTGTCCGGCTGTCTGCCGATCTTCATCCAGATCCCCGTGTTCTTCTCGCTCTACAAGGTGCTGCTCGTCACCATCGAGATGCGCCACGCCCCGTTCTTCGGCTGGATCCACGACCTCTCCGCACCCGACCCCACTTCGTTCCTGAACCTGTTCGGGCTCTTGCCCTACAGCATCCCGGCGTTCATTCCCGCCTTCGTCAGCGTCGGGTTGTGGCCGATCCTGATGGGCTCGACCCAATGGCTGCAGACCAAGCTCAATCCGGCGCCGGCCGATCCGGTGCAGGCGCGCATGTTCTCGCTGATGCCGGTGATCTTCACCTTCATGCTGGCGTCGTTCCCGGTGGGACTGGTGATCTACTATGCCTGGAGCAACCTCCTCTCGATCGCGCAGCAGTACTTCATCATGCGGCGGCAGGGGGTTGAGATTCACCTGTTCAACAATCTGAAAATGCCGGCGCTGGCGCGGCGGCTGGCAGCGCCCAAGCCGGATTCGGCCCCGGGCGAATGACGCGCGGCGAAGCGGAATTCGCGCGCAAGCTGTTCGCGGGGCCTTGCGAATTCCTGGCGGGCGCGGCCGATGCCGACGCCATTCCGCCCTCGCGGCTGCCGGAGATCGCTGTCGTCGGCCGCTCCAATGTGGGCAAGTCGAGCTTGCTCAATGCGCTCACCGGGCGCGGCAATCTCGCGCGGGTCTCCAACACGCCCGGACGCACGCGGCAGATCAATTTCTTCGCGCTGGGCAGCCGGCTGATGCTGGCCGACCTGCCGGGCTACGGTTTCGCCCGCGTCTCCCGCAGCGAGAGCGATCGCTGGCGGGCGCTCATCTCGGCCTATCTGATGGGGCGGGCGAATTTGCGCCGCGTCCTGCTGCTGGTCGACGCGCGGCGCGGGCTCATGCCGCCGGACCGCGAGGCGATGGACTTCCTCGATCGCGCCGCCACGCCCTATCAGCTGGTGCTCACCAAAGCCGACGCGCTGAAGCCGGACGCTACCGCTGAGGCCCTGGCCGAGACCAAGGACGCGGCCGGGAATCGACCCGCGCTTTATCCCATCGTGCTGGCCACTTCCGCCAAATCCGGCGCCGGCATCGCCGAGCTGCGGCAGGCGCTGGCGGAATTCGCCGCCCGCTAGCCCGATGGCGAGGTTCGCCTCGTTGGGCTATAAGCCGGAAACTCCAGGGACCCGCGCATGGCGCTTCAGGACGATATCGGCACGCAAGACCGGAACTTGAGGACGCTGGCCCGCTGGCGCTCCACCGCGCGGGTGCTGGTCGAGGCGCTACCCTACATCCTGCAATATGACGGCCAGACCATCGTGG
>DATCOJ010000041.1:0-11879 GCA_036564785.1 Rhizomicrobium sp. | reverse complement strand
CACCACGGACGCGTAGCCGGGCCGGAACAGGCCCTCAGCGTGTTTCGCGGTGCAAGGTGTGCTTGCGGTCCCACCGGCAGTACTTCATGAGCTCGATGCGATCGCGGTCGTTCACCTTGTTCTTGACGGTGTTGTAGTTCCGGCGCTTGCACTCGGTGCACGCGAGGATGATCTTCGGGCGGTTGTCAGCTTTGGCCATCGGTCATCCTCACTTCAGGATCTTCACGACGCGTCCGGCGCCCACGGTGCGGCCACCCTCACGGATGGCGAAGCGGAGGCCTTCCTCCATGGCGATGGGCACGATCAGCTCGACTTCGATCGACACGTTGTCGCCCGGCATCACCATCTCGGTGCCTTCCGGAAGCGTCACGATCCCGGTCACGTCGGTGGTGCGGAAATAGAATTGCGGACGATAGTTGGTGAAGAACGGCGTGTGACGGCCGCCTTCCTCCTTCGTCAGCACGTAGACTTCCGCCTTGAAATTGGTGTGCGGCGTAATGGAGCCGGGCTTGGCCAGCACCTGGCCGCGCTCCACGCCCTCACGCTCGATGCCGCGCAGCAGACAGCCGACATTGTCGCCCGCCTGGCCCTGGTCGAGCAGCTTGCGGAACATCTCGACGCCGGTGACGGTGGTCGAAACGGTGGGACGGATGCCCACGATCTCGACGGTCTCGCCGACCTTGACGATGCCGCGGTCGATACGGCCGGTGACCACCGTGCCGCGACCGGAGATCGAGAACACGTCTTCGATGGCCATCATGAAGGGCTGGTCGATCGCGCGGTCCGGCTGCGGGATGTGCTCATCCACCGCATTCATCAGCTCCAGGATCGAGTCCCGCCCGATCTTGGGCTCCTTGTCCTCCAGCGCCATCAGCGCAGAGCCGCGCACGATCGGGATCTTGTCGCCGGGGAATTCGTAGGACGACAAGAGCTCGCGAACTTCGAGCTCGACCAGGTCGAGCAGCTCGGGATCGTCCACCATGTCGACCTTGTTCATGTAGACGACCAGCGCCGGAACGCCGACCTGACGCGCCAGCAGGATGTGCTCGCGGGTCTGCGGCATGGGACCGTCGGCGGCGGACACCACCAGGATGGCGCCGTCCATCTGCGCCGCGCCGGTGATCATGTTCTTGACGTAGTCGGCGTGGCCCGGACAATCGACATGGGCGTAGTGGCGCTTGTCGGTCTCGTATTCCACGTGCGCGGTCGAGATGGTGATGCCGCGCGCCTTTTCCTCCGGCGCCTTGTCGATCTGGTCATAGGCGGTGTAATTCGCTTTGCCGCTTTCCGCCAAAACCTTGGTGATCGCCGCAGTGAGCGACGTTTTCCCGTGGTCGACGTGACCGATGGTTCCGATGTTGCAGTGCGGCTTGTTCCGCTCGAATTTTGCCTTGCCCATAGTGATCTCTCCGTCGGCTGAGGATTAGCTGTACTTCTTGATGATTTCGTCCGCGATCGCTTGCGGAACCTGCTCGTAGTGGTCGAACTGCATGGTGTACTGTGCCCGGCCCTGCGACATGGAGCGGAGCGTGTTGATGTAACCGAACATGCTGGCGAGCGGCACCATGGCGGTGACGATCTGCGCGTTGCCGCGGGTGTCGGTGCCCATCACCTGGCCGCGGCGCGAGTTCAGGTCGCCGATGACGCCGCCGAAATAGTCCTCCGGCGTCACCACTTCCACCTTCATGATCGGCTCGAGCAGCTTGACGGCGTGCTTGGCGGCCAGTTCGCGAAAGGCCGCGCGCGCGGCGATCTCGAAGGTGAGCGCGTTGGAATCCACTTCGTGGTAGCGGCCGTCGACCAGCCGCGCCTTGAAGTCGATCACCGGAAAGCCCGCGAGCAATCCGCTGTCCTTCTGCGCCTTGAGGCCCTTCTCGACCGAAGGGATGAACTCCTTCGGGATGGCGCCGCCCACCACGTCGTTCTCGAACACGAAACCGGAGCCCGGTGGCAGCGGCTCGAACTCGATGCGCACATCGGCGAACTGGCCCGCGCCACCCGTCTGCTTCTTGTGGGTGTAGCGGATGTCCACCGGGCGCGAGAGCGTTTCGCGGTAGGCGACCTGCGGCGCGCCGACATTGGCGTCGACTTTGTAGGTGCGCCTCAGGATATCGACCTTGATCTCCAGATGCAGCTCGCCCATGCCCTTGAGGATGGTCTGGCCGGACTCGGAGTCGGTGGAGACGCGGAACGAGGGATCCTCCTGGGCCAGACGCTGCAGCGCCACGCCCATCTTCTCCTGGTCGGCCTTGGTCTTGGGCTCGATGGCGAGTTCGATCACCGGATCGGGGAATTCCATCTTCTCCAGGATGACCGGTTGCTGGGGATCGCAGATCGTCTCGCCGGTGGTCATGGTCTTGAGCGCGGCGAAGGCGACGATGTCGCCGGCATAGGCTTCCTTGATGTCCTCGCGGCTGTTGGCGTGCATCAGCAGCATGCGGCCCACCCGCTCGCGCTGGTCCTTCACCGAATTGAGCGCGCCGGAGCCCGACGTGACGCTGCCGGAATAGATGCGCACGAAGGTGATGGAGCCGACGAAGGGATCGTCCATGATCTTGAAGGCCAGGCCTGCGAACGGCGCCTTGTCGTCGGCCGGACGGACGAGCTTCTCGTCGGTGCCGGGCTTGATGCCCTCGACGGGCGGAATGTCCAGCGGCGACGGCAGATAATCGACCACCGCGTCCAGCAGCGGCTGCACGCCCTTGTTCTTGAACGCGGAGCCGCACAGCACCGGCACGAAGCGGAACGAGGTGGCGCCCTTGCGGATGCAGCGCTTCAGGTCGTCGATGCTCGGCTGCTTGCCGTCGAGATAGGCTTCGAGCAGCTGCTCGTCCTGCTCGACCGCGGCGTCCACCAGCTTCAGGTGATATTCGGCGGCGCTGTCCTTCAGATCGTCCGGAATGTCGACGACGTCGAACTTGGCGCCGAGCTGCTCCTCGCGCCAGATGATCGCCTTCATGGCGACGAGATCGACTACGCCCTTGAACTCGGCCTCCGAGCCGATGGGAAGCTGCACCACCAGCGGGCGGGTACCCAGGCGGTCCACCATCATCTGCACGCAGCGCTCGAAATTGGCGCCCATGCGGTCCATCTTGTTGACGAAACAGATGCGCGGGACGTTGTATTTGTCGGCCTGCCGCCACACGGTTTCCGACTGCGGCTCGACGCCCGCCACCGCATCGAACACCGCCACCGCGCCGTCGAGCACGCGCATGGAGCGCTCGACCTCGATGGTGAAATCGACGTGGCCCGGCGTGTCGATGATGTTGATCCGGTGGTCGCGCCAGAAGGCGGTGGTGGCGGCGGACGTGATCGTGATGCCGCGCTCCTGCTCCTGCTCCATGAAGTCCATGGTCGCGGCGCCGTCATGCACTTCGCCGATCTTATGGCTCTTGCCGGTGTAGTAGAGGATGCGCTCGGTCGTCGTCGTCTTGCCCGCATCGATATGCGCGCAGATTCCGATGTTTCTATAACGATCGAGCGGTGTCGTACGGGGCATTTTTCGAACTCAAAGACTCTCGAATTACCAGCGATAGTGGGAGAAGGCGCGGTTGGCATCCGCCATCTTGTGGGTATCTTCGCGCTTCTTGACGGCGCTGCCGCGGTTGCTCGCGGCATCCAGCAGTTCTCCCGACAGGCGCGCCGTCATCGTCGGCTCGTTGCGGGCGCGCGCAGCCGTGATCAGCCAGCGGATGGCGAGTGCGCGGGAGCGATCGGTGCGCACTTCGACCGGCACTTGATAGGTGGCGCCACCGACGCGACGGGACTTCACTTCGATGGCCGGCGAGACATTGCGCAACGCCTCATGGAAGACGACCAGCGGGTCCTGCTTGGCTTTGGCCTGAATGGAGTCGAAGGCGCCGTAGACGATGTTCTCGGCGACGGACTTCTTGCCCTCGTACATCAGGCAATTCATGAATTTGGCGAGGACCAGATCGCTGTATTTCGCGTCCGGATTGATTTCGCGATGTTCTGCGCGGCGGCGGCGGGCCATGTCCTGTTCCTGTCTCTCTTCTCTCCTGGATCCCGGATTGTCCCCCGGATCAGGTCCGGGGTCCGTCCGGGATGATCCTCGCTAAGCTCGGATCACTTCGGCCGCTTGGCGCCGTAAAGCGAGCGGCGCTGCTTGCGGTCCTTGACGCCCTGGGTATCCAGTACGCCCCGAATGATGTGGTAGCGCACGCCCGGAAGGTCCTTCACGCGGCCGCCACGGAGCAGAACCACCGAGTGTTCCTGCAGATTGTGGCCTTCGCCCGGGATGTAGCTCACCACTTCGTAGCCGTTGGTGAGACGTACTTTGGCGACCTTGCGCAGCGCCGAGTTCGGCTTCTTCGGCGTCGTCGTGTAGACGCGCGTGCAGACGCCGCGCTTCTGCGGACAGCCCGTGAGGGCCGGA
The DNA here is from genome assembly GCA_036564785.1 of Rhizomicrobium sp. Lineage (GTDB taxonomy): Bacteria > Pseudomonadota > Alphaproteobacteria > Micropepsales > Micropepsaceae > Rhizomicrobium. The sequence continues at coordinate 7,483 of DATCOJ010000041.1, read as the reverse complement.
ACCTTGTTGCGCTTCGGCTTTTCGCCCCGCGGCTTGCGGATCAACTGATTGATCGTCGGCATTCGTCTTCCCGTTTCAAGCCGCTCTCGCGGCAAATCAAAATCCCGAAACCGGAGCATTCCGCCCCGTTCCGGAAGGACGCGGAGGACTTGAGGACGTCCCTCAAGTCGCGCTTTCCAACTCGCTAAAACTGGCTTCCCGACAACGTTTCCGCGCGAATTTGCGCAGACGGCCTGTCCGCGGAGGTCCGGCTATATAGAAGTGTGGTTTTGGCCGGTCAAGGCCCGCGAAAGGATATTTCGTAGCGTTCGCCCGACCAAGAAAATCCTGGGTCTGTGAGGCATTTTTGCGACTCATTCTCATTGACAGAGAGGAGCCAATTCGCCTAGTTGCGAACAACTCTCAACTAGGCACGACCGCGATGCGCTTCGCCGGAATTGTCTGTCTCCTCTGGCTGGCGGCAGCCTCTTCCGCCATTGCCGGCGAGGAGGAAACACCGTTTTCGACGCTTTACACCACCGATCTGCTGCCGCAAGGCGAAGCGGAGTTGGAGCAGTCGGCGGTGTGGGGCAACGGCAAGCCGGGAGAGAGCTTCAACGCCGTCGAAGGCCGGACCGAGGTCGAATACGGCTGGTCCGAGAATTTCCAGCTGTCCGGCTCCGCACTCTACGACTGGGCCAGCGTCCGCACTCACACCAGCGAGGCGCCCGATCCCAACCAGGAGGGGCTCGAGTTCAAAGGCGTCTCGGCCGAGGCCATCTATCGGCTGCTCAATTCCCGTGACGATGATTTCGGCTTGGCGCTCTATCTCGAGCCTACAATTGGCCCCGGCTACCGCGAAATCGAGGCGAAGGTGCTATTGCAGAAAAATCTGCTCGACGACCGTCTTGTGCTGGCGGCGAACGCCGTCTGGGAGAACGAGTGGTTCCGCGCCCTGCCCGATCTCACCCCCAGCGCATCGAGCAGCTGGAACAAAGAGACCGAACTCAGGCTGGCGGCCGGCGCCGCTTACCGTTTCGCACCCGAGTGGACGGGCGGCTTGGAATTTACGGCCCAACACGATTTCGACGGGTTTCTCTGGCAGCGCAATGCGTCCGCAGTAACGTCCTATTACGCAGGTCCGGCGCTGCATTATGAGCGCGACGGCTATTGGGTCACCTTGGGCGCCCAGGTGCAACTGCCTTGGGCGGCAAACCTAAGCGGCGAACCCGAGGAGACCGTCAATGGATTCGCCGCAGAAGAGGCACGATACCGGGTCAGGCTGAAGTTCGGCTTCGATCTGTAGCGCCCGCGCCTAACGCGCCGGCGGCAGCTTCTGCTCGAATTCCTTGAGCCGCGCCTGCATTTTCGCACTGAGATCTGCGCTCAGCGGATCGCCATGAGCGATCTTCAGCTCGACATGGCCGCCCTTGAGTTCAAAGGCCGCCAGGCGGTCGGGGTGGCCCGCACCCTTGTCGCCGATATCCAGTACGTAACCGGCCGCGAGCACCTTGTAGTCATTCGGCGCCGGCACGATGTCGTTGCGCCGGCAGGCCACTCCGGAAATGGAAAATCCTTCCGGCGCCTGGGCGACGTACGTTTCGCCCCGCTCGGTCGGATTGATCACCTTCACCTCGCCGCCGACGAAGAATTTCGGCGCACCGTCGACCGACTTGGTGAGGATGAGATGGCACTGCTCTTCATTGCCGGCGATGGCCCGCGCCGCGAAACCGTCCGCGCCGGGCAAATCCATATCGACGACGGTAAGGCGGCCGCGATCGACCTTCCAGACGGTCCCGTCGGCGGTCCCCACGTGCAGCGGAATTCCGTAGTTCAAATTCGCGAAGACGTGCGTCTCCACCGGCGTCATGGACACGAGATGGTTCATCAAGAGCCCAATCTCTTGCGCCCTTGCGGCGGCCTTGCGGCTCAGCGTCAGACAACCATGCGACAGCGCGTCCTTCTGGCGAATCGTCTTGCCATCGCTGGAAATCGTGAACCGATAGTGGCCGCCGATGATGACGGCGTCCGGATCCGTGGTCGAGGCGATCGTCCAGACCAGCCAGCCATCGTTTTGCGGATCCTTCAGCGCAATCGTGTTGTAGCGATCGGAACACGGCCGATCGATGCTCTTCAGTGCGAGGAGCCTCGCATTGTACTGCGCCAGTTCATCGGCCGTCAGAGCGCGATTCCGCGGCTCGGAGAGCACCGGCGCGGCGTCCTTCCTGAAGGTGACGTCATAGTAGGCTTCAGGCCTGCTCTCGCCGTCGCGAATGAAGCGAACGACATCTCCCTGTGGCGCAGGCTCGACGATCCAACCGTGCATCTTGGCCGCTTTCAGATCGTCGTCGGAGCGGCCGGCACGCAGGAGGTCCGTCGCCTTCCAGGCTTCCTGGTCTTGCACATACATCGCCGCGCCGAGCGATTGAATCGTCGCGACGTCGAACGCGCGAATCGGCGGCGGTCCATCGTCCGCCGTCACCGTTCCAATCCCCGAAAGCAGCGCCGAAATTCCGAGCGCGACCGCAGCGGGAAACACTTTCATCAAATTCATGGAGGCATCCTTCATTTCTCCAAGCCTGACTATGATAGGCCAAAGCGCCGCCGCCTAGTCTTGCCGGGGCGCCTTGAACTATCATCGCCCCATGGACTGGGGGCGGCCGCTGCGCGCGGCGGGGGAATTTGCGCGCGCCTTCTGGCGCGGTGACGGCGAACGCACGCCGTGGTTCCGCCGCATCGTGGCGACCATATTCATCCTTCTCGGTCCTGCGCCGATCCTGTTGCTTCTGCTGTTCCGCTTCCTGCCGGTGCCGTTCACGCCGCAGATGGTCATTGGGGTCCTTTCCGGCGACGACGTCCACTACCAGTGGCGCGAGAGCTGGGCGATCTCGCCCTATCTCGGCCGCGCTGTGATCGGCGCCGAGGACCAGAAATTCTGCCGCCACAACGGCTTCGATTGGCAGTCCATCGACAAAGCAATCCAGTCACACGAGCGTCACCCGAAGCGCCGGCTGCGCGGCGCCAGCACCCTTTCTCAGCAAGCGGCGCGGAGCCTGTTCCTGGTCCCCTGGCGAAGCTGGGCGCGCAAGGGCCTGGAGGCCTATCTCACCGTGCTGATGGAAGGGCTGTGGCCGAAGCAGCGGATCCTTACCGCCTATCTCAACCTGGTCGATTGGGGACACGGAAACTTCGGCGCCGAGGCCGCGGCGCAGGCCTATTTCCACAAGCCGGCTTCGGCCTTGAGCGTGTCCGAGGCGGCGCGGCTCGCTGCGATCCTGCCCGACCCGGACGAGTGGCACGCGGTACAGCCGGGGCCTTACGTCAGCCGCCGCAGCGGCACGTTGATCCTCCGCATGAGACAGGTCGCTCGCGACGGGCTCGATTCCTGCGTCCGCCACTAGTGTCGCGGTTTCGAAGTTCGCCTTCTTATCGATATAGAGTGCTTGGCGAACTTCGAAACCAAAGCGACACTAGAATCAATGGGTTGCTAGTGTCCTTCGATTCCGAAATTCGCAAAGAGCCCGATATCATGATGGAGCGAATTTCGGAATCGGGACACTAGGAGTGGGCTCGCGGTTTCACTAGATTGAAACCGCCATGCGCCGTCTCGTTCACCTGCTGCTGTCGCCCCCTTCCCGCTTCGCGCGGCTGCTGATCGCCGAGAAGCGATTGACCTTCGATCCCGCCACACCGGAGGATGTTTCCGCCCACCTGCCCATCTTCGTCGACCAGGACGGAACCGAATGCGTCGGGTTGTGGGCGATCGTGGATCACCTGGAGGGCAACTACCCCGATCACCCGATGTCGCCGGAGGACGGCGCGGCGCGCGCGGAGTCCCTGCGCCTGGTCGATTGGGCGATGGGACCGTTCTGCGAAGCGGTGACGAAGAAGATCGTTTACGAGAAGGCCTCGCAGCGCTTCACCGGGGCCGCAGCCAAGCGCGCGCCCGACATGGAGCTGATCCGCAGCGGCCGCGAGGCGCTGAAGCTCGCGCTCGCCGTGCTGGGCGAAACCGCGGAACGGCACGGCTATCTGGCGTCGCGCGAATGCTCGCTCGGCGATCTCGCGGTCGCAGCCCATCTCTCGGCGCTGGACTATTTCGGTGAAGTTCCGTGGGCGGAGCATCAAGCCGCTGCGGAATGGTACATGCGCATGAAATCGCGGCCATCCTTCCGCTCGCTGCTGGCCGACCGGGTGCCGGGACAGCCGCCGGTGTCGCATTATGCCGAACTCGATGGCTGACATCCGGGCCGAGCTTCGGGCCCAGGCGTTGCGCGAAGGCTTCGACGTGGTGCGCTTCGCCGCCGCGCAGGGTTCGGCGCAGAGCGCCCGCGATCTCGAAATCTTCCTGGCCGAGGACCGCCACGGCACCATGGACTGGATGGCGCGAAATGCCGACGCCCGCGCCGATCCCAAGACACTGTGGTCCGAAGCGAAAAGCATCATCGTCCTCGGCATGAACTATGGGCCGAAGCGCGATCCGCACGAACGCCTTTCGTCGCGCGACCGCGCCGCCATCTCCTGCTATGCCCAAGGCGACGACTACCACGAGGTGATGAAGGCGGCGCTGAGGCGACTCGGTCAGCACGTCACGAGCCGCCACGGAGCCGAGGTCAAGCTGTTCGTCGACACCGCGCCCGTGATGGAGAAGCCGCTGGCGCAGGCAGCCGGCGCAGGCTGGCAGGGCAAGCACACCAACCTGGTCTCGCGCCTCTACGGCTCGTGGCTGTTCCTGGGCTCGCTCTTCACCACGCTCGAGATCGCCCCAGACGAGCCCGAGCAGGACCATTGCGGCGCCTGCCGGCGCTGTCTCGATTCTTGTCCTACCAGCGCCTTCACGGCGCCTTATCAAATCGATGCGCGGCGCTGCATTTCCTATCTCACCATCGAGCACAAGGGCCACGTCGCGCGCGAATTCCGCGAACCCATGGGCAACCGCATCTATGGCTGCGACGATTGCCTGGCGGTATGCCCGTGGAACAAATTCGCGGCGGTGGCGCGGCAAGCGCGCTTTCATGCCCGCGCGGAACTTGCGCAGCCGCGGCTCTGCGATCTCGCCAGGCTCGACGATGCCGATTTCCGCGCACTGTTCCGCGGCTCGCCCATCAAGCGCATCGGCCGCGACCGCTTCGTTCGCAACGTGCTTATCGCCATCGGCAATTCCGGCGATGCGACGCTGGCGCCCGAGGCCGAGCGATTGCTTGAAGATGCTTCGCCGCTGGTCCGCGCCATGGCGGTCTGGGCCCTCTCACGCCTCCTGCGGCCGAAGCAATTGCAGGGACTCGCAGCCATCCACCGGCAGCAGGAAATGGACGAGTCCGTTCGCGCCGAATGGGCCGAAGCTATTTTGCCTTCGGCGGAGGCAGTTCCCTGAGATGCTCCTGCGCCGACTGAGCGGCCGTGCTGTTCGGCGCGCGCGCGATGACCGCCTGCCAATCGCTGCGGGCACCGTTCGTATCGCCGGCTTCAAGCTTCAGCGCGCCCCGCTCGACCAAGGCTTCGGCATAGTTGGGCACGATGCGTAGAGCCTGGTCGAGATCGGCGGAGGCCTCTGGCCTATGGCCGAGCGCATGGCGCGCCGAAGCGCGCAGCACCAGGAAATCGGCGCGCGAGGCATCGCGCGACAGCGCCGAGGTGAGATCGGCTTCCGCCGACTTCCAATCGCCGAGCAGCGCGGCGGCGCGCCCCCGGTCCGCCAGCAGATCGGCATCGCGCGGCGCCAGCGCCAGGGCCGAGGTAAACGACGCGATCGCCTCCGGGCCGCGGCGCGCCAGAAGCCAGGCATTGCCGGCCTGATCGAACAACGCGGCACGGCCGGCAGCACTGCCGATATTCTCGTGGCCCAGCTGATCAAGTCTGGCGGCCGCCTCCGGATAGCGGCGCAGCGCGACGAGCGCCAAAGCGGCGCAATGCATCGCGGCGCCATCCCCGCCATTGCCCTGCCAGGCCACAGCAGTTCCCAGCGCCAGGGAGGCGTTGCGCTGGGTCAGCGACAGGCAGCGATCATAGCGACTGTTGCCGGCCAGCGTGCGGTCGTCCAGCACCGAGAAATCCGCGGCCAAGGCCGGAACCATTGCGCCGAGCAGGGCCATGCAAATGAGGAGCGGTCGCATCCGTTGAGGAGACCCGCGAACGCTGGCGAAAGCAAGCAGGCTTTCCGCGACACGGCAAATCGGCGATGGTCTTCCCGCGCCATCCAGGACCCTTGGTTCATCTCGTTAACATGATTTCATCGGATCACAGTCCCACGCCGGCCATCCTGCAAATCGTGCCGTCGCTCGATACCGGGGGCGCGGAGCGGACGACCATCGACATCGCGGCCGCTTTGGTGCGCGACGGCCTCGCCGCACTGGTCGCTTCCGAAGGCGGGCGACTTGAGCCGATCCTGGCTGGTGTCGGAGGCAGACTGATCCGCATGCCGGTAGCGTCGAAAGCACTCCCCATAATCATTGCGAATGCCACTCGTCTAGCGCGTTTGGTGCGCCAGAGAAACGTCAAGCTCATTCACGCCCGGTCGCGCGCGCCGGCCTGGAGCGCGGCGCTGGCCGCAAGAATGGCTTCGGTTCCTTTCGTGACCACCTATCACGGCATCTACAACGCCTCCAATCGAATGAAGCGCTTCTACAACTCCGTCATGGTGCGCAGCGACGCTATCATCGCCAATTCGGAATGGACCGCGGCGCATATCGCGCGCGAGCATCGCGTGGCGCGCGACCGCATCATCGTCATCCCCCGCGGCGTCGATCTTGCCGAATTCGATCCCGCGGGGGTGACGCCGGGGCGGATCGAAAGCCTGCGCGCGCGATGGGGCGTGCGGGACGGCGAGACCGTGATCCTCCTGCCCGGCCGGCTGACCCGCTGGAAGGGCCAATTGGTTTTCATCGAGGCGCTGGCGCAACTGGTGCGCGGCCGAGCGCTTTCCAACGTTCGCGCGGTGCTGGCCGGCGACGCGCAGGGGCGGGATGACTACGCGGCGGAACTGCGCGACGCCATCGCGCGAGCCGGGCTGGCGGACCGTGTCGTGATTGCCGGACATGTCGCCGACATGCCGGCAGCATATCTGGCGAGCGACATCGTCATTTCCGCTTCGACCGATCCCGAAGCTTTCGGGCGCGTGGCGGCGGAAGCAGGCGCCATGGGCCGGCCGGTCATCGCCACCGACCATGGGGGGGCGCGCGAGACGGTGCTGGCCGATATTTCCGGCCTTTTGGTCTCCCCGGGCGATGCTGCGGCCCTGGCCGGCGCCCTCTCGACCATGATCGGCATGAGCGCCGAAGGCCGGGCCGAAATGGGCGGCAGGGGCCGCGAACACGTGCGAGAGCATTTCTCGCTGGACCGCATGTGCGCCGAGACCATTGCGGTCTACCGCCGGCTGATGGCGGGTTAGGCGCTTCGCGGAACAGGGCGGCTTCTGTTAGGCTCGCGGCCAACCACGGGAGGATGGCATGCGACTGGGACTTGGGGCCTTGGCGGCTCTGCTGTTGATCTTCGCTGCCCCTATGGC
>DATCOJ010000040.1:0-5954 GCA_036564785.1 Rhizomicrobium sp. | reverse complement strand
CCAGCAGATAGGGACGGTACAAGCGGAACTCCCCAGCGGACCTGCCAGTAGATACGGGGCCGCCGGCCCCCCGGATCAAGGAACTCCGCGTGATCCGGCTGGCTGCCGCGGCCGTAAATCCGGGTATGATGGCGCATGCGCAGCTTGCCGCATTACGGCCGTTCTGCCCCTGGCCGATCGGTTGGCGAGCGGACATGCGCCGTCGGACGCAGGTGCGGATGGTCGTGCCGGGACAAGATGCTGCCAGCTTGAACGCGCTGCTCATCCGAGTGGGCGCAGCGCGCGACCGCGCCGCCTTTGAGATGCTGTTCCGCCACTTCGCGCCGCGCATCAAAGCCTATCTGTTGCGGCTGGGAGCCGGCGCCGCGGCGGCCGAGGATCTGGCCCAGGAAGCGATGCTGGCAATCTGGCGCAAGGCAGCGATGTTCGATCCGGCCAAGGCTTCCGCGGCGACCTGGATTTTCACCATCGCGCGCAATTTGCGCATCGATGCGCTCAGGCGCGAGCGGCGTCCTGAATTCGATCCCAACGATCCGGCCTTTGTGCCAGAAGCGGAGCCGGCTGCCGATGCCGGAATGGTGCGCGCCGACGAGGACGCGCGGCTGCGCGAGGCGATCACGCTGCTGTCTCCCGAGCAGGCCAAAGTGGTGGAACTCTCCTTCTTTGCCGACAAGCCGCACAGCCTCATCGCCAAGGAGCTTGGCCTGCCGCTGGGCACGGTGAAGTCGCGGCTGCGGCTCGCCATGACGCATATCCGCACGGCGCTGGGAGCGGTGGCATGAGCATCGTTCACCATCCCGGCGAGGAGTTGCTGATCGCCTATGCTGCCGGCGCCAGCGACGAAGCTGTGTCGCTGATCGTGGCCACGCATCTGGCGCTCTGCCCCGATTGCCGGCGCGAAGTCGCCAATGCGGAGAGCGCGGGCGGGGCCCTGCTCGAGGACATGCAGCCGGTGCATCTGTCCGATGCGGCGCTGCCGCGCGTTCTGTCGCGGCTGAACGGCGCCGAGCCGAAGCCCGCGCCGCGCGCGGCGTCGCGCAACGGCTTCAAGGCGCCGGAGCCGCTGCGCTCCTATCTCGGCGGCGATCTCGACCAAGTGCGCTGGCGGCCCGTCGCCAAGGGACTGGCCTACCGTCCGATCCTGAAGCGCGGCCGCACCCGTGCCCAGCTGGTGAAGAGCGCGCCGGGCCATGGCGTGAGCCTGCATACCCACAAGGGTGAGGAATTCTCGCTGGTGCTGACGGGCGGCTACACCGATGCCAACGGCCACTATCTGCGCGGCGACCTGCAAACGGCGACGCCGGAGACGCTGCATCATCCCATCGCGGACGGCGACGATGACTGCATCATCCTCGCGGTGAACGACGCGCCGCTGCGCTTCAAAAGCCCCGCCATGGCGCTGCTGGCAAAGGTGTTCGGATTCTGAGGTTGCTGCGGCTCAATCCGGATCCGTGAAATTGGGCTCCTCCTCCCGCAAGGGGAGGAGGAGCTGTTACCTGCGGCAGCTTTGCGCCGCTATTCCACCGAGATGCGTTCGGCGACCGAAGTGCCGGTGACTTCGTCGAGCAGGTTGCCGTCCACGTCGTAGATCTTGACGTCGTAAGGCCCTTCCCAATGCTTGCCCTGCTGGGTGACCTTCGCGGTTCCGGTCAGCGTGAATGTGCCGTCCGGCGAACCGTCTTCCTTGAAATCCCAGCCGATGTGGTTGAGTTGGACTGTCCTGGGACCGATCTGCTTCCACACGCCCAGGCAGACATTGCCAAGTTGCGGATAGCCGTTGGCCAGCTCGAATTCCGTGCCGTCGCTGTGCCACTGCTCGAGCGAATCGAAGAACACGCTGCCATCGGGAAGATAGTGCACGACGTACCAAAGCCCGACGATGGAGCCGTTATAGTCGGGGCGCTCGCCCGAGAGGGGCGGCAGATGCGGGACCTTGTTCGGCTTGCTGAGCTTGGCGCCGCCTTGGTGCCTGGCGGCTTGCACGCAACCGGCTTCTGCCGAATAGCTGCCGGCGGCCAGCGCAATCGCGGCGGCGGCGATCATAAGAGAGTGTTTCATGACATGCTCCTTTGGTTTCGAGCGCCGGTCATCGGCGCCTTTCCGTGAAGCGGCATTTCCGGCGGAGGCAGGCAGGGACTAGGTTCGGGTGGAAAGGCGTATAGAATGGCCTTCGCCGCCGAGGCTGCTTGGCCAATGTCTTTCGCCCGTTCCCCATCCCTGCTTGCGCTGCGCGGAGCATGTCGCTTCGCCCGGCCATTGGGCCTTGAGGCGTTGTCGCAAGACAGGACGCGGAGCCGCCCGGCAGCCGCCTTATTGCCGCCCACGCCGCCTTTTTCGCGATGAGTGTCCAGTCCGGGCCGCCGGAGGGGTCCGGCTCGATCGATCTCGGCCGCACGCCGGATTTCGCGCTCGGCCCGTTGAGGATTCGTCCCTCCACTTGCGAGGTGGAGGCGGGCGAGCGGCGCGAAGTCATGCAACCCAAGGCGATGCAGGTGCTGGTGGCACTGTCGCGCGCGGAGGGCGCGGTGGTCTCGCGAGACCGCTTGATCGATGAGTGCTGGGATGGCCGCATCGTCGGCGAGGACGCCATCAATCGGGCGGTCGCAAAGGTTCGCGCGATTGCCGACCTGACCGGGCCGCCGGCCTTCGAGGTGGAGACCATTCCGCGCGTGGGCTTCCGGCTCAAGGCGGGTGAAGCCCTACCGGCCCCCGCGAGTCCGTCCACGGATCTGCCGATCTCACCTCAGGCGGAAATCCCGGCGTCGGGTTTGCTCGCCGGCGCACGTTCGTTGCTGATCGCCGCTTCGTTGGCGATCATGGCGTTGCTTGCCGGGCTGCTCCTGTTCGTGTGGCTGCGCAGCCCGGCTGGTCCGGCCGCGCAACGACTTGCTCTCCGTCCCGCAGAAGCCTCCATCGCCGTGTTGCCCTTCCTCAATATGAGCGGCGACCCGGGGAAGGAGTATTTCAGCGACGGCTTTTCCGAAGAGCTGCTGAACGATCTTGCCAACACGCCGCAGCTGCGAGTCGCGGCGCGCACCTCGTCGTTTGCGTTCAAGGGCAGGCACGCCGATGTCCAGGAGATCGCAAGGAAGCTTCATGTCCGGACGCTGCTGGAGGGCAGCGTGCGCGAGTCCGGAGACCGGGTTCGAATCACCGCCCAGCTGATCGACGCGGGAAGCGGCTACCATCTGTGGTCGCAAACCTACGACCGCGACCTGGGAGACATCCTGCGGCTGCAGGACGAAATCGCCCACGCCATCACCGCTTCACTCGTCCAGAAGCTTCTGCCGGCCCCTGCTTCGCTCGCTGCCCACATAAAGCCGGAGGCCTATCGCGCGTTTCTGCAGGGCAAGTTCTACTTCGACCGCCGGACGGATCCCGACAACCGAGCCGCGATCGGCCTTTTCCAGCGGGCGACGGCACTGCAGCCGGACTTTGCCGAGGCGTATGCGATGCTCGGCTATGCGCGCCTGCAAGACGGACGTGCGCACCTCGCGACGCTCCCCGCAGATGAGGCTCGGCAACTGGAAAATGCCTTGCGGAGGGCGCTGGAGCTCGACGCGAACAATATCACCGCGCTGTATGTCAGCTTGCACCTGTCCTTGGCCCGTCAGAATTGGAATGTCGCCGGCGACCTCCTGCGCAGACTGTCGGCGATCAATCCCGGCCATCCGCTCGCGGTGCGGGCAACAGCCTTTTACTACGACACGCTCGGCTTTCAGAACACGGCGCTGCCATGGTTTGAATTGGCCACACGACTGGATCCCTTGTCCGCGGCCGCCTGGCAAAGCTTGGTCGCGACGCTTCTCGAAGCTGGCAAGAATCGGGAGGCGATACAGGCGGGTGAGGCGGCTGCCGCCCTCAAGCTCGAAGGTGCATACCTAAAGGGCGAGTTGTGCGCGGCCTATGCAGCGGGCGGCCGAATGGAGGCGGCGAACACCATGGAAACGCATATCGCCACGGACGACCGGGCATCGTTGCTCTACTGCCGCTTTCAGGTGGCCATGGCTCGGCGCGATTTCGGCCACGCGCGCGCGATTGCAGATGTTTTCGCCGTGGAGGCCGAAGCACTGAATATCGACTCTGAGTCAGTTGCCGAACTTTACATCCAGCTTGGCGCAGACGCGAAAGCCATCCCATGGTTGGATCGTGCCTTCACGGTCAACGGCTATGCGCTCTACAGCCTGGCCTCCAACAAACAGCTTCCGCGGGCCTTCTTCGAATCGGAGGCGTGGAAGGAGATCGCACAGCGGCCGGCCTTCCGCGCCTGGCAGACCGCCCATGACCGCCTGGCGGACCAGCTCGCGGCAGAGCACTAGCATCGATGCGCGGCGCGGCGGCAAAGCTCACGGGTCTCCGGGGCTTTTCCTTTTCGGACCTCACCCGATCGTCATTCGTGGTGAGCTTCGCGGTTTGGGGCGCCCAATGCTAACGTGAGGGGACTCGAGGGGAGAACTTCCATGAATGCGCGAAAGATCGTTCCGGCCATCATTGCGGCCGTTACCCTTACGACCGTGCTGGCGCTGGGTGCGGGTGCGGCCGAGACTGCAGCGACGAAAATCCCGGCCTATGCCGCTTCCGCCGTGGCCGATCCGGCGCGGCCGGCCGACGACACCGTGCGCGACGCCAACCGCAGGCCAGCCGAAATGATCGTCTTCGCCGGCGTCAAGCCGGGCGCCGTGGTGGTCGATCTCATTCCCGGCAAAGGTTACTTCACCCGGCTGTTCGCCAAGGCGGTGGGGCCTTCCGGCCACGTTTATGCCTACTTCCCCTCCGAGCTCGACGGCATGCTCAAGGGCAAGCAGCCTTCGGTCACCGCGGTCACCAATGACGGCGCCAACTATGGCAACGTCACCTTGATCCACGCGCCAGTGGCGAAATTCGTGACGCCGCAATTGGTCGACGTGGTGTGGACCTCGCAGAACTATCACGACCTGCACGATTCTTTCTTTGGGCCGCAGGACCTCTCGGTGGTCAACAAGGCGATCTACAATTCGCTCAAGCCCGGGGGTTATTACGTCGTGCTGGATCACGTGGCGGAGAAAGGCTCGGGCCTGCGCGACACCGACACGCTGCACCGCATCGATCCGGCGGCCGTGAAGGCGGAAGTGACGGCGGCGGGATTCCAGTTTGTGAGCGAGGATGACGGCTTGCGCAATCCGGCCGATCCGCACACCGCCAACGTCTTCGACGCCTCGATCCGCGGCAAGACCGACCAGTTCGTCTACAAATTCCGCAAACCCCTGCGCTGAATCGGAATCACGCGGAGACGCAGAGTATGATTTTCCCCCTCCCGCAAGGGGAGGGGGGCGATCTGTGGACGTGCCTAGTTCAATGCGGGTTGGTTGCCGGGCGTTCGGTGGAGCGGTCGAGCGCACCGGGCGCATCCCAATTCCCCTCCGGCCGCACGATCAGATAGGGATCGCTCATCAAGGTGATGGGATCGGTATGCGGCTCCAGCTCCGCGGCCATCTCGACATATTCGTGGTCGGAATAGACCAGCGGAAAATTCTTCTTGAGCGGCACGAAGCCGAATTTCGACCAGAAGCGCGTCAACCGCTTCTGCGCGTGGCCGTAGAGCGTGCGATAGCCTTTGCGCCGGCAGATCTCGATGCCGGCCTCAACCACGAATTTGGCGATCAGGGTGCGGCGGAACCGCGGCAGCACGGCCATGCGCTCGATCTTGGCGAAGTCGGCGAAGTAGCGCACCCGCAGCACCGCCGCCGGCTCGTCGTCGACATAGCCGAGGATGTGCGTGGCGCAGAAATCGTTGCCGTCGAACTCCTCGTCATAGGGACAGTCCTGCTCGCTCATGAACACGGCGGCGCGCAGGGCGAACACTTTCTGGATCGCGTCCGGAGTGGAAGCGACGATGGCTTTGAGCTCCATGGCGCGCTCCCTCAGGCCGCGGTCGACGCAGTCGTGGCTTGGATGCGGTCGCGGTTGATCCTGTC
>DATCOJ010000039.1:0-26828 GCA_036564785.1 Rhizomicrobium sp. | reverse complement strand
CAGGCAAACTGCCCGTCAGCGGTAGCACCGGGACGAGCGCGTAATTCCGGGTCACGAAGAAATCGTGGATCATGCTGCAGAACGGCGCTTCGAACGTGTCGAGCCGCGTCACCTTGCCGGTGCGGTCGGCGGTGCCGAGCGCGACCTTGTTGCTGAAGAAGGCATCGCCCGCCGAATAGCCGAAGAACACCAGCTCGCCAGTCTCCGGATCGATCTTGGGATGGGCGGTGAAGCGTTTGGCGGCGCCCGCATAGTCGCGATAGCCGCGCGCCTCGAGCGAGACGGGATCGAGCTCGAACGGCTGATGGCCTTCCTCCAGCGCCAGCAGGCGGCCGCCATGCCAAACGATGTTGGTGTTGGCGAGGCCGCTGTCCTTGCCGATGACGGAGGCATCGCTGGTCATGGGATTGCCGAAGGTGCCGAACAGCGCCTGGCCCGCCGCGCGCTCCAGCTCCCATTTGGGCGTGTGCACATAGCGGTTGCGGTAGCTGACCTTGCCGTCCGCAACCGTGAAGGCGTGGATCATGCCGTCGCCGGCGAACCAGTGATAATTGGCGTCGCGCGGCTCGAACTGAGGATTGGGTCCGTTGCGGTAGAAGGTGCCGGCCAGGCCCTTGGGGATTTCGCCGGTGATTTTCAGATCCGCGAAATCGTCCTCGCTGCGCACCGGCGCGAAATTGCCGGAGAGATAAGGATTGTAGGATTCGATCTTGACCGGGGCGTTCATGGCGGGGTCTCCCTCTGGCGCGGCTTCGGGCACCGCCGCGATAAAATATACGTTGTAAATTTATAGCGTAAGATTATAATTGCAAGAGCCAAAATCGAGTCGCCGCGAAAATTTCATGCCCAAGCCGCTCAGCACCTCCGAAATCGAGGATTTCCGCGACAAGCTGTGCGACGCGGGCTTGCAGATTTTCGCCGAGAAGGGGGTCGAGGGCCTCACCTTGCGGGAGGTGGCCGCGCGCCTCGGCGTCAGTCCCATGACGCCGTACCGCTACTTCAAGGACAAGGACGAGATCCTGGCCGCCATCCGCGCCCGCGCCTTCAACGATTTCGCTGAGGCCATGGAGGCGGGCGCGCGGCGCGGGCCCGACGCGGTGGCGCGCTCCAACGCCGCCGGCGAGGCCTATATCCGCTTCGCGCTGGAGCACGCCGAAGCCTACCGGCTGATGTTCCAGGTGAGCCAGAAGGAGTGCGCCGACGATCATCCGCTGCTGGCCAAGGCGATCGAGCGGGCGCGCGCCACCATGACCCATCACGTCAAGCAGCTGATCGCGGAAGGCGTGTTCGAAGGTGATGCCGAATTGATCGGGCACGTGTTCTGGGCCGCGATCCACGGATTGGTGATGCTTCAGCTCTCCGGCAAATTCAACGAGCGCTACGATTTCGACACCGTGCGCCACGAAACCTTCCGCGCGCTGACGCAGGGGTTTTTAAAGCGGGGGTGAGAATAGCTAACGAAACCCTGTTCAAGGATCCAGAGCCGCATTTTTGTCAACTCCTTTTGGCCTCATTTGAATACTAGCGAATAAAAGCCAAACCTTGTGCAGCTATGCAACCAGTCCTATTCTGACCTTAGGAGTGGGGAGCTCATTTCATGCAGGCAAATCAAATTGGCGCTTCGCCTGTGGCGCATGTCACAAATCAGCAGTCGGACACAGCGATTTCTGACAAGCCGTTTCGGATAGCCGTGGTCGCAACTCTGCTACTTGGGGTCTGGATCTATGCCCGATTCAGCGATCAGCCGGTAACCGCGCCCACACTTTCCCCGGTCGTTGGCGCGTTTTCGGAACCGGAGAACTTCATTGCCGCCCCGGGCGTCAGCGCTCAGCATATCCACGTGCGTTCGGGCCCAGGCGCTGAGTACCGCATTTTGGAAACGCTCGATCGAGGCACTGCACTCATCGGAATTGCGCGCACCACGGACACCAATGGTGCATTCTGGATCCAGCTCGCGAACGACCGCGGATTCGCAAAAGAGACGGTCTTAATGGAAAATGCCGGGGCAGCTGCGCCGTGACTATCGCTGAAACCGCCAACTCCCATGCGGACGCGCGAGACGAGCCTGAGGTCCTAAGTCCACGGTGGCTGCGGCAGTCTAGTCTCTACGCGCTGATTGGCTTCGCGCTTGTGGTGACAAACTTTCCGAAGTTCCTCACGCGCCTGGTCGATGCCAATGTGGCGAGCGTTGGTTGGCGCACCATCTTGCACGCACCGATACAGGCAATGCAGATCGTGCTCGCCATTCTTGTGGGACCCCATCCCTCCGAATTTTTCCAACGCGCAATGACGTGCAGCTTCTTTCTGTTATGGCTGTTTTTTGCCTTGCTGGCGATTTTATCCATCCATCGCCACAGCCTGCGCATGTTTGCATGCGGCATCGTTGGCACCGTTTTGGGTTATTTTGCCCTCCATTTACTAGCCTGGGTTGCCGTTGCAGTTGTTCTCACTGTCAAAGGAACGATCTTTGTTGTGCGCTGGGTGGGCGCGGTGATAAGCGCGATTCTCTCGTTCGTGTTTCACTACACTTGGCCGTTACTACTTGTGACTCTTGCGTTTGCGCTTCTGTATGCCGCTTACCTTTGGCGTGGTGATCTGCTAGTGGCCCTGCGGTGGCTCGGCCGCTCGGTTCGAAAGTATGCTATGCGCTTGGCAGGCGGCGCGCTTTTCATCGCGTTGCTTGTCGTGATCCTTCCTGCATTGTACGATTGGGTGGTCAAACCGATCTTGGCCTTTCTGAGCTGGCTCTTCACCCCAATTGTTCAGGCAATTTTGTTTTTGGCAAAGTGGGTTTTCGGAATTGTTTTCGTAGTCTTGTTTCTGGCAATCATTGTGACGATTCTGCTCGCCTCACTCGCTTTCGTCGGAAGCCTATTGGTTACACAATTGCAGGCCGGCTGGCATGCTGCGCGAAGCCTGCGCTGTGTTCTAATTGCGGGTTTTGCAATAGGCAGTGCCTTCGCGTTGATCGTTTTGGTCAGCATGGCCACGCCGGCGGTGGCGGATAGCCTTAATCAAGCTTGGTTAAATGTTTTCATATTTGCGCACGTCGCTGATATTCAAACGACCACACATTTTGTGACGGACGCATTTCGACTGTTTCTCCCGCAGAGTGTTGAGAGTTTTGCATTCGCGCACCTGACCAATCTGCAAGCACCGGCACTTGATGGTTTCATTTTCATGATCGTCATGGCTTTAGCATCGTTAAGCATCATATTTCGCTTGTTCTCTGTTGGTCCTCCGGTGAACGAGGTGTTGCCCCTGAAATTCGTGGTCGAGGAATACGCTAAGATAATATTGGGAATGTTCGTCATTCTGATACTAATTTTCGTTGCTGCGTTTGTAGGAGAATCCCGCTCGTGACGCGATATACGACCAGCGATCTTTCGCGCAAGTCCGGCGACATCATCGCCGAGGCCCTGCGCCGGCCTGTCACCATCACCCAGCACAACAAGCCGCGGCTGGTGCTGCTCAGCATCGAGGACTATCGGCGACTCACGGCGCGCGGGAACACCCGCACAGTGGTGACGCTCTCCGGCATGTCCGACGAGGACTTTGCCGGCTTCCGGCGCGCGGTTGAGACCTATGCCAGCGAGGGCGACTGGCGGTGAGAGCATTGAACTCGCGACCTCCTCTCCGCGGCTGCGCGTGAACATTCTCCTTCGCGCGAAGATGACCAAAGAATTCCCTTTCCCCCACGAATGTGGGGGAGAAGGTCAGGGTGAGGGGGCTGCAAATCCCAACCTGAAATTTCCGTCACTTTGACTTGGGGTGGCGGTCGGCGTTTGCTTTCCGCAACGACTCGATTCACTTCGAGTCGTTGCCGCTGAGTCGCCGCGCCTGAGTCGTTGCGCCTGAGCCGTCGCCGTTGAATCGTTACCGCGTAGCTTTCGAAATCGCCGCCGGAAAAATGGGGGGCAACATGCCGTCGTCATGGGCCGCGAAGATCGCCGAGATCCGCCAGCGCCACCGCCTGAAGAACACCTATACCGAAACCATGAACAGCCTGTCGCCGCTCGACCGGCTCGCCGTGTGGATCACCGACCATGTCGGCACCATGGCAACCTTTCTCGCCATCGGGGTGTGGACGTTCTTCTGGTTGTCGTGGAACTTCCTGGCGCCGCCCGCCTATCGCTTCGACCCGCCGATGGGCTTCGTGTTCTGGCTGTTCATCTCCAACATGATCCAGATCCTGCTGATGCCGCTCATCATGGTGGGGCAGAACATCCAGGGCCGCCACGCCGAAGCCCGCGCCGAGCACGACCTCGAGGTCAACGTCAAGGCCGAGCAGGAGATCGAGGTGGTGCTGCAGCATCTCGAACGCCAGACCGACATGCTGATCGCCATGATGACCAAGCAGGGCATCAAGCTCGACGAGGTGCTGAAGCACGAAACGGACGCCGCCTGAGCCCGGCGGAGAAACAGCGCCACGCCGCCGCATGACATTTCGCCGCTCCCCGCTGGCGCGGCGGCGCGCGCGGACACAGTCTGGCACCCGGCGTTCACCCAAGGGTGAAACCCGTTGCGCATTCTTCTGATCAATCCGCCCTATCACGCGGTGAGCCGGTTCTTCGGCATCGGCGAGCAGATGCCGCTGGGGCTCGTTTCGGTCGGCGGCGCGCTCATCGACGACGGCCACGAGGTCAAGCTGCTGGATGCGGAGGCCCATCATCTCTCGGTCGGCGACACCGCCGAACGCGCCGCCGCTTTTTTGCCCGAGCTGATCATGACCGGCCACGCCGGCTCGACCCCGGCCCATCCGGTCACCATGGAGATGGCCCGCGCCCTTAAAGAGCGCCTGCCTTCGGTGCCCATCGTCTATGGCGGCGTCTATCCCAGCTATCACGGCCAGGACATCCTTCGTGACGAACCCGCCATCGACATCGTGGTGCGCGGCGAAGGCGAGCGCACGGCGCAGCGCATCGCGCGCCATCTCGCGGAAGGCCGCCCGCTCGCTGCCGTGCCCGGCATTGTCCACCGCGAGGGCGGGCGCGTGTGCGCCACCGTTGCGGCGGAAATGATCACCGATCTCGACGCGTACCGCACCGGCTGGGAGCTGATCGAGGATTGGGATCTCTACCAGTGCTGGGGCGCCGGCCGCGCCGCCATCGTCCAGTTCTCGCGCGGCTGTCCGCACCGCTGCACCTATTGCGGCCAGCGCGGCTTCTGGACCAAGTGGCGCTACCGCAATCCGGAGAAGCTGGCGGCGGAAATCGGCCGGCTCCATCGCGAGAAGGGAATCGGCTTCGTCGATCTCGCGGACGAGAATCCGACGTCCTCCAAGCGGCTGTTCGAACGTTTCCTCAGGGCCCTGATCGCCGAGAACGTGCCGGTCAAGCTGTTCGCCACCATCCGCGCGCCCGACATCGTGCGCGATGCCGACATTCTGCATCTCTACCGCCAGGCGGGCTTCGAATGCCTGCTGATGGGCATGGAAACGACCGATGCGCATACCATGCGGAAGATCCGGAAAGGTTCGACCACGCGCGAGGATCTGCAAGCCGTGCGCCTGCTGCGGCGCCACGGCATTCTGTCGATGGTGGGCCACGTGGTCGGCTTCGAGGAGGAACGTTTCGGCGATTACTGGCGGTCGCTGCGCCAGCTCGTGCACTACGATCCGGACCTGCTCAACGCCATGTATGTCACGCCGCATCGCTGGACGCCGTTCTATTGGGACAATGCGGAGCGCGAGGTGGTGCAGGCGAAGCGCGCGAAGTGGGATTACCGGCATCAGGTGCTCGGCACGCGCTATCTCAAGCCTTGGCAGATTTTCGCCCTAGTGAAGCTGACTGAAGTCATCATCCACTTGCGGCCCAAGGCGCTCGCGCGGCTGATCGGCGACCGCGACGGCGCCCGCCGGCGGGCCTTCCGCTGGTGCATCCGCAATGCTTCCGGCGTGTGGCTGGATGAAATCCTCGAATTCCTGTTCCGCAACCGGCCACGCAAGGGTCTCGGTTCTTTGCGGGAGTTCTGGGGCGAACCGATTCTCGAAGAAGCGCCGCTGGCGCCGGCGCTCGGCGAGTCGACGCCGTTCCACCGCAAGGCTCCGGCGCAGACGCTGATCGCGGCGGAATAGCCGCGAGGGCTGGTGCGCTAGACCTCCCTAACGCCGTAGCAATGCGACATCGCCTGCAGCTGGAAGCGCGCCATGTCGCGCAGGGTGCGGATCATCGGGCCTTCATGGCCCTCGAGCGCGCCGATCAGTTCCAGAAAATGCATGCGATTCATGTGCTGGATGACGTCGAACGTCTCCTCCACGTTGACGAAGCCGGCGTCGCGCATCAGGCGGTAGAAGATGCCCTTCGACAGCCGGGGGAACTGCCGGTTGCCGATCATCAGATATTGCAGCGTGGCCTGATCGCCGTCGATGGCGACCTCCGGAATCCACAGCGGCTGGCCCTTGGTGACGCGGACCTGGCCCTCGAACTTGCGCTCGATGACCACCACTTTTCCCGCTTTGGTGTTCAGCGATCCGCCGATGCTCAAGGCCAGCGGCGAGTCGGTCGCGAAGCCCCAAGTCATGAAGATCTGCAAGGGATCGGAACTCGAATAGCGCACCAGCACTTCGCCGGGGAACTGTCCCGAGAGCGAAATCCCGCCCGCGTCGCCATAGCTCGACCCGTCGCCGTGATTGGCGAGCTCGATGATCGGCATCACCACGCTGCGCCCGTGATAGCCGAAGATGCGGGCGGCGAGGAACCGGCTGAGCACGAAAGCCGGCGTGGCGTCCTCGAACTGGACACCGAGGCCGAACTTGTCTGCCAGCAGGCCGCGCAGCGTCTCGGGAAGCGCCTGCATGGACTCCAGGAATCGCTCGACATCGGCGTGGCCGCCCGAGCCCCAGGAGAACGCGTTCTCGTAGTTCTCGAGGAAGGCCCGCTCGCGCGCACCCGCGGGCGAATTCGGCGACACCCGAAAGCGGCCGTCCTCGACGAACACATCGGCAGAATCGATGAGCAGATTTTCCGGGATGTGGATGTGAACGGGCTTCGTCTGGTCCACCGGAAACAGGCCGCGCCCCAGCGGTCCCTGCTTCAGGCAGATATTGTCCGCCGTGCCGCCCAAGGCGCGGAACTCGTCCAGCATCTCGTTCCAGGCATCACTCATGCGCGCTCCAGGAAGGTGCGGAGGATGGCGTTGTAGGCGGCCGGCTTCTCCAGCATGGTCAAATGCGAGCAATCCTTCATCACCACGAGCTCAGAGCCCGCGATGCCGTCTCTGATGGTCTCGTGGCAATCCATGGTCACCTCGTCGAACTCGCCGGTGGTGATCAGCGTCGGCAGCTTGATGGCGCCGAGGTCCTTGCTGCGGTCCCAATCCCGAATGTTGCCGGTGATGGTGAATTCGTTGGGCCCGTTCATCACCCGATAGGCCGGCGATTTGGAGATGATCTCGATGGTCTTCATGAAATCCGCGGGCCACGGATCGAGCCGGCAGAGATGCAGGTGATAGAACAGCTCCACCAGCCGCTGATATTCCGGCTCGGCGGCGCGGTTCTCCGCTTCCAGCTGACGGAGCCGCGCGCCGGCGCCTTCGGGAAGCTGATCGACCAGGCGCTGCAGGCCGGCGCTCGCCTGCGGCACGCTCGCCAGCGCGCCGCTGAGGATCAGCTTCTCGACGCCGCGGCCGCGGCCGCTGGTGAGATATTCGATGGCGAGCATGCTGCCCCAGGAATTGCCGAACAGTACGATTTCCTTCAGCCCGAGCGCGTCGCGCACGGCGTCAAGCTCGTCGACGAAGCGCGGGATGCGATAGAGCGACTCGTCTTCCGGCGCATCGGAGCGGCCGCAGCCCAGCTGATCGTAGAAGACGACGGCGCGATCTTCCGCCAGCGCCGCCATGGAATTGAGATAGTCGTGGCCGGCGCCCGGCCCGCCATGCAGCAGCAGCAGCGGCGTCCTGGCGCCGCCGCCCACGCGTCGCCACCAGACTTTGCCGCCCGGCACCGCCACGAATCCGGTCTGCTCCGGAACGGTGCGCTGCGCCGTGATCCGCGAAACCCTCCGCTTGGCCATAGCGGGCAACGTGGCGCAGGCCGCCAGCGCGGCGAGCAAACTTCGTCGATGCATCATCGAGCCCCTCCTGCGGCTATTCTATGCAGGAGTTGGACGCGGGATCACAATGCAAAATCGGCGAGCGGTCAGATGCCGCGGCGGCGGACGCCCATGCGGCCGGCGCGGCCGGCCCGTCCGGCACCGCGCGCTTCCAGCGATGCTTTGCAGTCGGCCGAGAGCTGATCCATATGGCTCTGCAGGCAGTCGCGCCGCGCCCGCCCGCGCTGATCGCCGGGGCAATATTGCGCCAGCTCGGTGGCGCAGGCTTTGCGCAAGCCGCGATGCCGCTCGCCACCCGCCCCCTGTTGCGTGGTCGTGGTCGTCGTCGCGGTCGAATTGGAGGTGGTCTGCTCCTTCTTGGCCGGCTGCTGGTTGCAGGCGGCAAGCGCTACAAAAATTGCCATAGTGACCGGGATGGCTACAGGAGTTTTCATGTCAGTCAGTCCCTTACGCCGTGGAGAAACGCGATCGGGGACGTTAGGCTCCGACAGCCTCGATGCCAACGCATTTTCGTGACCCCAACCAATCGCAAATGCCTAGTCCCCAGAAACATGAACTAGGCGTCATTGTCGTCGATGGCGGGTTCGTTAGGGGGCCGGATCCCTCTTGCCTGGGCCGGGTGACTCCTTGCCTTTTGACGTCGATCTCTTTCAAACCATCGTTTGCCGAAGTAACCGCCTGCCGGCAAGACGACGGCTCCTATTCCACCCAAGAACCATTTCCAGTTCTCGGCAAAAAAATGTTGGGTGCTCCACCAGTAGTTTACATCCACGCGAAGAGTCCGATGTAGGACCTCGATAGAAGCTGGTGGCTCTTGGGAGCCATTCTGCCAAATTGCCATTTTGACTTCCAAAGTTAGCTCTCGGGTTTCTCCTGCCTTGGTGGGTAGGACGTCAAAATCCCAAGGTGCTACTTCTTCGTCGGGAACGAATTGCTGTATCCACCCTGAAGGATTGATCTCAAATCCTTCTCCCGACAATTTGACCAACATATTGTGCCCAACCTTCTTGCTGGCAAACTCCACAGCTTGACTGGGGCCTAGGTCCGCTTGGATGACCTGTCTGGATTGGCTTCTCGAAATTCGCACTTTTACCGTTTGCGACTCTCCGACCCGCATTTGGGGCGGTGGAGTGAATGCAATCGTGCCGATTGGCGCATCACGGAATTCGCGCTCCGCCTTGTAGGAATCGAACCACCCGTCGGAGGGAGGCGCAATGTGTCCGTTGAAAACCGGCTCGATGTGGATGGAGCGCTGAATGCCACTAGCCGTCAGTTCTTTGGACAGTGGCTGCACGTTGGGCGAGAAGACCGACGATGAAAATATGACTGTGATGCTTGCGCAGAGTCCAAAAATGGCTAGCGCCATCAGATAAGAGTTTACTTTGTAACCACGGAGCCAGGTGACAAAAAGATGGAGCAAGAGACCCAACGATACCACAGGCAAAAACTTGATGGACTCATTGTAAATGACTATGGCAACAAGATTGGACAAGAACATTAGTAATTCTTTCTCTCCGTTGTGCCATATCGGATATTGTTATTGGCCCGAGGGCTTAGTGACAATAGTATATCCTGCCCCGCCTAAATGTTCCCTTTTGAGGACACACGGAACATGTAGGGAGTGGTTTGGAGAATTGATTGAGAATCGTTCGCAAAAAGCTGGACGCCGGCCACCGTCCCGCCGATACTCTCCCCAGTCACCGAAAAGCCGCCGGTCGCGGGGGAGTCAATACGATGCGTCACGTCATCCGCGGATTGCTGTTTGTGCTGTGCCTGGGCCTGGCCATGCCCGGCATCGCCAAGGCCGATGGCGGCGTGTGCCCCCGTTTCGCGGTGGGCAGCGAAATCCAGCCGCCGCCCGATCTTTACAGCGTCAACGGCGTGCTCAAGGTGGCACTCAACTACTTCACCTCGATGGACGATGCCGGCCGCACCCTGTTCTGCTTCGTCACCTCCGACGGCAAGGAATCGCCGACGCTGCACGTCAATCCCGGCGACCGCACCGTCATCACGCTGACCAACATGGTGCCGCCGGTGATCGGCGGCCCGGCCGAGAAGGACTCGAACCCCACCACGGTGTGCGGCGACGCCACCATGACGCTCACCTCCACCAACATGCATTTCCACGGCACCAACACCTCGCCCGCCTGCCACAGCGACGAAGTGATCCGCACGCTGGTCAATTCCGGCGAGACGTTCAAATACGAGCTCAAGATCCCGAAGGACGAGCCGCCGGGACTCTATTGGTATCATCCCCACATCCACGGCATCTCGTCGGTGGCGGTGGAAGGCGGCGCCACGGGCCTCATCGAGGTCGAGGGCATCGCCAATGTGCAGCCGGCGGTGGCGGGGTTGCCGGAGCGCTACATCGCGCTGCGCGACCAGACGGTCGCGGCCGGCGCGGACCACGGCGCCAGCGGCTCCTCGGCGCCCAATTGGGACGTCTCGGTCAACTACGTGCCGGTGAACTTCCCGCTCTACCGGCCCGCCATCATCAAGATGCAGAAGGGCACGCAGGAATTCTGGCGCGTGGCCAACACCGCCGCCAACACGGTCATGGACCTGCAGCTGCAATATGACGGCGTGCCGCAGCCGCTGCAGATCGTGGCCTTCGACGGCGTGCCCACCGGCTCGAAGGACGGCCGCCGCCAGGGCAGCATCGTCACCCAGAAAGATGTTCTTTTGGCGCCGGCGGCCCGCGCCGAATTCATCGTCAGCGCGCCGCCCGATGGCGTGAAGGAGGCCAAGCTCGTCACCCTCGGCATCGACGGCGGCGAGGCGGCGGACAACAATCCCTATCGCCGGCTCGCGCTCATCCAGACCACCGACGCGCCCGCCAAGCTTTCCAAGGCCGCCGCGCCCAGCGGTCCTGCACCCGCCATGCGCTTCGGCGATCTCGCCAACGCGGCCGTCACCGCAGAGCGCCTGCTCTATTTCTCGGAGTACTTCCAGGAGAGCCACCAGCGGCCGCGCAGCCAACATCCGCCGGATTTCGACCACGTCGATTTCTTCATCACCGTCGAGGGCCAGAAGGAGACGCTCTACGATCCCAACAATCCGCCCGCCATCGTCACCAACCAGGGCGCGGTGGAGGAATGGACCATCGAGAACCGCACCCAGGAAGTGCACGAATTCCACATGCACCAGATCCACTTCCTGGTGGAGGCGATCAACGGCGTGCCGATTCCCAAGAAGAAGCAGCAGCTCTACGACACCTTCCAGGTGCCCTATTGGGACGGCATCAGCGAGACCTTTCCCAGCATCACGGTGAAGATGGACTTCCGCGGGCCGACGGCCGGAAACTTCGTCTATCACTGCCACATCCTGGAGCATGAGGACGCCGGCATGATGGCCATCATCCAGGTGCTGCCGAAGTAGGGAGGCCGCACAAGCCGGAAGGCTGCTTCAGTCCACAGGCGCGCCGCGATCACCCGGCCGAGCGCGACAAAACCAGCTATCCGTCATCACCCGGTCGCGAGCGCTCCTAGCGAGCGATCCGGGTGACCCAATTTGATCAGGAAAAATGGGGCGCCCGGACCTCCCGGATCAAGTCCGGGGTCGGCCGGGCGATGACGGATGAGTTTTAGGAGACTAGGATCGTCCCATGGCCATGGCTGCAATCGAGAAGCTGATCCGCGAAGCGTTCCCCGACGCCGAGATCACCATCACCGATCTCGCCGGCGACAACGACCACTACGCTGCGATGGTCACTTCGTCCGCCTTCAAGGGGAAGTCGCGGGTGCAGCAGCACCAGATGGTCTATGACGCGCTCAAGGGTCGCATGAGCGGCGTCCTCCACGCGCTGGCGCTGCAAACCACGGAAGGAGTAAGTGCTTGTCGGATCGTCCTCTCCTCGCATTCAATGTCCTTGAACGCTGCATTGCGTATGCTACAGCAATCGCAACGTTCTTGGGACTTGGCTTGTGGCTCAAATGGACACTTTGGCTGAGCGCATTGTGCGCGGCTGCCGTTTTTGTGGTTGCTCTACTCGCAGTCTTTCTGATCCCAGCAGCGATCGAAGGGCGGGTCTTCAAGAAGAGAGGTGTTCCGTGGGACAATTGGCCAAATGACATCGGCTGATACACTTGACCGTCGCCTAGACGGTGCTTAATTGAGAGAGCCAATTGAGGGCCGCGACCAGCGGAGAAAACAATGGCCGACACCGTCCACGACCGCATAGCCAGCGACATCGCCTCCGCCGACGTGGTGCTCTACATGAAGGGCACCCCGGTGTTCCCGCAATGCGGCTTCTCCGCGGCGACGGTGCAGATCCTCACCAATCTCGGCGTCAAGTTCAAAGCCGTGGACGTGCTGAAGGACCCCGAGGTGCGCGCCGGCATCAAGGAATTCTCCAACTGGCCGACCATCCCCCAGCTCTACGTCAAGGGCGAGTTCGTCGGCGGCTGCGATATCCTGCGCGAGATGTACGAAGCGGACGAGCTCGGCCCCTTCCTCGCCGAAAAAGGCATCGCGCTGCAGGACGCTTAGACCTTTTTGCCGATTCAAAGATCGTCATGGCCGGGTTGCCGGACCCCGGACTTGTTCCGGGGGGAGGCAATCCCGGCCATCTATGCACACGCTGCTAGACGGTGTTCATGGGTGGCCGACAACTCGCCTCCACTTCGCTCCGGCTCGGTCGGCCATGACGAACGGATTTGTGGGAGTTGCGACCGGGTGATGACGGATTGTGATCAAGTGTTGCGAATGATGACGTCGTTCAGCGGCCGGCGGGGCGAGGGCAGCGCGTCGCGCTCGGCATAGCCCAGCCGGAAGACAAAGGTCGCTTCCCAGCCCGGCATATTGGCGAGCTTGGCAAGCGCCGGTCCGAAATGATCCTTGCGTCCGAGCATCGCATTGCGGTCGACCATCTCGACCGGCTGGTTCATCGGCTGCGCGGCAAAGCCGCTGGCGGTGGCCAGAAGATGCATCTGTTGCCATGCGGCGCCTGCCTGAATCGCCTGGGCCATGTCGAGGCGGTCGCGCACCAGGATCATTCCGAACAGGCGCCGCACGAGGCGGACGAGCTGCGCCTCGTCCTCGCCGAAAAAGGCATGCCGCTGGAGTCCAACCAAATTATGCACCAACTTTAAGGCGTTGAATTTGTTGAATATTTTTTTGAAAGATGTGGATAAATTTGACTAAACCCTTGACCCACCAGCCCAACGGGTTCAGCTAGGATCAATCTTCCGCCCACGGAGTTTTTGAGCGACCGAAAGAGCGGCTCGCCTGTGGCGGAGATTGGCAGTGAGTAATAGAGACGAGATCGAGTTCAGCCTGTTCGGAATGCGCGGACGAGCGAACGGCCGGTTTGCGATAGTGATCTTGGCGGGACTAGCCGTGCTTGGGCTTGTCTTCTTGGCCTTTTGTCTGCACCACTAGAGACGTTCCA
Source organism: Rhizomicrobium sp. (assembly GCA_036564785.1). Classification (GTDB taxonomy): domain Bacteria; phylum Pseudomonadota; class Alphaproteobacteria; order Micropepsales; family Micropepsaceae; genus Rhizomicrobium. Next base: position 13,385 of record DATCOJ010000039.1, on the reverse strand, counting down.
TGATCACCTCGGTCGCCATCACCTTCTGTGAAGGTAGCGATTAGTGTTCCATGCGCCGCGCTTTAAGCCGCGCGCGGCTTGAAATGGCGCTCCCAGACCGGAACGATCGCCTTGCGCTCCGACAGCGCCTGGGCCAGCGCCTCCAGCTTGGGAATGTGGCCCTCGGCCACCCAGTCCGTGCCGATCGAATCGCGCCAGCGCGAGAACATCGCGGCATAGATGTCGAGAATGGAGAAGCCGCTCGCCAGGAACCACGGTCCCGCCACCTGCCGCTCGACGATCAGCAGGCGCTCGCGGATGCGCGCCTTGGCGGCCTCGCGCAAGGCTTCGGCCTGCTCGCCATCCGGCGCGAAGCGCTGCGGATAATCGGTGATCTCTACCATCGGATAGATCTCCGATGCCATGAAGGCGAGCCAGCGATAGGCGCCGGCGCGCTCCACGCTCGCCTGCGGCGGCAGCAGCCGCATGTTGGGGAAGTGGTCGGCGATGGTGAGCAGGATGGCGAGCGATTCGGTGAGTATCTGCCCTTCCGGCAGGCGCAGCGCCGGCACCTTGCCGCTGGGATTGATGGCGAGGAAGGAGGGCTCGCGCTGCTCGTTGTTGCGGAGCGAGATGCGGTGGAACTCGTAAGGCGCGCCAGCTTCGGCAAGGGCTGCTTCCGCCGAGAAGGCGCCGGTGCCCCGGTCGCCGAAGATGGTGTAGGTCATGGCCGTCTCCTCCGCCCGCCACTCTACATAGGTCGAGCCCCAAAAAGCGAAAGGGCCGCCAGCATCTCGCTTGCGGCCCAACTTTAGCGTTCCGCTTCCCCCCTTGAGGGGGAAGCTGTCAGCGGTCGCGCGAGCGACCGATGACTGAAGGGGGGATGTTCATCGTGGGCACCCCCCTTCCGTCTGGCTTCGCGCCGCTGACGCGCCGCTCGCCAGCCACCTTCCACAAGGGGGGAAGGGGAAAACCAGGGGCTTAGCGGGAATAGAACTCCACGATCAGATGCGGCTGCATCTGCACGGCATAGGGCACGTCGGAGAGCTTGGGCGTGCGGGTGAATTTGGCGGTCATCTTGCCGTGATCGGCATCGACGTAATCGGGCACGTCGCGCTCCGGGCTCTTGGACGCTTCCAGCACCAGCGCCATGTCGCGCGCCTTGGCCGTGAGCTCGATGGCGTCGCCTTCCTTCACCGAGTAGCTGGGCACGGTGACGCGGCGGCCGTTGACCTTGACGTGGCCGTGGCTGACGAGCTGGCGCGCCGCGAACGGCGTGGGCACGAATTTGGCGCGGAAGACCACGGCGTCGAGCCGGCGCTCGAGCAGGCCGATCATGTTCTCGCCGGTGTCGCCGGCGCGGCGCGAGGCTTCCTGGTAGTAGCGGCGGAACTGCCGCTCGGTGATGTTGCCGTAATAGCCTTTCAGCTTCTGCTTGGCCTGCAGCTGGGTGCCGTAGTCCGACAGCTTCTTGGCGCGGCGCTGGCCGTGCTGGCCGGGGCCGTAGGAGCGCTTGTTCACGGGGCTCTTGGGGCGGCCCCAGAGATTTTCGCCCATCCGGCGGTCAAGCTTGTATTTGGCAGTCGCACGCTTCGACATGGATCATCCAGGTTGGCCGATACTTTGGCGGAAAACGGGTTTCGCGGGCAGGCCGGATCGGCGGCCCCCGCGAAAGGCCGCGCAATATAGCGGCGGACTTTCCCCTGTCAAACGCCGGCGTGGCCAATGGCAAGCGCCTGATGCGACAGCGCTTTTCGCTTCGCTTGGGCGGGGGCTTCCGGGTTTGGCCTACTTGCCGCGCCGCAGCGCCGCGATCTGGACAACCAGCGCCAGGACCGCGACCGCCAGTCCGGCTATGCCGATGATGCCGTGAAAGCCGTGCATCGTCCGCCTCTCGGGTTAGGCGCTCCGGACAAGGTTAACGCCGCCGGCCGAGTGCGGCAAGGTGGCGGCGCCGGGCTCGGCTTGACGCGGGCCCGGCCGCAATCCCAGGTTCGGCAGCGCGCGGCCCCGTGGCGGAATTGGTAGACGCAACGGACTTAAAATCCGTAGTCCCGAGAGGGACGTGACCGTTCGACTCGGTCCGGGGCCACCACAGCAAGCGGCGCCGAAAGTCGAAGTGGCGCGAAAATTCATAGGGCCGAAAGGGCCCGCGTGAATGCCGTTTAAGTCATCGGGAGTAGATAATGGAGAAATTATTCGATCATTTTGCAGATTGGTTGGGGACCGCTAGTGACCCGATAAAACTAGGTTTCACAGCAGTGGTTTTTCTCTCCCTTACCTTAGCCGGGTTAGGTTTTTATCGGTTCGTTTGGCGAGAGCCGGCGAAACCTGTGGTTCCGGCGGCCGGTAAACTCAAAACACCAGCATCTTTCGTGACCTTTCTCTTCCCGGACAACAGCTCCGTCACAATAGACATGCACGCTGAAATAATTCGCCCCGGTGATCAGCAGGTACACGTCCAAATTGGCACCTACGCACCGGCAAGCGGTGGAAGTGTAGGGTTCACAGTCTACGTTGCCTATGCCGGAAGCCCCTGGCGATTCGGAAAGTCAGAATTCGATCATCCCGAGGTAGTCGATCGGATATTCAATGATTCTGTATTCATCAATCAACTACGTTCCAAGGACGCGCTGATTTGCGTTGGCTTGGAATCATACCGGGACGCGCGTCCCATATCTGCGTATAAGCCAACACTTTCACAGGAACGCGCTCATAGCCTTTGTGCGTTCGTGGTAAGGAAATTGAAGGCTCAGAATTTGCGCCCACTGATCTTAGGGGTTGGCCTCGGAAAAGATGTGAACAAATCCACGCGGGAGACTGACCTCCTCCAAAGGCCTTTGATCGTTCTGGGAATCGATGACAAGGAGGGATACCTGAAGGAATCGGAAGAACGTCTAGAGATGGTAAGTGCTATTCTAACCAGCGGGGCCCTTGTGGGTTTCACGGCATCCGACTACTCGGTTGTACGTGAAGGTGAGCCGTTGTGCTGGATCCAAATGTCTAAGAGTGAAACGACAAAACCGGCTTGCGTCGATCCCGCTAAGGTCAGATCCGTGACGTCAGGATAGTAGATGAAGTTTCTTGAAGCATTTAAGCGACACTGAAACCACTACTCGAGTCCCGTCAGGTGCGCGTCTGTCCGCGCCAGCGAATCCGCCACCACCCAGGCGACGCCGGTGAGTGCGAGATTGAGCGCGTTCTCGCTCCAGATGAAAAAACTCGACGGAGAGGCGAGGAGCAGCGGCACATGCACCAGCGGCGTGAAGGCGGCGTACATCGCCGTCAGCAGGATAGCGGCGAGGCGCGCCTGCACGCCCGAGAGGATCGCCAGGCCCGCTGCGATGTGCGCCACGCCGGTCGCATAGCCCCAGAACACCTGGGACGGCGGCAGCCATTTGGGAACCAGCGGCGCGGTCAAGTTCATGTAGAAAAAATGCGCGCCGCCAAACAGCAGCGCGCAAATGCCGAATGCGATTTGGCCGACGCGCGTGAGACGCGCGGCGCGCGCGGCGTCGATCTCCGCGTTGGCGGCATAGACGATCAGCCCGCCCGTCGCGATGGCGATCTGCTCGGCGACGTTGCTGTAGCTGCCGAACTCGGCATAGTGAGCGATGATCCCGCGCGCGTCCATCAGCAGGACGACGACGAGCGCGTAGTAGGCGGTGAGGGCCGCCGCGCCCCAGGCCGCGGTGCGGCGCCATTCGATGGCCGCGCCCGAGACCAGCATGAAGAGGGCGGCGGCATAGGCGAGTGCGGTGTACCCTGGAACGCTCTTGGGCACTGCCTGTCCGGGGTCGAAAGTCCCCCACGCCAGGCAGACCAGCGCCATCGCCATCAGCCCGAGGCCGTAGACGCGCCAGCCGAAAGCCAGCGCCGGTTTTTCCGCGATCATGCCTTCTCCCCTCAAACGAGGAACCTTCCGCCGATCTATTGGGATTTCCAGCCATCGCTAAGGAGACACACGCAGAATTGCGGTTGAAGGTAGTGCGGATTATGCGTATTATTGCCGAAGTATGGAGTTTGAATGATGCCAACCGACGAGACGGTGACGGTCACAGCTGCGGAATTTCACCGCAATGTCGGCGTGTATCAGGATATCGCCCTGACCAAACCGGTCGCCATCACCAAGAACGGCCGCGAACGAACCGTCCTGTTGTCGGCAGACGAGTTCCACCGGCTCAAGCGCCGCGACCGCCGCGTGGTCGCCGCGGGCGAACTCAGCGATCGCCAGATTGAAGCCATCCAAGCCGCCAAGATCCCCGACGAGCACGCCGGGTTGGATGACGAACTCAAAGACTGGACGGCGTGAGGTTTCCTTCACCGCACCCCGGCCTTGTCATCCGCTATTCCTATCTCTGGAAGCGGGAGGCGGATGCGGGCCGCGAAGAAGGATCGAAGGATAGACCTTGCGCCGTTGTCATGGCGATCTCCGACGATAGAGGCGAGCAGCAAGTCCTCGTTCTTCCTGTCAGCCACAGCCCGCCCGCCACTCCAGCAGACGCCATCGAAATACCGGCCGAGACCAAAGCACGTCTCCGACTCGATTCCGGCAGGTCATGGGTGATGATTACCGAGGCCAACGAATTTGTGTGGCCGGGGCCAGACCTGCGCCCGATACCGGGGCGGGTTGAATCGACTGCCGCTTACGGCACTTTGCCGCCGCGCTTCTTCGCGCATGTCCGCGACAAATTCCTTGAGCGCGATCGGCGCGAGAAGGTCTCGCGCGTAGTGCGCACCGAATAGCTCTCCGCTAAGCCAGTACCACCTTGTCGCGGCCGGCGGTTACTTTCTTCGTCGCGTTGCGGGTGTCGATGACCAGCTTCGACCAGGCGACCAGCGAGTCGTAGTCGAAGCAGTCGTGGTCGGTGGCGATCAGCACCGCGTCGAAGCTTGACAGCGTCGATGCGTCAAAGTCCACGGTCTTCATGCCGCACAAGTTCGCGTGCTCCCGCGTCATGGGGATTTCCGGGAAGTAGGGATCAAGATAGGAGACCTGCGCCCCCAGCCCCTGCAGAATCTCGATGATGCGCAAGGCCGGGCTCTCCCGCAAATCGTCCACGTTCTTCTTGTAGGCGATGCCGGCGATCAGGATCTTCGCGCCGCTCAGCGCGCGGCAGAAGCGGGTGTTGAGCGCCTCCTGCAAGGCCTGCACGACAAAGCGCGGCATGGCGCGGTTCACTTCGCCGGCCAGCTCGATGAATTTGGTGTCGACCTCGAAGGCGCGCGCCCGCCAGGAGAGATAGAACGGATCGATGGGGATGCAGTGGCCGCCCAGCCCCGGTCCCGGATAGAACGGCATGTAGCCGAAGGGCTTGGTCTTGGCCGCCTCGATCACGTCCCAGATGTTGATACCCATCTTCGAATAGGCGAGCTTGAGCTCGTTGACGAGGGCGATGTTGACGGCGCGGAAAATGTTCTCGGTGATCTTCACCGCTTCCGCCGTCTCGGCGTTCTTCACCCGGTGCACGTGATCGAAGGCGAGCGCGTAGACCTTGGCCGCAAGTTCGCCGGAACGCTCGTCCCAGCCGCCCACGATCTTCGGAATCTTGCGCGTCTCGAAGGCGCTGCCGGGATCCTCGCGCTCGGGTGAGAAGGCGAGATGGAAATCGCGGCCGGCCTTCAGCCCGCTCGTTTCCAGAATGGGCAGCACCACTTCCGTGGTGGTGCCCGGATAGGTGGTGGATTCCAGCACCACCAGCGTTCCCTCGACGATGTGCTGCGCGATCGATTCGGTGGTGGCGATCACTGCCCTGAGGTCGGGCTCGCGCGTGGCGGTCAAGGGCGTCGGCACGCAGATGAGAACGGCGTCGACCTCAGCCAGCGCGCGGAAATCGTCGGTCGCCTCAAAGCGGGCCGAGGCCGTCATCGCAGCCACGCAGTCGCTGGCGAAATGGTTGATGTAGCTTTGGCCTGTGGCAAGCTTGTCGATCTTGCTGCGGTCGATGTCGAAGCCCACCACCTTGAGGCCCGCCTGCCAGAAGGCGTGCACCAGCGGCAGGCCGACGTATCCCAGCCCGATCACGCCGATGGTGAGCGTTCGGGCCGAAAGCCTGGTTTCGAAATCGGGTTTGCTGTCGATCGCCGCGCGCAGATTCATGAATGCATCCTCGAGAGTCTCCGCGCCGGGGTGCGCGAAGCCGATAGAGCGGTCAGAGCAAGAGATGGACCAGCCCTTGCTGCGTTCGCTCGCGCGGGCGAGAGGCGGCTGTGCCGTTTCGGCACGGAGGCGGTTCACTGCCGAGAGACGAATTGTCCGTATGAAGGACGAAGATGGGTATCCAGGGTGAGATCTTCCGCGCGGTGAGCCGCGCCGCGCCGGCGCTGGGCCGGCAGCTGGGACGGCCGGCGGCGGTGTTCTTTCACGGCGTGGAGCCGCGTCTCGAGGATCCGGCGCTGCAGAGCAACCATCACGCGCTGGAGGCCTTCGCGGCCATCGCGCGCAGCCTGAAGACCGATTTCGACGTGGCGCCGATCTCCGATCTCGCCCATGTGCTGAAGCGGCCGGAGCGCCATCCGCGCACGGTGTTCCTGATGGCCGACGACGGCTATGCCAACAATCTGGGCACGGCCGCCGAGGTACTGGGCGAGTTCGGCCTGCCCTGGACCTTGTTCGTCAGCACCGAACATATCGACACGGCCGCGCGCAATCCCATGTTCCTGGCGCGGCTGTTCCTCCGCTTCGCAGCGCCGGGATGCTACGCGATCGCGAACCTGCGCCAGTCCGTCGAAATTGCACCGCAAAGCGATCGTGCTTCGCTGGATAAGCAAGTGATTCATGAATTGCGCGCGCTGCCAGCGGAACAGGCCAAGCACGCCATCGCGGCGATGAGCGAGGTGCTGGCAAAGGCGGACCTCGCAAATCTTGTCGACCGCTATCCTTCGGATGCCTTTCTCGATTGGGATGGTGTCCGCGCGTTGGCCAAGCGTGGCGTCACCATCGGCGCCCATGCGCATTGGCACTGGCCGATGCACGAAGGCGAAACGGAAGAGTCGCTCCAGCGGCAAGCGCGCCTGCCGCGCCAACGCATCGAGGCGGAAGTCGGGCCCTGCCGGCATTTCGCCTATCCCTTCGGCAACCGCGGCGACGTCTGCGGCCGCGCCTGGCGGGCGGTGCGCGACGCCGGCTACGACTATGCCTTCACCACCATGAGCGCCGCGCTGGATGGCAAGCAGAATCCCTGGCTGCTGCCACGCTACGGCTTGGCGCCGCGCGAGCCCAATCTGGCCGGCCGCCTGCCGCTGCTGCGGCTCGGCAATGCGCGGCATGGGCGCTGGCAGCGCGCGCTGACGCGTTAACCCTCTCGACCGCCGGAAGTGTCTCATCGTGGCGCAGGGTGCCGTCTCCCATTGAGACGTGTCCGCCCGCCTTGCAGATCGTTCATTCTCAACGGCCGCAAGCTATCGCAAATCTCCAGGAATTCCGGGCGATTTATCCCGACCTGAAACAGCCGAATTCCGGTCCGGTGGCGCGGCTTCTGCAACTTCGTCTCTCGCGGAAATCTCGACGCGGGACCGATCGTGAGCCTTCAGGAGCGCATTGCCGACACCGGCGCGGTCGCACTGGAGTTCCAGGCGTCCTCCGACCGGGCAGGCGCGAGCCACGACGCCGCGGCGCTCAAGCGCGCGATGGATTTGGTTCTGGCTGCGGGCCTGTTCTGTGTCTTCTCGCCTCTGCTTCTTCTGATCGCGATCCTGATCCGGCTCGACTCTCCCGGCCCGATTCTCTTCCGCCAGACGCGGCTCGGGCTCAATGGGCGGCCGTTCGACATCCTCAAATTCCGCAGCATGAGCGTGCTCGAAAACGGCGACCGCATCGTTCAGGCGACCAGAAACGATCCGCGCATCACCCGCGTCGGCCGTATCCTGCGCAAGGCGAGCCTAGACGAGCTGCCGCAGCTGGTGAACGTGCTGAAGGGCGAGATGTCCCTGGTCGGCCCGAGGCCGCATGCCCGCGCCCATGACGAGCATTACGAGAAGCTGATCGAGATCTATCGCCTGCGCCAGACCGTCAAGCCCGGCATCACCGGCTGGGCGCAGGTGCACGGGCTGCGCGGCGAAACGCCCACGCTGGCCTCGATGCGAAAGCGCGTGGAGCACGACGTGTGGTACGCGCAGAACCTCAGCCTGGCGCTCGACATCGAAATTCTCGTCCGCACCGGCTTCGAGATCTTCCGCCACAGGAACGCGCACTGATGCTGGCGGCGCGGCGGCAATCCCAGGCGACGGCGGCGGCCCCAGCCCGGCACGAGCGGCGCGGCGCCCATCGCGCCTATCGCGAAGTCGTGGTCGGCGGCATCCGCACGGCCTGCGTCTCGCGCGGGCAGCTCGCCTCGCTGATGGTGGGCGATTGCCTGGCGGCGCGGGGCGGCGCGCGGCAGCCGAAGCTGGTCTTCGCCTCCAACGGCCATGCCATCGCCATGGCGGCGACGGACGCACGCTTCCGCGGCCAGTTCAGCGCGGCAAATCTGATCCATGCCGACGGCCAGCCGGTGGTCTTCGCCTCCAGGCTGATGACCAGGGCGCCGATCCCCGAGCGCAGCGCCACCACCGATTTCATCCACGATGCGGCCGGCGCCGCCTGCGAGCATGGCTTGCGCTTCTATCTGTTCGGTGCCGGCGAGGATACCAATGCGCGCTGCGCGGCGGCGCTGCGCGAGGCCTATCCGAAGCTCGAGATCGCGGGCCGCCGGAACGGTTACTTCTCCTCCGCGGAGGAAGGCGAAATCTGCGAAGCGATCAATGCCGCCAAAGCGGACGTGCTTTGGGTGGGGCTCGGCGTTCCGCTGGAATACGAATTCTGCGTGCGAAACCGGCATCGTCTGAGAGTGGGCTGGATCGTCACCTCGGGCGGCTGCTTCAATTTCGTCACCGGTGACTATTCCCGTGCCCCTGCGTGGATGCAGGGCGTCGGCCTTGAATGGCTCTATCGCCTCCTGCGCGAGCCGCAGCGGCTGTTCTGGCGCTACGCCATCACCAACCCGCTGGCGCTGTTCGCCATCCTGACGCGAACGCGCGCGACCGCGCCGGAATTCGGCGGCTCGCGATGACCGCGCTGGCGACCGTCCTGGCGCTGCTCGCGCGCGTGCCCGTCGAAGAGAAGCGCGGCGTGGCCGAACGCATCGTTGCGGCGACCGCGCGCTACAGCATCTCCGCCTTCGGACCGCTCGCCGTTTCCGGCGCGCACTTCTTCGCCGCCATCATCCTCCTACATGCGCTTCCGCGCGCGGCCTTCGGCCTGTTCTCCTTCATGCTGGTGGCGGTGCCGTTCTGCCTCAGCCTGTGCGGCTCGCTTTTGGCGCTACCGGTGGCGCGCGCCGCCGCGCGGGAAGGCGCCGTCGCGGAAAGCGAGATGGCGACCTATCTCAAGGCCAATCTGGTGCTCTCGTTCGGCGTGGCGCTGGGGGTGGCAGCGCTGATGTATTTGAGCCAGGCGAGCTTCGGTCTGGCGGCGCTGTTCGGCGTCTATGGCGGGACCATGACGCTGCGCTGGTTCGCCCGCTGCTACACCTATGCGATGCGACATCCCTTCCGGGCGATGGCTTCCGATCTCGCGTACAGCACGTTGCTGGTCGCCGGCCTCATCGTATTGCAGTTGCTGCACCAGTTGACCATGTGGTCGGCCACGCTGCTGCTGCTCGGCGCCGCGATTTCGGGCTTCGCGGCCTTCGACAAGACATATCTGCTGCGGCAGTGGCAGTCGGTTCGCACCGGCCGGCTCAGGCCCTACCTGGAAGTTTGGCAGAAGCTCACCCGCTGGTCGATGCTGGGCGTGGTGCTGACCGAGATGACGGTCAATGCCCATGCCTATCTGGTGACCTTCATCTCCGGGCCGGAGGCCTTCGCGGTGCTGGCGCTGGGCTCGCTGTTCATGCGGCCGGTGTCGCTGGTGCTGGCGGCGCTGCCGGACATGGAGCGCCCGCTGATGACGCGCAAGCTGGTGGCCGGAGACCGCGCCGGAGCTTTCCAGACCGTTAAGGAATTTCGAACGGCAACGGGTGCAGTTTGGCTGGCGACGCTCGTATTGGCCGGAGTGCTGGTGGTCTGGTTTCCGCATCTGCTGCTGAAGAAGGATTATCCGCAGGCCGATGTCATCGCGGTGATCGCGATCTCGGCCCTGATCATGGCGTTGCGCACCTTCCGCACGCCGGAATCGGTGCTGCTGCAGGCCGCCGGCGAATTCCGCGCGCTGGCCGGCGCCAGCGCATGGTCGAGCGGCGTGGCCCTCGCCGCCACCTTCGCCCTGCTGATGCTGGTCGGACCGATCGGCGCGCTGTTCGGCATCGTCGCGGGCGATGCGGTGATGACGGGAAAGATCTTCGCCCTCACGCGTCACTGGAAACGGCAGCATGGTTGACGTCGTCGTCGCCATCCCAACCTTTCGCCGGCCCAAGGGGCTGGCGCGGCTGCTTGCGGCCTTGGCGGCGCTGAAAACGGACGCCAACGTCTCCGTACTCGTCGCCGACAATGATTGCGATGGGCACCAGGGATTCGATCTCTGCGCCGGGTTCCGCGCCGTCGCCTATCGCTGGCCGCTCGAGAGCATCGTGGTGGCCGAGCGCGGCATCGCCCAGGCCCGCAACGCGCTGGTCGATCACATTCTCGCGCACATGCCCTGCGATTTCGTGGCCATGCTGGACGATGACGAATGGCCCGAACCGGGCTGGCTCGACGGATTCCTGAAAGTACAACGCGAGACCGGCGCCGACGCGCTGCACGGCGCCATCCTGCGCGACTTCGAAACCCCGCCGGGAGATTGGGCCGGCCGCTGCCACGGCATCGCCCCGCTGCGCGACGAGAGCGGCCCACTCCCCATGATCGACAGCACCGGCAACGTGCTGGTGCGGCGCGCCTGCTTCGAGCAATTGGCCAAGCCCTGCTTCGATCCGGAATTCGCACTCACCGGCGGCGAGGACCGCGATTTCTTCGAGCGGCTGCGCCGGCAGGGACGGCGCTTCGCCTGGGCGGACGAAGCGGTGGTGCATTCCTGGGTGCCTGCCTCTCGCTCGCGTTTCGGCTGGATCCTGCAGCGTGCCTACCGCACCGGCAATTCCGACATGCGGGTGTTCCTCAAGCATCCGCAAAGGCCGGCGCAATACGCACGAGAGCTCGTCAAGATCGCCGCCGCGTTCTTGGTCTATTTGCCGCTCGCCATCGTTCCGGTGCGGAGCCGCAGCGTGGAGGCGCTGTGCCGGCTGTGCCGCGCGGCGGGAAAGACCGCGGCGCTGTTCGGACATCGCTACAATGAATACGCGACCGTCCATGGCGGCTAGCGCAATCCGGGCGGCCCGCACACCGGCTGCGGCGGCAAGCCGCGACCGCCTAAGCGAATTCGCCTTCGTCGCCTTCCTGCTGCTCGTCTTCGTAGGATTGAAGCCGTTCGCCGTGCGCGATCCGCTCAAGCTTGCGCTGGGCGAAAGCGGTTTCACCGGGGCGGGCGATGCCTGGCGCCAGATCACCTATCTGGCAGCCTTCGCGCTGCTGGTGTTTGCGGCTTGGCGCGCCCGCGGCAGCCAAATGTTGGAAGCCGTGCCGGCCTCTCTCGGCTGCCTGCTTGCCTGGTGCGTGCTGAGCGCCTTCTGGTCCGACACCCCGGACGTCACGCTCCGCCGCGCGGGGTTGGAAGGCGTCATCGTGCTTTCGGCATTGCTTGGCGTAGAAAGGCTGGGGCGCGAACGCTCGCTTGCACTCTGGAAATACGTGCTGGCCGGCGTGCTGATCGTCAACTGGCTGTCGATTCCGCTGGTGCACCAGGCGGTTCATCTGCCGGGCGAGGGCGACGCGCAGCTGATCGGCAACTGGCGCGGCCTCTACTTCCACAAGAATATCGCGGGCTCGGTTTCCGCCATCACCGCCATCGTGTTTTTCTTTGCAGCGCTGAGATCGCGCCGCGCGGCGCATTGGCTGCTGTGCCTCGCCGCCGCGGGTTTCACGGTGATGACTCACTCCAAATCCTCCATCGGGCTTCTGCCCTTCGGGCTCGCCGCCGGGTTGATCTATGGTGCGGTGCGCCACAATCGGCTGGATCGCTGGATCGCCGCCGCAGCCCTGGGTGTGCTCCTGGTTGTCGCCGGCGCCGCCGTGATGGCCGACTACCACGACATCTCCCGCTTCCTGACCGATCCCGGCGAGCTCACCGGCCGCATCGCGATCTGGCAGGGCGAGCTCGCTTTTATCGGCGATCATCCGTTGCTGGGTGCGGGCTTCGGCTCCTTCGCCAATGCCGGTGCGCTGTCGCCGCTGCACAATTACGTACTGGACTCCTGGGTGCGCGGCGAAGCGCACGGTCACAATGCCTATCTGCAATTGCTGGTGACCATCGGCGGCGTCGGCTTCGTGCTGGCGCTGCTGGCGCTGGTCATCGCGCCGCTCAGCCGCTTTCTCGGCACCACCGCGCTGCGCGATCCGCTGATGCCGATGCTGTTCGCCATCTTCGTCTTCATGCTGCTGCACAATTTCGTGGAGTCGGATTTCCTGGAGAGTGACGGCCCGGCCTGGATCGCCTTCGTGCTGATGCTGGCGCTGCTGCGCCGCCGCACGCAGCGCGCGCCGCGCACCGACACCGAACCGGCGCGCTCGCTGGCATGGCGGCTCGCATGAATCCACTCTTCTCCGTCATCGTTCCGGTCTACAACCGGGCCCACGTGCTCGGGCGCGCGCTCCACTCGGTGTTGACGCAAAGCTGCGGCGATTTCGAGATCGTCGTGGTCGACGACGGCTCGAGCGACGACCCGGCCGCGGTGATTGGCGCGCTCGGCGATCCGCGCATCCGCTATCTGAAGCAGGAGAACCGGGGCGGCGGCGCGGCGCGCAATGCCGGCCTCGATACGGCGCGGGGCCGCTACATCGCACCGCTCGACTCCGACGACGAATTCCTGCCGGGCCATCTCGAGCGCATGAAAGACCTGCTCGAAGGATCGGAAAATCTCGCCGGCTATGCGCGCGTGGTGGTGGATCGCGGCAACGGCTGCAGCCTGCTCAAGCCGCCGCGCGCCATCCGCGCAGGCGAGCACATGGCGATCTATCTGTTGTGCGACCGCGGCTTCGTGCCCACCATCACGCTGGCGGTGGAGCGCGAGCTGGCGCGGCGGGTGCGCTATCACGAAACCATCCGCTTCGGCGAAGACACCGACTTCGCCATCCGGCTCTATCTCGCCGGTTGCCGCTTCGCCATGCTCGAGAAGCCTGGCGCGGTCTGGCACGACCTGCACGATCCCACGCGCACCTCGGCGGGGCGCAGAGGTGCGCGCATGCAGGCCTGGATCGAGGAGATGAAGCCGCGCCTTCCGGCGCGCGCCTATCACGGCTGCCGCGGCTGGACCATCGCCAAGGGCATCGCGCCGGACCATCCCTGGCGGGCGCTCAAGCTCTACGCCACGGCCTTGCGCCATCGCTGCTATCGGCCG
>DATCOJ010000038.1:0-2050 GCA_036564785.1 Rhizomicrobium sp. | reverse complement strand
AGATTGTGGTGCCCGGTCTCTTCGCGGGCATGGACTTCCAGGTAATCGGCGAGGTCGGCCCGGTCGAACTCGGTGCGTGTCAAGGTAGTTGCCGCTTAAATCCCGTAATGATTTCTCCTATTGACGATGCCGCTGTGCTTGCGGGGTAGGTGTCCGGAGATGCGAACCTCCGACTGGTGCCGAGTGTGCCACGGTGCTCACTACGGAGAAGGTCCGGTGCTCGCCATCCTCGCCATGCTCGTGCGCCAGGGCGCTCTGCGCGTGGTTCCGGGTGGCTCCGCTCCTCCCATCTCCTGCGTTGCGCGTCGCGGCTTGGGCGCTGCCAGGTCGGGGCGGGAAAGCAGGCTCGCCGATCGAACCGGAAAGCTGGATTTGTGAGGTGGCCGCCCGAACCACGATGTCACGCTCCGGATTGAGGGTGACGGCGCCAGCCGGTGTCCAGTTGCGGGTCGACCCACTCCAGCGTTGCGGGTTGCGCTGCCGGGCGTCCTGGTAGACCGCGTGACGGGCGATGAGCACAGGGCCATCCTGCCCGGCATGACGCTGCGCCGGGGTGACGTAGCGGATGCCGCTGTGGCGGTGCTCTTGATTGTACCAATGCACGAAGCGCGCTGCCCATTGCCTGGCGGCATCCAAATCGGCGAATCCCTTGAGGGGGAACTCCGGCCGATACTTCGCGGTGCGGAACAGTGCTTCAGCGAAAGAATTATCATCACTCACGCGCGGACGCGAGTAGGATGGCTCGATGCCGAGCCAATGCAGCATGGCCAAAACTGTTGTTGCCTTCAGAGTTGCGCCGTTGTCGCCATGCAGCACTGGGCGCACCGGCTTGGCGTGCACCCCTTCGGCGAGCGCTGTTCGCCTAGCCAGGTGAGCCGCGTGCTCGGCACTGTCGGTGTCATGCACCTCGAAGCCGACGATCTTGCGGCTGTAGAGGTCCAGGATCAGGTAGAAGTAGAACCAGCGTCCTTGGATTTGTGCCGGCAGGAACGTCACGTCCCAGCACCAGACGTCGCCGGGACGTGTGGCGATGTGCGTGGTCGGTGGGCGCGACGTCCGCGGCGGCTGGGCCCGTCCCCGGGGGTTCATCTGGCCGTGTGCGCGCAGCACACGATGGAAGCTGGACTCACTGGCGATGTAGATACCTTCGTCGGCCAGTGCCGGGACAATCCGCGCCGGCGGCGTGTCGGCGAAGCGCGGTTCGTTGGCCACCGCGACGATCTGGGCCCGCTCGGCCTCGCTCAAAGCGTGCGATGGGACCGGATGGTTGGCATCTGGCCGGCGATCTCCCCGCGTCAGACCTTCGCCGGCTTTCCAGCGTTGGAGGGTGCGGGCATCAATGCCGGCCAGAGCACAGGCTGGGGCGAGCCGTGCGCCTTCCACCCGGGCTTGCGCGATGTCGCGGATCAGGATCTGGCGGTCTTCCGGGCGGGTCATGCGTCCTCGCCGTCGTGGAAGACCGCCGACAGTTTTTTTGACAATACCAGCAAGGCGGCCGTTTCGGCCAACGCCTTGTCCTTGCGCTGCAGTTCCCGCTCCAACTCCTTGACCCGCCGGTGGTCCTGCCGAGCTTCCACAGCGCTAGCCGCCCGCGGCTCACCGAGGCCGGCGATCGCATCCCGCTTCCAGGCATCCAGTTCCGCCGGATACAGCCCCTGCTCGCGGCACCAGGCACTGCGAGCCGCTTCGTCCATCGCAGCTGTGACAATCACCGCTTCCAGCCGTGCTGCCGCCGTCCAGCGTTGGTTGCCAGCAACCGCGCCGTTGGCCAGGGCGGCGGCCCGCCAACGCTCCAACGTCGCCACGCTGATCCCGACCTCACGGGAGACACGCTCCACCGATGAACTCTCCGGCGGCAACAGCCGCGCCACTATCCGATCCTTGTACGCTTGTCCGTATCGAGCCACGTTCGTCTTCCAGCGCCCCCAGGGTTTCGATTCCTATTTAGGCGGCAACTTGTCTGACACAGAGGGGGGCGTCCAGATCTAACCGTCGACACCATCGCTGCATTTGCGTCCGCGGCGAGCGGTGGCTCAAGGCGGTCGGACGC
>DATCOJ010000037.1:0-1782 GCA_036564785.1 Rhizomicrobium sp. | reverse complement strand
GGTTTGGGATGGGCCGGCACCTGCGCCGGAGGCAGCGCCGCGCGCTCGAGCTCGAAAGTACCGGCAAGGACCTCGTCGTTGGGCTCGAAGGTGACGGTCATGCCGTAATCGGCTTCGATGCGGGCCAGTTCGCGCCGCTTCTGGTTGAGCGTGTAGAGCGCCACATCGTTCGCCACCCGCATCGACACGGCAGAAGACCGCCTGCGCTGGCCTTCTTCGTCGAGCGCGCGCAACACGCGCAGGGCGGTGGATTCCACGGAGCGCACGATGCCCTGGCCGCCGCAATGGGGGCAGGGGATGGTCGAGCCGGCAATGACGCCGGCACGCAACCGTTGGCGCGACATTTCGAGCAGCCCGAACTGGCTGATCTTGCCGATCTGCACCCGGGCGCGGTCGTTCTTCACGCAATCGCGCAGGCGCTTCTCCACGTTGCGGTCGTTGCGCTGATCCTCCATGTCGATGAAGTCGATGACGATGAGGCCGGCAAGATCGCGCAGGCGAAGCTGGCGGGAGATTTCCTCCGCCGCTTCCAGATTTGTCTTGTGCGCGGTTTCCTCGATCGAATGCTCGCGGGTGGCGCGGCCGGAATTGACGTCGATGGAGACCAGCGCCTCGGTCTGATTGATGACGATGTATCCGCCCGACCTGAGAGTCACGGTGGGCGAGAACATCGCATCCAGCTGCGCCTCGATGTGGTGGCGCTGGAAGAGCGGGATGGTGTCCTTGTACGGCTTCACGTTCTTGGCGTGGCTGGGCATCAGCATGCGCATGAATTCTTTGGCGTTGCGATAGCCGTCGTCGCCTTCCACGACGATCTCCGAAACGTCCTTGTTGTAGAGGTCGCGGATGGCGCGCTTGATCAGGTCGCCTTCCTCGTAGACGCAAGCTGGCGCATTGGATTTGAGCGTCAGCTCGCGGATGGTGTCCCACATGCGCAGCAGGTATTCGTAGTCGCGCTTGATCTCGACCTTCGTGCGATTCTCGCCGGCGGTGCGGATGATCAGCCCCATGCCTTCCGGCAGCTCCAGCGCCGCCGCGGCGGATTTGAGCCGGGTGCGGTCGGTGGCGCTGGTGATCTTCCGCGAGATGCCGCCGCCGCGCGGCGTGTTCGGCATCAGCACGCAGTATCGGCCCGCAAGCGACAGATAGGTCGTGAGGGCAGCGCCTTTCGTGCCGCGCTCCTCCTTCACCACCTGGACCAGCATCACCTGCTTGCGCTTGATGACTTCCTGGATCTTGTAATGCCGGCGCCGGACCCAGCGTTGCGGCGGCCGCGGGCTGCGCAATGCTTGTGCCGGCCGCTGCTCCGACTGCGCCTGTGCCGAGCGCACGCTTTCGTCGTGCAAGGTTGCCTGAGAATCATCCGAGGCGGACTGCTGGTCGACAAGCGCAGTAATGCTTTCGGTTGCATCCGCGTGGGCATCGTCCTGATGCGCGGCTTCGGCTTCCTCGATGGCCGCGTCGGCGGCGGTCTGCTGATCGACGATGCCTTCCTCGGCTTCTTCCGCGGCGAGCAATTCCATCGATGGTGCATCGGGAGGGTCGTCCCGTTCCTCCGACTCCTCCTGCTTGTCAGCGAAGCCGATCTGCTTGGTATCGAATTGGGTTTCCCCTTCGGTCTCAGTCGGGCCATCGGGCGGAGACGGAGAATGCGCTTCCGGTTCGTCGGAGGATGTTTCGCCGTTCTCCTCTTCCGCCTCGAGTTCTTCGTCGGTTGCGGGTGCGATGCCGGTCGCTACCGATTCGAATTCGTCATCGGCCCGGCGGCGCGCTTCCTCTTGC
>DATCOJ010000036.1:0-2274 GCA_036564785.1 Rhizomicrobium sp. | reverse complement strand
GCTTCGATCGCGCTGCGGGTGGAGATCGGCTTCGACCAGCTTTCCGGCGTCGCCAGATCCTCGCGCACCGGGACGAAGCGCAGCGTGAAGGCCGGGCCGACCACGCGCATGCCGGAAAAGCCGAACGGCATGGCGCCGGCCATCCAGGAGCGGCGGATACCCTTCTTCAAGAGCATGGTGGTAATG
Organism: Rhizomicrobium sp.; assembly: GCA_036564785.1. GTDB lineage: Bacteria > Pseudomonadota > Alphaproteobacteria > Micropepsales > Micropepsaceae > Rhizomicrobium. The sequence goes on along the minus strand of DATCOJ010000036.1, from coordinate 2,088 downwards.
GTGCCGGTGGTGACGTTACGCAGCGCGTCGAGCGTGGCGGTCATGGTTGCCTCAGACGGGGTTCAGGCCGAGCCGTGCGTCGCGGCGGCGAAGATAGGCGACGAAGGGGATGGCCAAGAGCACCATCCAGAGCTTACCGACGATCTGGCCGACCAGGAAATCGAGCGAGCCGAAGGCCAGCCAGAGGAACACGATCGAATCCACCACCAGCCCAAGAATACTGGAGGCGACCACCGCCAGAACAAGCCGGCGTCGGGCGAGCGGGGTGTAGACGGCGAAGTCGGCGAATTCCGACAGCAGAAACGCCGCGGCCGACGCGATCACCAGCGAGCGCGGCGCAAGGCCGGCGGAAATCGCCGCGCCGGCGACGATCGCGGCAATGCCGAATTCTACGCCCAATCGGCGCTGAACAAGGTCCCGCAGCACCAGAGCAATGCCGATCATCAGCACGCCGGACGGCGCCATCAGGCCGGGCGCCACCGGCAGCAGGCAGGGGCCGTTGGCTGCACAAACCGTTCCGACGTGGCCGATCATCCAATTGGCCAACGGAATGGTCAGGCAGAACAAGACCAGAAAAAAACCGCCTTCAATATGCTTCTGCTTTTCCAATGCGCTCATTTTTCACTTTGCTCTTGGCCAGCTCTTGAATTCCGCAAACCCTCGCGCCCGCAAGCGGCAGGCCGGGCATTCGCCGCAGCCATAGCCCCAGCCGTGGCGGTGGGTGCGGTCGCCCAGATAACAGCTATGGCTGTCCTCGACAACGAGGTCGAGCAGGCCTGCGCCGCCTATCTCCTCGGCCATGGCGAAGGTGCCGGCTTTGTCGATCCACATCAGCGGCGTATGGATGGTGACGCGCTTGTCCAGCCCCAGGCCGAGCACCACCTGCATCGCCTTGACGGTGTCGTCGCGGCAATCCGGATAGCCGGAATAGTCGGTCTCGCACATGCCGGCGACGATGTGGCGCGCGCCGCGGCGATAGGCGAGCGCACCGGCGAAGGAAAAAAAGATCAGATTGCGGCCGGGCACGAAGGTGGTCGGCAGCCCGTTGTCGGCGATTTCGATCGCGGTTTCGCGGGTGAGCGCCGTATCGGAAATGGCGGCCAGCGCATCGAGCTTGACGACGTGGTCGTCGCCCAGCCGCGCTTTCCAGCTGGCGTCCAAAGCCATCAGCCGCTCGCGGATGCGCGGACGAACGTCGAGCTCGATCCTGTGGCGCTGACCGTAGTCGAAGCCGACCGTTTCCACGCGCGCGAAGCGCGTCAGCGCCCAGGCCAGGCAGACGGTGGAGTCCTGCCCGCCGGAGAACAGGACGAGCGCGCTGTCGTTTTCGATGGTCATGGACATTATTTACCTGTCATGGCCAGGCTTGTCCCGGCCATGACGGTGATCCTTCAATCCCACTTCGGCGACCAGGTCCAATCGACGATGCGGCCACCGCGGCGCGCCAGCCCGGCGATTTCCTTCATCTCGGCGTCGGACAGGTCGAAATCCAGAATGTTGAGGTTCTCCTCCAGCCGCTCGATCCTGGCGGTCCGCGGGATCACCACGATGCCCTGCTGAGTGAGCCAGCGCAGGCAGACCTGCGCCGCGGTCTTCTTATGCGCCTCACCGATGCGCGCGAGCAGTTCGTCCGCCTTGGCCTGGCCGCGCGCGATCGGGCTGTAGGCCACCATCGCCATGCCGTGCCGGCGGCAGGCCGCCAATACTTTGTCCTGATCGAGATACGGGTGGCACTCGACTTGATTGCAGACCAGCGGTTCGCTGGTAACCTCGTTGGCCTCGTCGAGCAAGGCGACCGTGAAGTTCGATACCCCGATCGCCCGCGCGTAGCCCTCGCGCTTCATCTTTGCCATGGCGCCGAGGGTCTCGATGAGCGGCACGCGCGGGTTCGGCCAGTGGATCAGCAGGAGGTCGATAACGTCGAGCCGCAGCAGCGCCAGGCTCTCCTTCACGGAGCGTTCGAGCTCGTGCGGCGCCAGCTGCTGCGGCTGAATCTTGGTGGTGACCATCACCTCGCTGCGCTGGCCGGAGGCACGCACCCCCTCGCCCACTGCCCGCTCGTTGCCATACATCTGCGCGGTGTCGATG
>DATCOJ010000035.1:0-2510 GCA_036564785.1 Rhizomicrobium sp. | reverse complement strand
GAGGCGGCGTGCATCGCCGCATTGGCCCAGTTGCGTTGGCCGGACGGGTTCGTCTGCGCCGGGTGCGCCGGGCGGCTGGCTTATCAACTGGCCACTCGACCGCGGGTTTTCGAGTGCGCCGGCTGCGGGCGGCAGCATTCGGTGACCGCCGGGACGGTCTATCACCGCACCCGCACCCCGCTGCGCAAATGGTTCGCGGCGGCGTGGCTGATCGCGCAGGACAAGCGCGGCGTGTCGGCGCTGTTCCTGGCACGCGAACTGGCGCTGCGCTACGACACGGCGTGGCTGATGGCGCACAAGCTGCGCCATGCGCTGAGCGAGCGGCCGGAATACCCGCTCGACGGCCTCTTGGAGATCGACGAGAGCTACTATGGCGGTCGCGGCAAGCCGGCGAGCCGGGGCCGCGGCCTCTCTGATCCGAACAAGAGCCTGATGGCGATCGCCGTCGAAACGGTCCCGGCCTCGCCGCGCCAGGGCGAGGGCATCAAGAAGAGCCGCTTCGTTGCGGGCAGCGCCCGCATCGCCATCCTGCCGGCCGCCAGCGCGGTGGAGCTGGGCAACTTTGTCCGCAGCAACGCCAAGCCCGGCGCCCGCATCATCACCGATGGTCTCACCAGTTACGATGGTCTCGCCGGCAGCTTCCGCCACTACTCGATCGTCCAGGACGGCGGTAAAAACGCCGATGCCGTGCTGCCCATCGTCCATGTCCTGTTCAGCAACCTGAAGACTTGGCTCAACGGCACCTTCCACGGCGTCAGCGCCAAGCACTTGCCGCGCTATGTGCGCGAGTGGAACTACCGCTTCAATCGCCGCCACCGCATCGCCGATCTCACCGACTTCCTGCTCCGCCGAGCCGCCAGCCGCTCAACCATCACCTACCGCCAGCTCGTCGCCGGCGCTCAGCTCAACGGCGCCGCCCTACCTGTCTTAGCCGGATAGGGAGGACAATTTTTGTAATTGCTCACCTGGGGTAGCGGCTTGGCGGTGATAGTGGCTAGGCACCTGGGTACCACAAGATGTTGACAGGGGGCTGCGATCGTGATTCTACGATTCGATGGCTCCGCCGCCGGACTTTTCCTCGCTATCGTCAGCCGACAAGGATGCGCTGATCCGCGCGCTGCTGGCTCGGGTAGACGCGCTGATCGCGGAGAACGCGGCGCTGCGTGAGCGGCTGAACCTGCCAGCGAAGACGCCGGACAATTCCTCGACGCCGCCGAGCCAGGGGCACAAGGCCAGTGGCGAGAGCGAGACGAAGCCGAAGGCCAAGGCCCATGCTGGCTCCCACCGGCCGCTACATCCGAACCCGACGCGGCGGCGCGACATCCTGGCCGATCACTGCGAGCATTGTCGCGCCGATGTGAGCGCGGTCGCGCAAGCGGCGGTTCACACCTATGACCGGATCGAGATCCCCGAGATCGTGCCGGACGTAACGCGCGTAACGCTGCATGGCGGCTGCTGCCCGTGTTGCAGGCGGCGGTTCCGGGCGGTTCCACCGGCCGGGCTGGCGCCGGGTTCGCCGTTTGGCCCGAACCTGCGGGCTTTCGTGCTGTACTTGCGTTTCGCCCAGGCGATCCCGTTCGAGCGACTGGCGCGGCTGATGTCTGATTTGCTCGGGCTGGAGATCAGCGAGGGCGCCCTCGCCAATATGCTGGAAGCCAGCGGCGACGCCTTCGCGCGCCAGAGGAGCCTGATCCGCGACCGGCTATTGTCCGGCACCATCCTGCAATCCGACGAGACCAGCGCGCGGGTCGGCAACAAGACGTGGTGGACCTGGGTCTTTCACAATGGCGACAGCGCTTGCTTCCTGATCCGACCGAGCCGTGGCAAGGCGGTGGTCGGCGAGTTCCTCGGTGCGGTGCGCCCGGATTTCTGGGTGTCGGATCGGCTCGCCGCGCAGATGGGTTGGGCGCGGACCGCCCACCAGGCCTGCCTCGCTCATCTGCTGCGCGATGTGCAATACGCCATCGACGCTGGCGACATCAGCTTTGCGCCGGGCATCAAGAACCTGCTGAAGCAAGCCGTTGCCATCGGCCACCGGCGCGACCGGCTCAAAGATTCCACCCTCGTCACCTATGCCGCAAAGCTGGAAGCCAAGCTCGACCGGCTGCTCCAGATCGAGCCGGCCAACCGGCAGGGACAGAAATTGCTGCGGATCATCAAGAAGTACCGGCAGAACCTGTTCGTTTTCGTCACCAACCGGGCGATGCCGCCGACCAACAACGGCTCGGAACAGGCGCTCCGCCCCTGCGTCATCTTCCGCAAGATCACCAACTGCTTCCGCTCGCAGTGGGGTGCCAAGCTCTACGCCGATGTAAGGTCCGTCTTCGAGACCGCCCGGAGACGCGGCATCGCGATCCTTCAGGCCATCCGCCTGACCCTCGACGAGCAGCCGCTGCCAGTCGCTCAATAGACCGCCTCGATCCTCGCGCGGTTGCCGCCGTCATCATCCCCGATCAGAGGGCTGAGCAAATACAAGAAGTTTGTCGGCATCAAACAACGCGGGTTGGGGA
>DATCOJ010000034.1:0-2256 GCA_036564785.1 Rhizomicrobium sp. | reverse complement strand
TCCGCTGACAGCTTCCCCCTCAAGGGGGGAAGCGGAACGCGATAGGTGACCCCGACCGTCACCGCACCTCCTGCATCAGGCGCATGTAGAAGCCGACGGCGGGACCGAGATCGCCCACCGCGAGGCGCTCGTTGGTGCCGTGCACGCGCCCCAGATCGTCGGGACCGAAATGGAAGACGTCGAGGCGGAAGACCTCGTCGGCGATGGGCAGATAGTGACGGGAGTCGGTGGCGCCGGTGGTGATGTCGGGCGCCACCGGGATGCCGTTGTAGGATTCCTGGACCACACGCACCAGGAACTGGCCATGCGGACCCTTGAGATCGGCGACCTTGGAGGCCTCCGACTGCGTCTCGGTCAGCGCGCGAACGTCCACCTTGGGATCATTGATCGCCTTCTTGACGTGATCGATTGCGCTCTCGACGGTGTCACGCTGATGCAGGCGGAAATTGATCGTGGCATGCGCCTCGGGCGGCAGCACATTGTCCTTCACGCCCGCCGACAGCATGGTGGGCGAGATGGTGGTGTGCAGGCGCGCCGCGCTCTCCGGCACGTTCTCCATCAGGTGCGTCGCGAACGGCCCCAACAGCCACAGATTGGAAAGCAGCAGCCGCTGGCCGAGCGGCATGTAGGGCGCCATCGCCGACAGCTTCTCGCTCTGGATGTCGTCTAGTCCGGAGGAGAACGGATGATCGACCACGTTCAGCACCGCACGTGACAGCCGTCCGATGGCGAGGTCGCGCGTCGGGCGCGAGGAATGGCCGCCCTGGCCGTGCGCCGTCAGCTCGAGCGAAAGATAACCCTTCTCGGCCACCGCAATGACCGCCATCGGCTGCTGCACGCCGGGGAACGGCTCGTCCATGATGGCGCCGCCTTCGTCCAGCACCCAGGCGAAATGCACGCCGCGCCGCGCGAGCTCGGCCGCCATCTTCTTGTTGCCCTTGCCGCCGCCCACCTCCTCGTCCTGCCCGAAGGCGAACATGATGGTGCGCGCTGGGGTGAAGTGCTGCGCCGCCAGCCGCTCGGCCGCGTCCAGGATGGCGATCAGCGAACCCTTGTCGTCGATGGAGCCGCGGCCCCAGACGAAGCCGCTGGCGATGTCGCCGGCAAACGGCGGATGCGACCAGTCATGCTCCGTACCGGGGACGACCGGAACGACGTCCTGGTGCGCCATCAGCAGGATCGGCGGCAGGCTCGCGTTGCGGCCCTTCCAGGTGAACAGCAGGCTGTGATCCATCACCTCGCGCGTGGCGGCGCGGTGGAAGTTGGGATAGGTCGTCGCCAGCCACGTCCGCATCTGCTCCAGCGCGGCGAATTTCTCCGCCTCATGGGCGCCGCCGCCATAAGACACGGTCTGGAAGCGCACCGCCTGGGCGAGATGCTTGGCAACGTCCAGCGAGTTGACGCTGGGCGGCGGCGTGCCGGTGCTGAGCGGCTGAGGCGGGCTGATCGTGAAGGTGCGGAACAGGACCACGGCGACGATCAGCGCGACCGCCGCCGCGCCGATGGCGAGATATCGATTCATGCCATTCCCCTTGCCTCGTTCACCGAACCCGACATTTGCGGAACCCCGGCCCGGGCGCTAGCATTTCATCAGGCCCGGGTTAGTACAACAGGAATTGGAACGCGCCGATGCGCAAGGCAATACAGGCGATGGCAGCGGCCGCGCTCGCGTGGTGGACCATCTTTCCCGCGGCGGCTTCCGGACCGAGGATCACCAGCATCGCGTCGCTGTCCGATCTGCCGACGCCGCTTCCCTATCCCTATGACGAAACCGCCAATGCCGACCGGCAGGTGGACGCCGCGCTGGCCAAAGCGCGCGCCCAGCATAAGCTCGCCTTCCTCGATCTCGGCGGCAATTGGTGCGGCGATTGCCGCGTGCTGGCCGCGCTGCTGGAACTGCCGGAGGTGAAGGCGTTCGTCGACCGGCACTATGTGGTGGCCAATGTGGACATTGGCCGCTTCAACAAGAACCTGCAGATCCCGGCGCGCTGGGGGATCGTCGATCGCCTGGCCGGCGCACCCAGCGTGCTGATCGTCGATCCCGACGACAACAATACGCTGCTCGATCGCGGCCACATCGCCGCGCTCGAGGACGCCCGCCACATGACGCCGCAAGCCATCGCCGACTGGCTCGCCTATTGGACTCAAGTCGGCGGCAAATAGCGCGGGACACAGCCCACGATTCCCCCCGCCGTCGCGAGCGAAGTGTGGTGGGCCCGGCAGGACTCGAACCTGCGACCAGACCGTTATGAGCGG
>DATCOJ010000033.1:0-2946 GCA_036564785.1 Rhizomicrobium sp. | reverse complement strand
GGCCGGCCGTCAGCGCACCCGCGTCCAGATGAAGGTGTGGCCGAACAGCGGCAGCAGCACATAGGCGCGCACGCGCAAGGTGCTGTCGTTCTGGATCGACATCGAGGCATTGTACTCGGTGCCGTCGTCGGGATTGTAGATCGTCCCACCCTCCCAGGTGTTGTCGCCGGTGCGGCGAAGGCCGCGCAGGACCGTGAGCCCCAGCAGCGGCCGCTTGCGCAGCGCCGGATCGGGATTCTTCAGATCGACCAGGGGCAGGCCTTGGGCGTCGTTGGGCCAGCGGAACCAGACCAGCTTCGCGCACAAGCGGTCGCCGCAGGGCGCGATCTCGATCTGGATTCGCTTGTTGTCGTGCAGCCAGACGCCGCTCGGCGTCGGACTTTGCGCCGCGGCGGGCAGCGCAGCGAGCAGGAGTGAAAGCAGGAGGCAGGCAATCCGCGGCATCGCCAGGCGCCTATCCTCGGCGAGTCCGTCCGCTTAAAGCCGGCCCATCAGAAGCAGCACCACGACGATGATCAGGATCACGCCGATGATGCCGATACCGCCATGGCCGTAGCCGTAGCCGTAGCCGCCGAACCGGCCGCTGAAGCCGCCCAGCAGGAAAATGACGAGGAGGATGACGAGGATGAGTCCGAGCGACATATCGATTCTCCCGTTTGCGCCGGACACCTTGCGTCTTTGCGGGCGCCAAGGAAAGCCGCGTCGGCCCTGAGAACTGTGCGGAATGGAACCAAATGGAAACACGCGCGTTTACTCTGGCAGCGGTAGAGCAAACTCCGCGTGTTTCATCCCAGCGCGTCACTTCAGGGCCCTCGCGGCCGTTGGCGCGCTCGCGCAAGCCAACATCTTGCAAACACAAGCTTTGGGAGCGTTCGGCGGCATCTTGCCGCCGCACAGGCTCCTCAAACCCAGGAAAACTGCAAATGAAATTGATACTCAGATCCGCGTTCGCGACGGCTCTTTTGGCCAGCGCGACCGCAATGGTTCCCGGCGTGGCGAATGCCGGCGTGGGCGTGTCGATCGGAATCGGCGTGCCGGCCGTCATCGTTTCTCCCTACGGCCCCGGCTATTCTCCCTATGACGAGCAATACTACTACGAGCCCATCTACTTCGGCGGCGCGTGGTATCATGGCCCCTATCGCTGGCGCATGCATCACGGCGAGCGCGTGTTCTTCGTCGATGGCCGCTGGCGCCGCAACGAATGGCGCGGTGGCCCGATGCCCGCCTCGATCGAATTCCGCAATGGCGGCGTCTGGCGCGGCGGACGCTATGAAGGCTTCGGCGATGCGGAGCGCATCAATGCGCGCTTCCATTCCCGTAACGACATGCGCGAGGATCGTCGCGAGTTGAATTCCGATCATGGCGACATGCATCAGGATCGCCGCGACATGCGCGAGGACCGCAGAGACCTCAATCATGACAAGAACGACGGTGGCCACGATGGCGACCGCCACGATGGCGACGGCGACAAGAAGAACTAGGCCGCCAATTCTCGAGCCGGATTGAAGGAAGGCTTCCCGCTTCTTGCGGGGAGCCTTTCTTTTTCGCGGGCGCAAGGCCCCGCAGGAGCGGCCGTCACGCCGCCAGGGGAGGCCGCGAGGTGAAGGTCGCGTGGGCGATCGACACGGTCATGCCGTCGGGACCGCTCGTGGCGCTGACCTGGGCGTCGAGCTGGTTGGCCAGCGCATTGACCAGGCTGGTGCCCAGTCCGCCTTTGGCGTCCGTTGCGATCCCGCCCACTTTGCCCGCGCCGTTGTCGGACACCGAAATCTTCCAGTCGGTGCCATTGGCTTCGTAGCGCACGATCACCACTCCGGGCGCGGCCCCGTCGGGGAAGGCGTGCTTCAAGGCGTTGATGACGAGCTCGGTGACGATGAGGCCGATGCTGACCGCGTCGGCCGAGCCCACCGTGCCGTTGTCGGCCACCACGTGCAGCGCCTCCCGCCGGTCGTCGCCGATCATCGATTTGGCCAGCGAATCGCACAGTTTCGAGAGATACGGCGCCATCTCGATCAGCTCGCCGCGGCCGGTGCTGTGCAGGTGCTGCTGCACGGCGGCGACCGACATCACCCTTTGGTGGGCGTCCTGCAGGTGCTGGCGCGCCTCCTCGGAGGTCACGGCGCGGGCCTTCAGCATGAGAATGCTGGCGATGATCTGCAGGCTGTTGAGAACGCGGTGCTGCATCTCCTCCAGCAGCATCTCCTTCTGCTGCACCAGCTCGCCGGTGTGCTGCTGGAGCAGTGTCTTCTCCCGCTCGATGGCGCGCCGCTCGGTCACGTCCTCGAAGCCGAGCAGGATCAGGGTGCGGCTGGAGTCTCCGTCGATGGCCCGGCGGGCATGCAGCAGAAGTGCGCGCGCGCCGATGCGGGGAAATTCGTGCGTCACTTCGAACCCTTCCATGACGCTGCGTTCGCTCGCCACCAGGTTCAGCAGCCTGCGCAGCGCGGGAATGTCCCAGGCGCCGCCGTCCAGCGCGAACAGGGAGCGGCCCTGCGCGTGTTCCGGGCTCATCTGGAACGAGCGATAGAATGAGCCGCTGGCCAGCAGGATCTTCAGATCCGCATCGAGCACCAGCAGGGGCTCGCGGACCGTGTCCACGATGGTTTGCGCGAGCAGGCGCGCGTCCGCGATTTTGTCGAAAGGGGCTGTCACAGACGTCTTTCCGTCAGCGGCCGCAATCCTAGGCTTCCGGTGGCGCCTTGGCAATTGCGCTAGATCGGGACGATCTCGATGTGGAATCTCGATTTCCCCTCCCCCAACGAGGGGCCGCCTCCGCTTAAGCTCCGGCGTGCCGAGTAAGCCTCACTTGCCGCGGCGTAGCCGAAGGCGAAGCCGGGAGGGGCAGGGGCCTGTCTCGCCGTAGCTCGCGACAGCGAGCGAAGGCGGATGGGGGGCAAAACAAGAATCTAGTCGCAACACTCAAATATCCCCCCCCGCTTGCGGGGG